>CANHPN010000009.1 GCA_947462535.1 Akkermansiaceae bacterium | reverse complement strand
CTGCTGCGCAAACTCACCCTCAACCTCCTCCGGCATGATCAGACCATCAAAGACACCATGCGCGGCAAACGCATCCGCGCCGCGCTTTGCGAGAAAACACTCGAAACCCTTCTGAAACTCAACATTTCAAAATGAGGTAGCCCTGCGTGTTCCTCGCCGTGCCATTCAATGTTCCACGCGCTGAAGATCAGTGCGTCGCAAGCAAGGAGCCGACGGCGGCGTGGCGGGTCAGGAATTCGTCGGCCATCGCGCCGTAAGCTTGGGCTCCGAGGCCGCTGGGGTCGTGCTCGAAGATGGTTTTCCCGTGGCTGGGCGCTTCCCCGATGCGGATCGTCCGTGGGATCATAGTGCGGTACATTTGATCCGGGAAAAACTTGGAAACTTCCTCGACGACCTGGCGCGAGAGCAGGGTGCGGCCGTCGTACATCGTCATCACGATGCCTTCGAGCTTGATCCCGGGGTTTGCGTCGGAGCCGCGGATCTGGTCGATGACGTGGACGATTTTTGCCAGGCCTTCGAGGCCGAACCACTCGCATTGGAGCGGGATGAGGATTTCATCGGCGGCGGCGAGCGCGGAGGTCATCAGCACGCCGAGCGACGGCGGGGTGTCGAGGATGCAGTATTCGAAGAGGTTGTTCGGCTTGAGTGCTTGGAGGATGGAGCGCAGGCGGGTGAGGTGGTCGTCACTGCGGGCGAGCTCGATTTCCACGCCGGCGAGGTCCATTTCCGAGGGCAGGATCGAGAGATTCTCGCGGCCGGTGGGTAGAATCTGTTGGGCGACGGTGGTGTCGCCGAGGAGGACCGGATACATGCTGCAACCGTCCGGCGGCTCGACGCCGAGGCCGCTGGTGCAGTTCGCCTGGGGGTCGAGATCGATGAGAAGCACGCGTTGGCCACGCAGCGCGAGGGCGGCGGAGAGGTTGAGGGCGGTGGTGGTTTTACCCACGCCGCCTTTTTGGTTGGCGATGGCGACGACTTTCATGCGGAAAAGGTCCGGACCCGGACGGGCAGACAGTCACGGGCGAGCGCGCCGCTGGCAATCAAAACCGCAAAAGGAAAAATGCCGAGTGCTCCGACCGGTCGCTACGGCGTCGCTCATGCAACCGGCAGCGCATAGCCTTCACGTCGCGGACGGTCCTGCATCGCCGCGGCATCCTTGTCGCCGGTGATCTGCTCGGATTTCGGATCCCATTTGACCGCGCGTCCGAGACGTTGTGCGATGCCGGAGAGCTGACAGATCGTCGCGGAGCGATGCCCTACGGTCGCAGGGCAGATCGTCGGTTTGCGGGTTCCGATGGAATCGATGAAGTTCTGCCGGTGCTCCTTGGATTCGTAAACTTGGATATCGCTTTCTTTGAATTTGTGGCGCACCAGTTCAGAGGGCAGGGTGTCGATCTTGCCGCGGCTGACGTGCACTTCACCTTTGGTGCCGATGAAGCGGATCATGTGGCCGTTATCAGGCTTCTTATCCCGCCAGACCGTGATGCCGTCCGCATAGCGGTAGTGGTGGTGCTCGGCACCTTCGAATCCTTGGGGAATGAACTCGACGGGCCCGGTGTCGTCGCGGTTGAGCGCCCATTGGACGATGTCAAAGTGGTGAGCGCCCCAGTCGCCGAATTTCCGGCTGCCATACTCCCAGTAGCAGCGCCAGCCGCCACTGTAATTGCCCTTAACCCGGTTTTCCGAGTGTTCGAAGAACGGCGTTGGGCCCAGCCAACGGTCGTAGTCGAAGCCAGCGGGCACCGGGACGACGTCTTCCTTTTCCGGAGCTTGGGGGAATTCACCCAGTTGGCAGTAGATCTCCTTCACCTCACCGATCAGGCCGTTGCGCACCAGATTGGCGGCGATGCGGAAATGAATCGAGGAACGCTGCTGCGATCCGACCTGGAGGATGGGGCCGTATTTCTTCTCCGCCGCCACCAGCGCCTTGCCCTCTTCGATGGTCAACGTCATCGGTTTTTCGACATATACGTCCTTGCCCGCCTTCATCGCCGCCAGGGCGATGGCCGCGTGCCAATGGTCGGGGGTGGTGACGCAAACCGCATCGATCTTGGGGTTGGAAAGGACTTCCTCAAAGCGCGCCGTGGCCTGGATGTCGGTGAAACCATTACCCTTCAAGACATCGACCGCTTTTTGCAACTGCCAGTCCTTGAGGTCGCACACGGCGATCGGCTGCACGTTTTTCAATCCGGGGAAGGACCGCAAATGCCCGTCGGAAATGAGGCCCATGCCGATGAACCCCATGCCGATGCGGGAGTTCGCCGCGGCCTTGGTGGCGTTGCCGAGGGTTTCGGCCCGGACGATTTGAGGCCCCGCCAAGACCGCACCTGCGGCGGCGAGTGAGGACTTGATGAAATGGCGGCGGGATGATCTTGAGAATGGCTCCATGGCAGGCTGTGGATGGTGCTGTGCCCGTGGATCGGTTCAAGCGTTCGTTTGCGGATACTGCGGCGCGGCGGGAAACCTGAGCCGGTAACTGGGCGGTCCGGACAAACGCAGGCTGCTTTCTAAGGTGCTGCCCGGCAGGCAGCGCTTTTAAACAAGAGTTTCCAGCCCGCGCCAAAAACAGCAAGGCCTCTAGCAAAATCATCACCCACACCACCAGAGGCATTGCCGCACGCGGGCCATGGGGTTTCAGCGGATCAGGCAGGAGTGAAAGCTTGAGCGCGTGTGATGGGCTGAGGTTTTCAAGGGTTCTCGCCTCGTGGCGATGTCGGCGCACGAAGCGGTGCATGGCGCGAGGGCAGTTGCGAGGGGTAGCACGGCGATTCATCGCGAGGGCAGGTGCTTTTTGTGAGATGCGGTCATTGGAGGGCTTCCGGATTTGGTTTTCGAAGCCTCTCGGCAAGGGTTGCCGCTGTTCACGGACTTAACTTCCCTGCTCCCGGAACTTTCAAGGAATGACCCGTTTTCGACAGTCTTCGCCATTGCGGGACTCCGCCTGCCAAATAAAAGCCCGCCCCGGGGATTGACGGGGGCGGCTCGGCCCGCTGAGATTCCAGCCCGCCGTCCGGCGGGTTTTGACATGGACTATCAAGCGAAAATCGCCACCAACGTCGCCTCGATCCCGCGCTCGGGAATCCGCGACTTCTTCGAACTCGTCCAAGGCCGCGACGATGTCATCTCGCTCGGCGTCGGCGAGCCTGATTTTGTCACTCCATGGCACATCCGGGAAGCGGCCATCTACTCGCTCGAAAAAGGCCAGACCACCTACACCTCCAATCTCGGCCTGCTCTCGCTGCGTAAATCGATCTCCAAATACGTGGAGAACTTCTTTCACGTCAGCTACAAGCCGGCGACCGAGGTGCTGGTGACCGTCGGGGTTTCGGAGGCCATCGACATCGCCCTGCGCGCGCTGCTCAATCCCGGCGACGAGGTGATCTATCACGAGCCCTGCTACGTTTCCTACAGCCCGAGCATCGTCATGGCGCACGGCGTGCCGGTGCCGGTCCTGACGACCAAGGAAAACGCGTTCTCCTTGAAACCGGAGCAAGTCGCCGCCGCCATCACGCCGCGGACGCGGATCATTTTCATCAATTTTCCGACCAATCCGACCGGTGCCTGCGCCTCGCGCGAAGATCTGGAAGGCATCGCCAAGCTGGCCATCGAGCACGACTTGATCGTGATGACGGATGAGATCTACAGCGAGCTCCGCTATGACGAGACCGAGCCGCACGTATCCATCGCCGCGCTGCCGGGGATGAAGGAGCGGACGATCCTGCTGCATGGATTCTCCAAGGCTTTCGCGATGACGGGCTTTCGCCTCGGCTATGCCTGCGCGCCGCAACCGATCATCGAGGCGATGATGAAAATCCACCAATACTCGATGCTCTGCGCGCCCATCATGAGTCAGAACGCCGCCATCGAGGCACTCGAAAACGGCCAGCCCGCGATGATCGAAATGCGTAACAGCTATCACCAGCGCCGCGATTTCCTGGTCAAGCGGCTCAACGAGATCGGCCTGGATTGCCACCTTCCCGGCGGTGCGTTCTACGTCTTCCCGGACATCCGCAGCACTGGTCTCACGAGCAAAGAGTTCGCGATGAAGCTGCTGGAAGAAGAGAGCGTCGCCTGCGTGCCGGGCAGCGCCTTCGGAGCCTCCGGCGAGGGTTTCCTGCGCTGCTGCTACGCCACCGCCTTCGACGACATCCGCACCGCGACCGATAGAATCGAGCGCTTCGTGGGCAGGCTTTGACCGCCATGAGCGCGCAACCGGAGGTCAACGATCCCGAGCAGCTCACCCGGGCGCACGTGGTGCCGTTCGCGGTGTTCATGGGATTCATGATTCTGTTAATGCTCGTCGGCGCGGCCGTCGAGTGGAAGCACCCGGACGCGCCTTGGTGGCGGCAGGACCCCGCGCAGTTTGTCTATCCGGTGCAGACGCTCGTCACCCTCGGCGTGCTCGTGCATTACCGGCGGTTTTATCACTTCGACTGGTCGTTGAAATGGGCGCTGACCGGCATCGTTTTCGGCGCGGTCGGTATCGGCTTCTGGCTGCTGCCCACAGTGCTTTACGATGCCTGGGGATTAACGGGGAAAACCGAGGGGGGGCTCAAAATCATCGGTGTGGCGGAACGCAAGGAAGGCTTCGATCCCGGTCTGTTTGAGAATCCGCTCGCCTACTGGGGCGCGTTGGTTTTCCGGTTCATCCGGGCCGCCGTGGTGGTCGCGTTGGTGGAGGAGATTTTCTGGCGCGGCTTCCTCATGCGCTTCGTCTGCGATTGGGAAGGGGACTACTGGAAGCAGCCCTTCGGCCGCGCCCGCTGGCTTTCCTACGGCATCGTCACCGGGCTGTTCATGCTTGCCCACGCGCCCGTCGATTACGCCGGGGCCTTCGTTTACGGCAGCCTCACCTACCTGTTTTGCGTATGGAGCAAGAACCTCGGTGCCTGCGTCATCATGCACGCCACCGCGAATTTCCTGATGGGGCTCTACATCATGAAGACCGGCAATTACGGGCTCTGGTGACTCGCTAAAGAAATCCGATCATGAAACCTGTCGAGTCCGAGTTTGTTTTCGCCCTGACCAATCCGGGCTCCGAGAAGGCGCTGAAGCTGGAAGTAGAGACGATGAAACTCGGCTGGCGGCCGGGCTATCAGCGGCGGGGATTCGTCACCTTCAAAGCGGACAAGCCCTTTTCGTTCGACTCGCTCGATGTGGAAATCGCCACCGCGCGGCGGCTCTGCCTTTCCCTCGGGAAAGCGACCACGCGGGAAGCGGGGGTCGCGCTGCTCGGTGAAACGCGGATCATCCATCACGCCCGGTTCGCCGACCGGAAGATGCAGGGCGTATGCGACGGGAAAACTTCGGGAAAGCCGCAGCTCGGTGAAGTCGTCGGCACGGTGGTGGAGCTGGGAGACTCCGAGTTTTGGGCCGGTCTGCATCGGCACGCGCCGTTCTTGAGCCCCGATCCGGCGGGCGATGCGGGGATCTTGATGCCAGCCGAATCGCCCTCGCGGGCCTGGCTTAAGCTGGAGGAAGCCGCGCGGTTTTTCGATTTGGAATTCACCCGCAAGGACATCGTCGTCGAGCTCGGCTGCGCACCCGGCGGCGTCGTGCTCGCGCTGATCAACCGCGGGGTGCCGGTCATCGGCGTGGACCCTGCGAAGATGGCGGAAGTCGTGCTCGCCTCCGCCATCGCGGAACGGCAGGACGTGCTAACAGATAGTTCGTGGTTTTTCCAATGCCGCAAACCCGCCGCGCTGACGAGCAAGCGCGACCTCGGGCTGGGCGTCACCTGGTTCATGTCCGACATGAACCAGTCGCCGGAGGTGGTGCTCAAGGAATGCGCGCGCTTTTGCAAAATGGCCCCGTCGATCCGCGGCGTGCTGATCACCCTGAAGCTAACGGATCTGTTGCAGGTGGCCGACAAGTCGCAATGGTTCGCCTCGCTCGCGGAGATGGGATTTAAGACGATCCGCCTCCAGCAGCTTAGCGTGCATCACAAGGAATTCGCGCTGCTGGCCCTGCGGTGAACTGTTGCAAGCCCGGGCTTTACCTCGTCGGCGGGCGGGCTAGCTTCGGCACCGAGACCCGACCATGGCGGAACCCGAAAAACTCGATACCTTGCAAGCGGTGGAGCTCGCCGAGGGCATTGAAATCCGCCTGCGGATGGCCGGTCCGATACTGCGCGCGGGCGCTTACGCAATCGATTTCCTGATCCGTTCGGCGGTGCTCGCCATCGGCGGAATCGCGGTGGCCTTCGCGGGCATCGCCATCGGCGGCAACGTCGCGGGCGGGGTGATGTTGCTGGCGTGGTTTCTGATGGACTGGCTGTATCCGGTGGTTTTCGAAGCGGGGAAACGCGGGGCCACGCCGGGAAAACGGTTGATGGGGCTGCGGGTGGTGCAGGCGACGGGCTCGCCGATCACCTTCGGCCAGGCGGTGGTTAGAAATTTCCTGCGCTTCATCGATGGCATGCCGTTTTTCACCTACTGCTTCGGGCTGACGAGTTGTCTGGCGACGAAGCGCTTCCAAAGGCTCGGCGATCTGGCGGCGGGGACGGTGGTGATTTATGATCGGATACCAAAGCCGCCCATGATCGCCGCGCCACCACCGATCGTCGCGGTGCCGCTACCGGTCGGTCTAACCGTGGATGAGACGCGAGCGCTCGCGTTGTTCCGCGAGCGGGCTGGACTTTGGTCGGACGGCAGGCGGGCGGAAATCGCGGACCAGGCGACGGCGCTGAGCGGCGCGACGGGCGCGGAGGGCGTGAACCGGCTGATGGCGATGGCGCACTGGGTGCAGGAGAAAAGGGGGGAACGGTGACCTCCGGGGATTTCGAGCACCGCAACGAGGCACGCTGGGCGGAATACGAACGGCTGTTAGGGCTGATGGAAAAGGGCAAGGCCGGACCCGAGGCGGAGCAGCTTCCGCGCTTGTTCCGCGAGCTGAGCCTGGACCTTTCGCTGTCGGAGTCCCGGATGTACGGCGCGCGCGTCACCGAGCGGCTCAACGAGCTGGTGATCCGCGGCTACGAGCTGATCTATCGGACGCGGCGGGGGACCTGGGAGAACGCGGTCTCCTTCGTGGCGGTGAGATTCCCGCAGGCCGTGCGCGGCGAGTGGCGTTTGTTCTGGCTGTGCAACGCGGTTTTCTGGCTGCCGTTCTTGGCGATGATGCTCTCGGCGGAGCACGACATCCGCTGGATTCAGGCGGTGCTGGGCGCGGACGGGATGGCGGGGATGGAGCAGATGTACGGCGGCAGGGAAGAGCAGCTGAGCCACCTGCGCTCGGAGTATGGCTCGAATTTCATGATGTTCTGCTTCTACATTTATAACAACGTGGCGATCGACTTTCGAATCTTCGCGGGCGGGATGGCGGCGGGTGTCGGCACTTTGTTTTTCCTGCTGTTCAACGGCCTCCACATCGGCGCGGCGGCGGGCTACGTGAACCACGCATGCAATCCCGAGTCGTTCTGGTCCTTCGTAGCGGGGCACTCGTCGTTTGAACTGCTAGGAATGGTGGTCTCCGGAATGGCGGGGATGCGCCTGGGTCTTGCGATCCTGCGGCCGGGTAGGTTGCCGCGGGTGCGGGCGCTGTCGGAAGCGGGGAACCAGGCGCTGCCATTGATCTATGGAGCCGCGTTGATGACCACGCTGGCGGCGGTGGTGGAGGGATTCTGGTCGGCGCGGGGGATTCCCTCGGAATGGAAATACCTGGCGGGGATCTTCGGCTGGGTGCTGCACATTGCTTATTTCTCACTAGCAGGAAGGAGGTCCGGCCATGAGGCTTGACACGGTGACGGCGGAGATCCGCCCGCGCAGCGACTGGGAGGCGGTGGACCTCGGTTTCGCACTGGCGCGGCGCGACTTCTGGCGCTGCATCGCGCTCTGGTGGGTGGCGCTGGGAGTTCCCACGGCCGCCGGTGTTTGGCTGTTATGGGATCATCCGATGGTGCTGTTGGCCTTGTTCTGGTGGTGCAAGCCGGCGGGTTCGCGGATGGTTTTGTTCGAGCTGAGTCGGCGCTTGTTCGGCGAGGAACCTTCTTGGCGCGCGGTCTGGCGGGAAATTCCGAAGGCATGGACACGGCGGTTTTTCTATCGGTTTCTATGGGCCCGGTTCTCGCCGTGGCTGCCGGTGACGCTGGCGGTGGAGGACTTGGAAGGCTTGCGCGGAAAGGCCTACAAACAACGCTGCGGCCAGGTGGTCCGCCGCCGGGGCGAGGGCGTGGTGATGTGGCTTTATTTCCTCTCGGACATCGCGGCGGTCTGGCTGGGTTTAGGGATTCTCGCGCTGTTTCTGATGCTTGTGCCGGAGGGCCAGGATGGCGCGTGGACCCTGGCGGTCGAGTCGTGGGATCCGAATTTCCCGATGGAGCTGCCGCTGCTGATCACCCGGACGGTGGCGGCCTGCGTGATGGTGGCGATTCCTCTGGCAGACGTGTTCGTGACCGGCGCGGGGTTCGGGATTTATATCAACAACCGGACGTGGATCGAGGGCTGGGACGTGGAGCTGGCATTCAAGCGGCTGGCGCAGCGGCTGGGGAAGATCGCGGTCGTGATGCTTTCGTTTTTCATGATCGGCTTCTCCGCCCATGGCGCGGAACTGCGGCCAGCGGCGGAGGTGATCCGCGAGGTGAAGGCGGACGAGGCGTTCAAGGTGCACACGGTGACGGATAAGATCCCGAAGCCCCGGAAGTCGTCTATCAAATGGTCCGGCGGCTGGGTCGAAATCCTGATGCAGGTTTTCGCGATCTGCGCGGCGGCCTTGCTGGTGGGATTGCTCGGCTGGATGTTATGGAAATACCGCCACGTTTTCATGCTGCGCGGGCCGGGCGTGAAGGAGGACAAAATCGCGCCGTCCGCGCGGGTGGTGATGGGCATGGAGGTTTCCCCGCACTTGCTGCCGGCCGACGTGCCGGGCGCGGCATGGTTGCTGTGGCAGCAGGGGCGGCATCACGAGTCGTTAGGCTTGCTTTACTGCGGATCGATTTCCCGGGTGATGGAGCTGGGGCGGGTGGAAATCCACGAGTCGGACACCGAGGGCGACTGCGTGCGGCGATTTGATCAGGCCGGTGCGGCGGTGCATCCGGCCTATTTCCGCGGCATCACCGGGGCGTGGATCCGGCTGGCATACGCCGGAGTGAGTCCGGCGGATACGGAGGTGCAGGCGCTTTGCCGGCAGTGGCCGTTCGGAGAAGGGAGAGCGCTGTGAAATTTCTGGCACTGCTCGTGACGGCGCTCGCTCTAACCGCTTGCGATTACATTGAGGCGAAGCGCGAGATCGGCTACAAGGGCAAGGCGCGGATCAATCCCTGGCTCGCCGCCGAGCGCTTCGCCGCGCGATACGACGGCGAGGTGCGCTCGCTGGCGGCGTGGACCTCGCCGGAATTCGAGGATGCCGTGTGGTTCGTCCCGGCAGCGGTTCTGAGCAATGCGAGTTTCACCCGCCAGATCGAGGACTGGGTGGAGGCGGGCGGCCATCTGGTCCTGCTGGTAGAGCATGCCGACGCGGAGACGAACGACTGGTCGGATGATTCGGTGAAACCGAGTCTGGAGCCCGCGATCGTGGATATGTTAGGAAGTGCGGGCATCGAGCTGAGTGAGGGTAAGAACTCCAAGGAGCCGGTGACCGAGATCGAGTTTGATGGTGAGTCTTTCGAAGTGGCGGCGAGTTCCAAGACCCGCGTGGCGTCCGATGGCGGCGAGCCGGGTGTTTTCGCATCCGTTTCCAGCGGCGACGGGCGGATGACGGTGCTCACGGACGGGCGCTTGTTCCGCAACCGTTGGATCGGCGACAAGGATCACGCGGCGTTGTTGGAGGCCCTGATCCTGGCGACGGAATACGAGGGTTCTATCGGATTTATGCGCGGCTCGGGACTCTCGCTGTGGGGGCTTCTTGGCAAACACCTGTGGCCGGTGCTGATCGGTCTCGGCGTGCTGACGTTGCTGTGGCTGTGGAAGAATTTCACCCGCTTCGGCCCGCTTGAAGCGGCGGATGGCACTTCGACCTTGCGCAGTTACGAGCACCATCTGGAAGCGCTCGGGGATTTCCAATGGCGGCTGGACCGGGCGGCGGCGCTGCTGGTCCCGCTGCGCGCGCAGATCGTCGAGCTTGGCCAGCGGATGGCCGTTAGGTCCGGGCGGCGCGACGGTAATTTTTTCCAATTCCTCGCCGACCGCGCCGGGCTACCCCGCGAGCGGGTGTTCCGCGCGCTTGCCGAAGCGGCCCCGGCGGACTCGGCCATTCTCACCCGCACGGCCGCCGATTTACAACAGCTCCTCAAAGTTCTCCACTGACTCACGAATCCATGAATCCAGATCCCTACGCCCCAATCACCGATGAAAAGCAGCCTGTCCGCAGCCTCGCGGAATTGATCCACCGGATGCGCGAGCAAGTGCGCGGCGTGATCCTCGGCCAGGATGTCGTCATCGAGCAAGTCATCGCCGCCTTGCTCGCGGGCGGTCACGTTCTGTTGGAAGGAAAACCGGGACTGGGGAAAACCCATCTCGTCACCACGCTCGCGAAAACCTTCGGCGGGGCGTCGGCGCGGATTCAATTCACGCCGGACCTGATGCCGTCCGACGTGACGGGCTTCCGCTTGTTCGATATGAAGAGCCAGACGTTCCAGCTCCGCCAAGGTCCGGTTTTCACCAACCTTCTACTAGCAGATGAAATCAACCGCGCGCCCGCGAAGACCCAGTCCGCGCTGCTGGAAGTGATGCAGGAGCAGCAGGTGACCATCGACGGTGAGACGCTGAAACTCTCGCCGCCGTTCATGACCCTGGCTACGCAGAACCCGGTCGAGCACGAGGGCACCTATCCGCTGCCCGAGGCGCAGTTGGACCGTTTCATCATGAAGGTGCTCATTGACTATCCGGTGCGTGAGGCGGAGTGCGAGATCGTCACCCGCGCCTCCGCAGAGACGCCCGGTGGCGCGGGCGGCAGTGTTTCCGTGATCTGCGGTCCGCGCGAAATCGTCGCGGCCCAGGAGGCGACGGCGGCGGTGCAGGTCGTGCCGGAAGTCGTCGGCTACGCGGTGGCGCTGGCCGAGGCGACCCGCGAATCGCGCTCGATTTCGCTCGGCGCGGGGACCCGTGGCGCGATCAGCCTGGTGCGAATCGGCAAGGCTTTCGCTGCGTTAGACGGCAGGGGGTTCGTCACGCCGGACGACATCAAGCGCGCGGCCCTGCCGGTGTTGCGCCACCGCGTGCAGCTCACGCCGGAAATCGCGATCAGCGGTCAGGACGTGGACGAGGTGCTCCGCGCGATCGTGGAAAGCGTCCCGGCACCGAGGCAATAGGATCCGATGAGCCCGAGTTCCCGACTGCTGAATCTAACTTTCGCGTGGCTGCTGCTCGCGGCGGTCGCCGTGGCGGTGCCGTCGCTGGGCGGGCCGTGGTTGTGGCTCGGCGGGGTGGGGGCGCTGATGGTTCTCATCGACGCGATGATCGCCCGGTTCACGAGACCGCTGGATTTGCAGCGGCGTTTGCCCGGACGTTTCGCCTCGGGAGAAGCGGGCGAGGTGCGTTTGGTTTTGCGGAACGAAAGCGGGCGCGCCGCGAAAGTGGAGGTTTTCGATGGCATTCCGCATGGCGCGGTGGCACCGACGCTGCCGTGGGGCGGCATGGTGCCACCTAACCGGGAGATCAGGGTGTTTCATCCGGTGACCGTGTCGGCACGGGGCGAGGCGGTGTTCGGCCCCGTGCACGTGCGGCGGTTTTCCCCGATGGGATTCTGGGCGAGGCAAACCCGCCACTTGTCGGCTGAAACGGTGAAGGTCTATCCGAATTACGAGCCGGTGATTCGTTTCGCGCTGCTCGCCATGCAGCACCGGGAGAGCCCGATGGGCATCGTGCGGCGGCCGCGCGCGGGATCGAGCCGGGATTTCCATCAGCTCCGCGACTACCGCGCCGGCGACCCGCTGGGGCAGATCGACTGGAAAGCTTCTTCCCGCAGGCAGATGCTGATCAGCCGGGACTACCAGGAGCAGCGCAACCAGTCGGTCGTTTTCCTGCTGGATACCGGGCGGCGGATGCGCGCGCTCGACGGCGGGGTTCCGCAGTTCGACCACGTTCTCAACGCCATGCTGCTCGTCTCGCATGTGGCGCTGCGGCAGGGCGACCAGGTCGCGGTGAAATCCTTCGGCGGCACCGACCGCTGGCTGCCGCCGGTGAAGGGCTCGCACGCGATGCCGGTCCTGCTGAACCACCTCTATGACTATCAGACGACCGCCGCGCCGAGCGATTTCAGCGGGGCGGTGGAGCGGTTGATGACCCGTCAGCGTCGGCGCTCGCTGGTGATTTTACTCACCAACCTGCGCGGCGAGGACGGCAAGGAGCTGATACCGGCCTTGCAGGTCTTGAAGTCCCGCCACCTCGTCCTGCTCGCCAGTATGCGCGAGCGGGTGGTGGAGGACGCCTTTTCCGATCCGGTCGATTCGTTCTCCTCGGCGCTGAGATTCCTGGCGGCGGACCCTTACGTGCAGGAGCGCCGGGAAATCCTCGCCGGGCTGGGGGCTTCGGGTGTTCTGACGCTCGATTCCACGGCGCGGGACTTCGCGGTGGCGCTGGCAAACTGTTATTTCGACATCAAGGCGGCGGGCAGGATTTGATTTTCGGAAATCCGCGATCGCGGTATGGAGATGCGGCCGATTTGTGACCTTCTCATTTTCTTAAGGGATGGCAAATCAGCCCGCCATAGAGCCCACGGGCGTCGGAACAAGGAATCTGACGCCCGTGGTTTTTTAGGCCCGCATCACAAACGGGTGTCGCAACGTATCCCGAATGTCTGAGCCGGGAGCGGAATTCAAGAGCCCGTCTGAGACAGCCGGGGCACGCTATTCCACGGCGGGCTTGAGCTCGGCGAGCAGAGCTTCTGCGGTGAGTTCCACGAACGAGCCGGGCGCGCCGGCGTAGTGGATTTTCCGCTCGCCATCGAGGACGTAAACGAGTGGCGAGGAGCCGACGCGGTATTCCTTGGCGAGTTTGTTTTCGGGATCGGAGAAGTTAGGCCAGGTGACGGTGTTGTCGGCCTGGAGGCTGCGGAGTTTTTCGGCGGGATCGTTGTTCACGCCGATCACGACGAGGGGCCGGCCCTTGAATTTCATTTCCGTGGCGGCGGTGATTTCAATGACGCGCATGGCATCCTGAACGTTGCTGTTCCAGAAGAGAAGGATGACGACCTTGCCTTTGTTAGCGGATAGGGAGAGCGGCCGGTTGGCGGAATCCACGCCGACGAGGTCGGGAGCGACGCGGCCTTTGGAGAGGTAGCGGATGATGTAAAGCTCGTCCTCGGCGAGCTTGGCGACGGTGATGCCGCCCAGCTCGACATCGGAGCTCTGGATGATGGCCTTGCGGAGGTAGGTGAGGCGTTTGCGCATGATCTCGCCGTCGTCGCCGAGGGATTTGATCTGCATGGCGGCTGCAAGCGCGGCGACGCCCTGGGTCTTGGAATCCGGGCTGCCGGACTGGATTTTCTCAAGCAAGGCGAGCGAGCGGGTGTCGGGGCTGGCGGCGAGGGCGGCGCAGACGGGGATGAGTTTGAGGCTGTTGAGGTGGCGGGTTTCGACGACTTTGCGGATGGCTTCGTTTTCCTTGGTGAAGATGGCGGTCGGAACGCCGGTTTCATTGGCCGCGAACAGGCCGGGGGTGATTTGGAGGAACCAGGCTGCGGGTTCGAGCGTCCATTCCTGGTTGAGTGACTGGCCGATGCTAGCCCACATTTGTTTGGCGAAGACGACGGCGTCGGGACGGCTGCTCCACGCCTTGGTCTGCTCGGCCGGGGTGGCGGCGATGCGTGTTTCCAAAGCCCACTTCTCCATCGCGAGCTGGTAGGTTTTCTGGATCCGCTGGGCATCGGCCGGGGCGGCGTCGGCGTGGGAAATCGCGAGCAGGAAGGACAGGATGATGAGGCGGCTCAAGAGGTGCATGATGGAAATATAGACTCCGGAGATGGTTGGAGGGAATCGGAAAAGACGGAGTTAGGCGATGAATGCCGCAGCGGTTTCGCGCGCCCAGCGGTCCGCCGCGACGACTGCATCCAGGCTGGCGGGAGGGTGGATCTGGTGGATGTCCATGACGGTGGTGACGCATTGCCAGATGCCGGGGAAGGAAATTTTTCCGGCGCGGAAGGCATCGACGGCGACTTCGTTGGCGGCGTTGTAAACGGCGGGCAGGGTGCCGCCGGCCAGACCGGCGCGGCGGGCGAGACCGAGTGCCGGAAAATCCGCCGTGCGCGGGGCCTCGAACTCGAGCTTCGCCAGCGCCGGGAAATCGAGCGGGCGGAGGCCCCCCTTGACGCGGCGCGGCCAGGTGAGCGCGTATTGGATCGGGAAGCACATGTCGGTCCGGCTGAGCTGGGCGAGCACCGAGCCGTCGGTGAACTCGACCATCGAGTGGATGATGCTCTGCGGGTGGACGACCACGTCGATGCGCTCCATGCCGATGCCGAAGAGCCAGCGGGCTTCGATCATTTCGAGGCCCTTGTTAAAAAGCGTGGCGGAGTCGATGGTGATCTTCGGACCCATTTCCCAGGTCGGGTGCTTGAGGGCCTGGGCGAGAGTAACGTGGCGGATTTGATCGGAGGGAAGAGTGCGGAAGGGGCCGCCGGATGCGGTTAGGATCAGCCGCGAGACTTCGGACCCGCCGCCGCGGTGGGCATCGAGGCATTGGAAGATGGCGTTGTGCTCGCTATCGACTGGAAGGAGTTTCACCCCGCGCTTCTCGGCGGCGGCGGTGATGATCTCGCCGGCCATGACGAGGATTTCCTTGGAGGCGATGGCGAGGTCCTTGCCCGCCTCGATGGCGGCGAGCGCGGGATGAAGGCCGGCGGTGCCGACGATGGCGATGAGCACGATGTCGGCGTCGGCGAGGGTGGCGAGTTCTAGCAGTCCTTCCGCGCCGGTGTGGATTTTCACATCGGCGGGGAGAAGGGCGCGGAGGGCGGACTCCTTGGTGGCGTCGTAAATGGCGACGTGGCGGATGCCGGTTTCGCGGGCCTGGGCGGCGAGTTTCTCGATGTTGGCGCATGCTGCGAGAGCGATGATTTCGATTTGCTCTGGCAGCTCGCGGGCGACCTTGAGGGTGGAGCAGCCGATGGAGCCGGTGGAGCCTAGCAGGATGACGCGGCGTTTACGGGGCGGGGCGTTCATGCGGCGGGGAGAAGGATCCATTTCAGGTAAAAATAGAGCGCGGGCGCGGTGAAGCAGATGCTGTCGATGAGGTCGAGCGATCCGCCGATGCCGGGAAGCATTTTGCCGGAGTCCTTGGCGTGGATGGCGCGCTTGACCACGCTTTCCGCAAGGTCGCCGATGACGGCGAGAATGGAGAGGATGAATCCGAGGGCGACGACGTGGCCCCAGTGTTGGAAGATTTGGAGCTGGGAGGGAAATAACAGGTAAAGCCCGCAGGCGGCGAGCTGGGAGAAGAGCAGCGCCCCGCCGAAGCCCTCCCAGGTTTTTCCGGGGCTGACGTGGGGGATCATCTTGTGGCGGCCCATCATCGAGCCGACGATGTAGGCTCCCATGTCGGTAAACTTGGTGACGGCGAGCAGCCAGAGCAGTAGGAACGCGCCGGAGCTGCTGACGAAGCCCGGGACGGCGGTGGCGTCGGGGTCCAGGAAGGTGATGCGGGCGGCGAAGGTGAAAAGGAAGGCGACGTAGACGAAGCCTAGCAGATTGGCGGCCACCGCGAGCAGCGCCTCGATGCTGCGGATCGGATAGCGGAGCTGGAGGGTGAAGGCGCCGGCGATGGCGATGAAGATCGCGAGGTCGTCGACGTCCTGCGGGATTGATTTTCCACCCTGCCAGAAATACCAGGAGAGCCCGCCGCAGTAAACGGCGGCGAGCAGGATGCCGAAGCGGGGGAAGCACATCACGGCTGCGGCGCGGAGCATTTTGAAATACTCGACGGTGGCGATCATGGCGAGTGCGCTGATGAGGCCGAGCACGGCCCAGGATCTGCCACTGACGAAGATGGCCGTGACGAGTCCCCACAGAAACAGGGTGCTGGCGCTGCGGCGGGCGAAGACGAGCGCTTTGGACTGGGTGGGAGGCTGCGGGTTATCTGCCATTTTCAGGGGGAATCCAAGACGGCGGCGGCGGGTGTGGCAACTCATTCGTCAGATGTCGCGCAACCTTTTTTGGGAGCCGCGGTTTGATGGTCAGTCGAGACCGCAAACCGGGCTCCAAACTCCAACTGAAAACCAACAATGAAAACGACCACACTCCTCACCCTCGGCGCCCTCATCGGGACCTGCGCATTCGCAGTGGCCGAAGACAAGCCAAAGCGCCTGGACGGACCGAAGCGCGAGGTTCCCGCCGAAATGCTGGAAAAATTCGACGCGGACAAGGACGGCAAGCTTTCTGCTGACGAGAGGAAGGCGATGCATGAAGCGATGAAGGCGAGAATGGAAGAGCGCAAAGCGAAGATGCTCGAGAAATATGACGCCGATAAAAGCGGCGAGCTTTCCGACACGGAAAAAGAGGCGATGAAGGCCGACATGCAGGCCCGCCACAGGGCGCTGATTGAAAAATACGACGCCGACAAAGACGGCAAGCTGAGCAGGGAGGAAGTCAAGGCGGCCCGCGATGCCGGCGAGGAGCTTCCTCCGATGGGCCGCGGCCCAGGCCCAGGCGGCAAGCGCGGCCCGGGTGGTAAAAAGGGCGGCACGCCACCTGCTCCGGAAGCCGAGTAATTGAGAACAGGTCCGATCCCTGAAATTCAACACCGCAGGCTGGTTTCACCGGCCTGCGTTTTTTCGTTTTCAAAGTGTGCCGAACAAGGAGTTTGCTCATGCCGAAAAGGAACGATCCAGTGGCGATTTCCCCTCACTCCGCGCTCAGATACTTGTAATCCTGGAAGGTCTTCGAACGGAGCGCGCCCTTGTCGTCTTCATAAAGAACCGAGACGAAGTTTCCGGCAGCTCCCACGGACACTGCGGACAAGTCCTGCTCATTGCAGCGCACTGACATGTAACCACGCGATTGTTTGATTTCCGCGCGGGCGATCCCGAGGCGCTTGACGAACACTGGCTCCCATTTCCCATCGACCTGCCGGATCTCCACCTTGAGTGTGGGCTCCCGTGAAACCGAGACGAAAGAAGCCGTCGGCTTGTCTTCCGATTGATGCTGTTTCAATTTCAAAATCCGGATGTTCCAACGGGCGGGCTCCTGGTCGGTGGCCGGAATCTCTTCGGCAAAGGGAATGAGAATGGTGGTGTCATCGACCTTCACCTGCACCTGCGTCGTGCCTTCTTTCACGCCCTCCCGGCGAAATTTCACTTGGTAGTTAGCCGGTTTCAGTGCGATCCCCCCAGTGACGTTTCCCAACTGATAGCCACCCGGCCGCACGGCTTTCCCGTCGATCATGAACTCCAGTTTTCCCGTCCCGATCCCGACGGCATTGAGCATACGGACGAAGCCTAACGGTCCGCGCTTAGCTTCCTGACCTTGTAGCAATGGAGCCAGGCACATGAACAAGACCAAGACCAAACGACTGCTAGAATTCATTGGATGAGATAACTTTGGTTTTGAATTTCCCGGAAACGATGGAACCGTCGGCAGCCCGTTCTCCGGGATCGGCGAACAGCGTTTGGACTTTCCTGACCTCGGCGAGGACCTGCGGAACCGCGCCCGGGGCGAGCGCCTGGGCCACGATCCATACCCGGAAATTTCGCGAGCGCACCGTACTCCCCTCATACACACGGGCGAAGATTTCCTCGGCGGCCGCGTCGCTCCATTCGATGTTGTTGTTGTCCGGATACATGGAGCGGTTCCCAAAAACGGCTGTCCCGTCCGGTTCCCTCGCGCGAGCCAGATCCGCGGCGCTATGATAGGGGCGACTGTGGAGAATCGCACCGGCGATGCGGTCGGCTTCATCTGTTAGAGTGGGAGCAGAGAGCGAAAGCGGCGAGACGGGCGGAGCCATTTCTGGCGCGCCGAGGTGGTCGCCGCCCGAGCGTCTCGCTAACAAAGGATCCATGGCAAGCGCGCCGGCCGCCATCGCGCGGAGCGCGTCACGGGAAGCGGTGTTGAGATTCACGTGGCCCGCGATGCGCGTCACGGGTCCTTCGCGGTCCGCCGGATTTCCGGAGCGGGAGCGTCCGGCATGGAAAAGGTCCAGCAGGCGCGCCGCGTGCAGACCGGGCTGCGTGCTTAAATCGAATTCCGGATGCTCCGGACGGCCGATGCGCAAGGTGTTTCCGCCGCCATAAAACGGGCTGCCCTGGTTGCCGTTGACATCCGGCCACGACGAGCGCGAGGACGGCATTTTCCCCTTGTTAAGGAGCTCGGCGGTTTCAATGCTGCTAGAAAAAGCGGGAGCATGCATGACAGGATCGAAGATGCGGCCGAGCTCCGTGGTGCTGTAGAATCGACCTCGGTTGGAGATCGCTTGCGACACGGCCATTCCCATTTGCGGATCATAGGGAAAATCGAACTTGGCGGCTGTCATCTCGGTCCTGTCATTGCTCCCCGGCGACCACGAACCCACCGCCGCGTTGTGCCCGCCATCCGGCCACTCGGAGGGAAGCATGCGGGCGTAAACTTTGGGTTTGGTCTTAACGTCGTCGTCATAAATATCGAGTCGGATGTTTCGACGGTTCGGACTGATATTCTCCGGATATGCGTTCTCATCCAGCGGCGCGGCTCGCAAGTAGTGCGTTATTCGCGGATCACCCATATTGTAATACATGCGCGGATAATCGTCATAAACATGTCCTGGCAGCGCCGCCTTGGTGATGATTTCGGGAGTCCCCGTTTTGAACCCCCCCGTGACGACACCGTTCTTTTTCGAGTAGATCAGGCCGGCCTGCCGCAAGATCCCGTCGGTCCGCTCCAACACCTTTCCGTCCCACATCAGTGACAAGCCCGACGCCGCCCGGGTTTCGTTGAGGCTGAATGGGGTCTTATTCGGGATGAAATCGGAGGATGCACCCACGTCCATACGATAGACCACATCGGCGAAAAGATAACAGCGGTATTGATTGGGTTCGAGCGTAATCTTGACTTGGCGGGTCCAGTAACGCCCTCCGATGAGGGTGAGATCATGCGTTGAAACCGCCGGATCGGAAAGGAAGGCCGGAGAGTCGAATGGCTCACCGCCGACCCCTGCCCCGATGCTGTCCATCGGCAACGCCACCTCGTAGCTGAGCCTGGCATCACCCGAGACCGGTTGGCTTGTCGGGTTACAGAGCTCGGCGAAGAGCTTGAACCGGAAGGTCATGATTTTCCGATCCTGTTGATCGGAAATGCCGACATAGTTCACTTGCAGGGCGATCTCACTCATCAACGGACACGCATCAAGGCCCCGGTATCCGCCGGATTTCAGGGTCGGCTTGGAATCCGCGTCCGCGTAGTCGATCGCGTTGGCCGCCAGGGTTTTCACATAGTCTTCGGGAAAGCCGCCCTTGCGCTTGTCGAAGTCCGGCAATGCGGCGCGGATGAAGCCGGCCATTTCATCGACGGCGTCGTCCGAGTTCTTGGCTAACAAGGCATTCAGATTCATGCGTGGCTTGCCCGCGACGGCGGTATTGATGCCTGGTGCGATAGGAACGAGCGGACGCTCGAAATACGGCTGGAAATTTGCTGCTAGAGATTCCTCGATGGCCCGCGCTTTCAAGTCAACAAGGCACCCGGCATGATCACGAATGAGCGGGGGCCTGATGTTGGCTGCGGCGAGCATGGAATCTGGCGATAACAGGAGCCTTCGGTTTTCAACCAGGGTTTTGCCAATCGCCCCCTGACTGCTAGATGTGGTGGCTGGCTCGATCGCGAAGAGCGCGATCTGGTTGAGAGGAGCCTCGCCAGCTGACTCGGAAGCCGGATTGAGGCCGGGCGCGGGGAACGGGTGGGCGGCGCGCGCGTGTGATAGATCCACTCCATCGAGATTACCGACATGCACGGGGTCGAGCTTCCCCTGCAAATCCTCGACCCAATAGGCATAACGGGCGACGGTCCTGCCCTTCTCGTCCAAGATCGGCAACCAGGCCGCACGCACCTTGTCGTGGTAGGGCAACGTGGTGAAATCGACGTGCGACTCCTGCGTCGGTCCCACCAAAGGCTCGACCACGGGTGGAGATAGAACAGTATTGTTAGCAGGACGGATGGTGCTGCTGAAAAGAGGACGATAACGATAGGAATACGCTCCCTGATCCACCGTCCCGCGGGCGATGAAGAGTTGCGGTGCTGCCTGACGGCCGGAGACGACCGGGGTGGCGAGAGTCGATTGAATGACCAGGAAATCATCGTTGGCGGCTTCGAGATTCAGAATGCCGCAGATCTCTTCCAGGCCGGCGCGGGCGGCGAGTTCCGCGCGTTGACGGTCGGCGAAGGAACGGGCGGTATCGCGCTCGATACCCGCGACGAGGAGAATGCCGACTGCTAGAACCAACAGCGCCCCGACGACCACGAGGATGGCCGGCAGGGTGAATCCGTCAGAGTGCTTGCCATGACGCGTTGATGGATCAATTCGCATGATTTCCAAAAGGCAGGAAGGTTGCGTAAACGTCGAGGTCTTTGTGACGACCCACCTGTGCCGCGCCGTCCCAGTCGCCCGGCGATTTGAGCTTCCCGGCGAGTTCGCGACGCACAACGACCAGCTTCACCTCGAATGCTTCCGGGCCGGCGACATTGCTTTTCTGCCAGTCGATCCATTCGCCAGCGGCATTCCGCGACTTGGGACGGGCCTCGAAGGAGACGACACCGAGTGCCAGGGGGTCATCCAGGTTTACACGTTCGACGAAGAGATCCGCGACCGCGCCGCCGCGCAGGGCATCGAACGTCTCACCGCTTTCACGAAATCCGCGCATGAGGCAGCGGACGGTTTTCCCGCCGATGCTGAGATCCTTGACGTAATAGTTCACCGCACAGAGATCTCCGATGCGCCCCGCGTCCGTTTGTGCATGGGCGGGCTGGAGGCTGAGAAATCCGAGACGGACCCCAGGCCGGGAGTCCGCTTGTTTTTCAAGCACTCCGTCAACGTGAAATCTAGCAGTCTCGAGATCGGATGAAAGCCGGGTGATCAGCGCGCGCGCCTCCTTTTGGCTGGCGATGCCGCCGCCTACGCGCTCGTAACCATCTCCGGAACTGCCGAGCACGGCCGCTGCCAGGATCAGGATGATCGAGCCGATCGCCATCGAGAACATCAGTTCGATGAGGGTGAATCCGCAGGTCTGCCGGTGACTGAGCCTCATGGGATGCGGGTGTGGAAGCCGAGCTTCTGCCGTTTTGCCGCCGGAGATGCGGACGGATATTCGAGGTGGATCCGGGCTCGCAGCATCGGCGCGGGGCCCGTTTCCGCTAGATCCGCCGCCGCGCTGAGCGAGGCGATGTAGCGAACCGCCCTGCCTTCGAGCTCCTTGACTCCCTTGTCATAAGCCGCCTTTCCGACCTTGCCTACAAGCTTGCCTTCTGGTGAAAATGCCAGCGCCCACACCTCGCCGTCAGGAGGGAATGCCTGGGCGGCCACGGTTGGGTAAAAATACTGCGGGCGGCCTTCGCGGGACGCGCGAATCTCGGCCATGCAGGCGGAAACCATCCAGGTGCTGCGGGTCTCCGCTTCGGAAGACAGCCCGCTTTTCCCGGATTCCGCCAAGGCCCCGAAGACCAGTGGAATGGCCACGGCGAGCACGCCCATGGCGATCACTGTTTCTATCAGTGAGGAGCCTCGTCGAGTTGTCTGGAAGGCGATCATCCGTCGGTCCGATATGGACGCGCCGTGACGCGACCGATTTTCAAACGGTTCTCGGCCCCCGGACGCCGGTTGGAAATCACCTTGCCGCCGCGATACCCACCTTCCGCGATCCGGACCGCGACGGGTGTGGAGCCCGGCGGATAGTGAAGCCCGCCGCAGGCATTGAAGGCGATGATGTGGACCTTTGCGCTGAGGTTGCGGGTCCCGCCGTAGTTGATAGTGACCTGCTCCCCGTCCATCGGATTGCTCACTCCGTCAACATCTCCGCCGCCAAGCACGACGCCCGTGTTCAGGGGTTGCCAGCGGCTCAGGAGCACGGCCGTGAGGACGGGCGATGAAGCTAGAGGATCAGGCCATTCATCGATTTTAAAGAGTCCGAGTCGGCAGCGCTCGTCATCTCCGGGTAGATCTCCGGGCTCGGCGATCGCCAGCACCACGTGGGACCGCGAGCTGATCGCCGTGGACCGCGCCTGTTCGATCAAGCCAGCGAGCATGTCCGCTCCGGCTCTGCGGGACTGCGCACCGGTCCCGCTCAAAAGACCGACCCCGGCGGCCATCAAGGTGCCGAGAATGGCGGTCACCGCCGTCATTTCAATGAGCGAAAAGGCGGGAGCGGGACAAGCGACGCTGGATTTCGGGGAGGATCTCACGGAGGGTTTATTCTAGCAAGAGAGTGGATAGTTGCCTGTTAATCTTTCGCAGCTAACGAAACATCGCCAATCCAGCGCAATCCCAAAATTTGGCAAAATTCAAATCGCAGGAACTTTCCCGCCAATCCGGACCCGTGTCCTGCTGGAAATGACCAGCCGCTTTCGGAAAGCGCCTTGCGGCCGAAGGTGGGCAATCGCAGATGCGGGCTCGCAGGGCCGAAATATCTCACTGGAACCGCGAATCGAGCGAGGCCGAAGAAAGTGCCCCGGCTGTCTCAGAAGGGCTCTTGGGTTCCGCTCCCGGCTCAGACAGTCGGAACACGTTCCTGGAATCCGCTTCCCGCTTGCCCCCCGCCGCTGTCTGCTTAACCTCCGCGCATGTCATCCACCTTCGGCCACGTTTTCCGCATCCACACTTTCGGCGAGTCGCACGGTGGCGGCGTCGGCGTGGTCATCGACGGCTGCCCGCCGCGCATTCCTGTTTCGCGTGAGCAAATTCAGCACGAGCTCGACCGCCGCCGCCCCGGCCAGTCGGAAATCGTCACCCCGCGCAAGGAAGCGGATACTGCGGAAATCCTCTCCGGCCTGCAAGACGGCGTCACCCTCGGCTGTCCCATCGCCATCCTCGTCCGCAACACCGACCAACGCCCCGGCGCTTACGATGAAATGGCCGCGAAATACCGCCCCAGCCACGCCGACTACACCTACGACGCGAAATACGGCATCCGCTCCGGCTCCGGCGGCGGCCGCGCCTCCGCCCGCGAAACCATCGGCCGTGTCGCCGCCGCGGCAGTTGCCAAACAGGTGATCGACCAATTCCACCCCGGCATCCAAATCCTCGCTTGGGTGAAATCCATCCAGGAACTCAACGCCGACGTCGATCCGGAAACCGTCACCGCCGCCGACATCGAGTCCAACATCGTCCGCACCGGCGATCCCGCGATGGTCGAGCCGATGATCGAGCGCATCAAAGCCATCCGCGCCGACGGAAATTCCGTCGGCGGCGTGATCGAGTGCGTCATCCGCAACTGCCCGCCCGGCCTCGGCGAACCGATCTTCGACAAGCTCGAAGCTGACCTCGCCAGAGCCATGCTCTCCATCCCCGCCACCAAGGGCTTCGAGATCGGTTCCGGTTTCGCTGGCACCTTGCTAACCGGCCGCGAGCACAACGACCCGTTCCGCATGGTTGACGGCAAGGTCCGCACCGCCAGCAACCGCTCCGGCGGCGTGCAGGGCGGCATTTCCAACGGCGAAACCATCATTTTCCGCGTCGCTTTCAAGCCCACCGCCACCATCATGAGCAGCCAGCAAACCGTCACCGCCGACGGCGAAAACACCGAACTCCAAGGCAAAGGCCGCCACGACGCCTGCGTCCTTCCCCGCGCCGTGCCCATCGTCGAAGCGATGGCTACGCTGGTCCTCACCGACCATCTTCTCCGCCAGCGCGCGCTGGCGCACTAACGTGGCGGCGATCACCGGTCGCCGCGAGCTCTTCATTCTCCTCCCGGCGACCGGTGATCGCCGCCACATTCGCACTTCCTCTTGTCTCCCGACTCCATCCCACAAATCAGCCTCGGCACCGCCGCGCTCGTCATCTTCGCGGTGTGCGCCGGATTCGTGCTGCTGCGCGGGATGACGCGGATGATCGTCGGCACCATCGTCCTCAGCTTGAGCGCGTGGATCGGTTTCCGCGTCTGGCAGCAAGCGCCCACGCTATCCGTCGAGTGGACCGGGCAATCCCTCTCCTGGATCACCAACGGCCTGCCAGTCGCCGCCTTCCTCATTTCCCTTTTCCTCATCCGGAAACTCGCCAAAGGCATCGTCCGCCCCTTCGGAAAATCCCCAGAAGAGGAAAAACCCCGCTCCATCATCAAACTGGCGTTTCTCCTCCTGCTCGCCCTCATTCCCACCTCGCTCATCTGCATCATCGGCGCCACGCTCGTCCATCACAATGGCTCGATCGCCGAGGTTCGCGCCTACGCTGAGAAATCCATCGGAATTCCAGAAACCACCCCGGACGGCTTCAGCCAGAAACTCAAATCCTCCGTCGAAGCTGCGCTCCCCGCAAATTTGTTCAAAATCCTCGATCCCGTCGCCGAGCCATCCCGCCTCACCCTCGCCAAGCTCATCAGCTCCCAAGCCGACTCACCGCTCAAGCCCGTCATCAACCCCCGCACCGGCGAGCCCATCCCGCGCGCCATCATCGTCGATGACCCGGACCTCCAAAACCTTGCCCGCGATGGAAAATTCGGCACACTCCTGCGCCACCCCCTGCTCACCAAAGCCCTCGCCGATCCCAAAACCCAAAAACTTCTCCGCGATCTCAGCCTCTGACCTTTTAGCTTTTCAGAATTTCAGCATCTACCCGAAAATGTCCTACCTTGTTACCATTGGCCTCGAAGTCCACTGCCAGGTCAACACGCAGACCAAGATGTTCTGCGCCTGCCGCACCTCCTTCGGCGACACGCCCAACACCCACACCTGCCCCGTCTGCCTCGGAATGCCCGGCGCTCTACCCGTGCTCAACCGCGAGGCCATCGAGAAAACCCTGCTCACCGGCCTGATGATCGGCTGCGGTTCGCCGGAAATCTCCAAGTGGGACCGGAAGAACTATTTCTATCCGGACATGCCCAAGAACTATCAGACCACCCAGATGGACCTCCCGCTCTGCATCGGTGGCGGCGTCCCGCTTTACGAACACTGCTACCCGACCGATCACCGGAAAAACATCGTCAACCCCGACAAAACCGTCCGCCTCAACCGTATCCACCTCGAGGAGGACGTCGCGAAATCCACCCACCTCGGGAACTCCTCGCTCATCGACTTCAACCGCGCCGGCACGCCGCTGATGGAAATCGTCACCGAGCCCGATCTCGAGTCCGGCGAGGAGGCATTCGCCTACGTCCGCTCGCTCCAGATGATCCTCCAGCAAGGCGGCGTCTCGGATGCCGACATGGAAAAAGGCCAGCTCCGCTGCGACGTGAACATCTCGCTGCGCAAGAACGCCGCCGACCCGCTCGGCCAGAAAGTGGAGCTCAAGAACCTCAACTCCATCTCCGCCATCCGCCGCGCGATTCATTTCGAAATCATGCGCCAGACCGAGGAACTCAACCGCGGCATTCCGCAAATCCAGTCCACCCGCCGCTGGGACGACGACCGCGGCGAGACCCAGATGATGCGCACCAAGGAAGACGCGCACGACTACCGCTACTTCTCCTGCCCGGACTTGCTGCCCATCGAAACCGCGCCTCTGCTAGCCAAGGTCCGCCCGCTCGTCCCCGAGCTCCCGCACGAACTCGCCGCCCGCTTCGAAAACGACCTCGGCGTCACCGCCTACGACGCGTCCGTCCTTTCCTCCGACAAGCACCTCGCCGCCTATTTCGAGGCCGTCACCGACCTCGCCATCCCCGGCAAGAAAGTCGCCAACTTCATCATCAACAACCTGCTAGGCACCCTCAACGAGCGTGCCCTCGGCATCGCCGAATGCCCGGTCGCCCCCGAAAAGCTCCGCGCCCTGCTGCTCCTGATGGAAAACGGCACCCTCGCCGCCAACCAGGCCAAGGAAGTCTTCACCGTGCTCTTCGACAGCCCGGAAAACGACCCCGCCGCCATCGCCGACAGCCTCGGCTTCAAACCCGCCGAAGCCGGCGAACTCGAAGGCCTCTGCGACACGGTCATCGCCAACAACCCCACCGAAGTCGCCGCCGTGAAAGCCGGCAACGAGAAGCTCCTCAATTTCCTAACCGGCCAAGTCATGAAAGCCGCCGCCACCAAGCCCAACCCCAAGCAAGTCACTGAACTGCTGCGGGCGCGGCTGCTGTAGCGGCGGTCTTACAACTATGGAGTGGATTGGTTACTGTGAATTCCCGACCCGCCTGAGTTCCAGCCACCGCACCTCGGCCACCGAGGCTCCAGGAATTTCCATCGCCCGAAGGGTAAGCATTCCATCACCTGCGGGCAGGTCAATTTCACCCATCGACATCGGGCGGAAGTCCTTCACAAACGACTCTGCCCCACCTCGGGCGCTGCGATCGTTTTCCATTCCGTAAGGTGGAGGGTCGTGTGGTTCCGTGATCCTGGTCTGGAGTTTCACTCGTTCGAATTCCAACTCGATCACCGAACCGACGTCCTTCACGGGACATGTGTAGTGGAGAATCACTTCGAAACGACCGGCGGCACCAACCTCCACATGCCAGTCTATCGAGTCTGAGGGTTTCGTCCAGCGGGTGAAAAACGAGCAGTTCGGCGCGCCGCCGCTTCGTCTCACGCCACCATGCCCGTTGCCATCCCGTGCGGGCAACCATGTCACCGGACCATAACCCACCGTGAAGGGCCGGTTGTCCTTCTCGAGGCCCGAAGCGACATCGGCAAGATAGGCGTCCGCGAAGTCGCTCATCTGTTTGACAATCTCCGGATGCCTGGTCGCCAGGTTTTCCCGCTGCATCGGATCCCGCACGGGATCAAACAAGCCGCCGCCTTTCTCCCATCGGAAATCCTGGCTTCGGACACTCCAATTCATCCGCTTTCCATGGCCCTGGATAGTCATCAGAAACCGTGCTGGCATAACGGATGGCTTGCCTTGCAGAAGGGAAAGTAGATTCACCCCGTCGAGCGGTTGCTTCGAGTCAACCGTTGCTCCGGCCGCGGCGGCGATTGTTGGCAGCAGGTCCACCGCGCCGGCAACCTCGCGGATCGTGGTTCCCGCCCGGATCCGGCCCGGCCAGCGCATCAGGCAGGGAACCCGCACACCGCCCTCTTGAACGCTGCCCTTGATGCCCCTCATTCCGCCGTTCCACCGCGGGCCGTTGGGGCCGTTGTCGGAAAAATAGACCACGATTGTGTTGTCGGATTTCCCGAGCTCATCGAGCAGACGGAGCACGCGCCCGACATTCCAATCCATGTTCTCGACCATCGCTAGGGCAGCGCGCGTATGCGCCTCTTTTCCTGGAAAACCTCCGTATTCCATCTCCAGATGCTTCGTCGCAAATTTATCATAAAATCGATCTGGCACCTGCATCGGGGAATGAGGGGTACAGTAAGCCAGATAACAAAAAAACGGCTTTTCACCCTGCTTCTTCACGAATGCCATCGCCTGATCCGTGAGGTAATCGGTGATGTAGCCCTTCGCCCGGAACAATGCGCCGTTGTGCTCAAGCCAAGGGTCGAAGTAGTTGCCCCAGTGACCGGATGTAAAGCCGGTGAATTCATCAAACCCGCGGTCGTTTGGATGATAAGGTGGCTGGCTTCCGTTGTGCCATTTGCCGAAAGCCGCCGTCGCATAACCCGCCTTCTTCAAAACATCGGCCAGAGTGCGCTCGTCCGGATTTATCCGTTCCTCGCCGGTCGAGACACCTCTTACACCGGTTCTTGAAAAGAACCTGCCGGTCAGAAACTCCGCGCGCGTCGGCGCACAAACGGGTTGGACGAAGAAGCGATCGAAACACGCGCCCTGCTTCGCCAGCGAATCGATGGCAGGCGTCGAAAGATCGCGGTTGCCATGCTGGCCGAGATCGCCCCAACCCTGATCATCAGCGAGGATGACAACCACGTTAGGCATGGCGGCCATGGCGGAATGCGCGGTAATCGCCAGAACCATCGAAAGTAAGAATAACGGCTTCATGAGATGGCTGCTACGTCGGGATTACCACCAATCTTTCTCCGAACCCACTCCATCCATCAGAAAACACCCACCCGAAGTGGTGCACTTTGAAGTGATCACAGGTGGTGCATTTTGAAGTGATCGGTGACAGAGAGTGCGGCGGGAGTGACTGCGGACAGGATGTCCAGAAGGACGGCGTGTGGCAGGCGGTATGTTTTCATGGTATGTCGTTTTTTTTGAGTTGATCGGACTTGTTGCCAATCGTGTCCCGGAGAGACTAGCTGGCAGTGCTGTCTTTCACAGTGGGGTGAAGACCCCATCGATTTTCGTAATCATCCAAGCGCCAAACTCGGAATGGATGAAAATCCTCAAAGGTCCTGCTCGATGGCTTTGAGGGTCAGGAAAAGTTCCTGCCAGCGCTTGAGGCGGGGCTCGATGGCCTGTTTCTCGTTCACGAGGTGCGACCTAACGGCGTTGAGGGTGGAGGCGTAATCGCGGAAGACGATGCGGAGGGCCTCCTCGTAGTCCGAGCGCAGCGTGCTGGCGAAGCCGCCGCAGGTGTCTAGCAGACGATTTTGAAACCCGGCGATGATGGCCCTGCGGGTGACCGAGGCCGTTAGGACGCCGCCGGTCAGGAACAGCGTGGCGAGGCCGCAGAAAACCAGCGGCAGCCAAGGGATGCCGAGCGCGCCGCAGGTGGAGCCGGCGGCGGTTAGGAGCAGCGTCATGAAGGCGAAGGACTTGAGCGCGATGTTGCGCCGGCGGAGGTCCTTGTCGAGCTGGTTGCGGACTTTGAGGTTGCCGATGCCCTGGCGTGCGGCGCGGCCGAGGCGCTGGACAAAGCGCGTTTTCGCCGCAGCGAGGGTGGCGTCGAGAGGAGCGGCACCTCCCAGATCCACGCCCATGGCGTCCTTGACCCGCCCGCCGAGTTCGTGCCAATGACTGCGGCAGAATTCGACGACCTCGCCGCCGTCCTTCTCCGCGACCGCTTCGACGGCGGATTGGAGGCGCTCGACGAACATCGCTTCGATCGCGGGTCCGGTGCGATCGCCGACGAAGAGCCGGAAAAACGAGGGGATCACGCTGAGCCGCCGCCGGAGCCGTTTGGAAATCCAGACGGCTTCGGTTTCGAAAACCTCGGCGACTCCTGCCA
Source organism: Akkermansiaceae bacterium (assembly GCA_947462535.1). Lineage (GTDB taxonomy): Bacteria > Verrucomicrobiota > Verrucomicrobiia > Verrucomicrobiales > Akkermansiaceae > Luteolibacter. The sequence goes on along the minus strand of CANHPN010000009.1, from coordinate 36,601 downwards.
GATGGCGCGGCAGGCGGGCGACGAAGTGCTCGCGGATGTCGTCGATTTCCCGCTCGATGGTGTCGAGGAAGCGGCCGTGGCAATTGAGCGCGTGGCTCTGGTTTTCGATGTGGTCTTCCACCGTGCGGAGGGCGGTGGCGGCTTGGCTGCGCCAGGTTTCGATGGCGTTTTTGCGCTGCGGGGATTCGCAGACGTTTCTGGTGATGAAGCTTTCGAGCTCGGGATAGCCGCTGGCTTTCAGGAGCTCGGCGGCGACGGGCGTGGCGCGCTTGGCCTCGCAAGCGAGCTTGCCGGAGACGGCGAAAATCGGCGGGACACGGCCGATGCGTTTCATCGACAGGTCCGCCATGTGGCCGAGGATCACGTTGGTATCGACGGGTTCTCGCAGGTCGGTCTGTTGGATGATGAAAACCACCTGTAGGAGAGTCTCCGGGGAGAGCTCGGAGATGAAATTCCAGGTGGCGGCTCCCCACGGGTTGGTGACCGGAAACACGAAGAATATCAGATCCGCGGCGGGCAGGAAGCTGGCGGTGACTTGCTGGTGGTCGCGGACGGTCGAGTTGGTGCCGGGAGTGTCTATCAGGATGAAGTCGCGGAGAAATTCGAGCGGGCGGTGGCGCTCTTCGTGGAGCGGGGAGATCGCGACGTCGCGCGGCGGATTTCCATGCTGATAGCAAATGACGCGGCTGGTCTCTGGCAGGACGTTGATGGGGCAGAGGTCGTGGCCGAAGAGGCCGTTGATGAGGGTGGATTTGCCGGCGTTGACCTCGCCGGAGACAACGAAGAGGAAGGGCGGGCCGAGACCTTTTTCAATTTCCTCAAGCGGCAGGCTTCCTCCGAGATCGGCCGACGTTTCGAGTGCGAGCCCGGCGATGCCGTGCATCACATGTGATAGCCGTTCGCGCGTGGCGAAGTAGCGCTCGCCGAACATCGTGTGGCTCAGTAGGTGGGAGGAGTCACGGAAGCCTGGGCGGTCGCGGCGTCCGTCTTCATCGCCAGCAATTGTGAAACGGTGACGAACTTGAACCCGCGGCGGAGCAGGCCGTCGAGGGTGGCGGGCATGGCGTCGACTGTTTGGGAATGGAGATCGTGGGCGAGGACGATGCCGCCGGCGGTGGTACCGCTGAGAATCCGCGAGGTGACGACGCCGGGGCCGGGGCGCTTCCAGTCGAGCGGATCGACGGACCAGAGAATAGTGGGGTAGTCGAACTCGGCGTGGACCATTTCCCGCTGGCGCTGGAGCAGGCCGCCGTAGGGAGGCCGCATGGTGCGCGGCCGGACTCTGGCGGCGCGGCCGATGGCGTCCTGGCAGCGGCTGAGCTCGGAGCGGACTTCGGAGTCGCTCAATTTACTCAACAGGCGGTGGGTGTGGGTGTGGTTGCCGACTTCATGGCCCTCAACGACGGTGCGGCGGACGATTTGCGGATAGATTTCCACGCTGCGGCCGATGACGTAGAAGGTGGCCTTGATGTTGCGCGCGCGGAGCATGTCTAGCAGGCGAGGGGTGTTCTGCGGGTGCGGGCCGTCGTCGAAGGTGATGGCGATGTAGTTCCCCGAGACCATGACGCGGGTGAACGTGACGCCCACGCTCTTGGAGAAATCCGAGCCCAGCGCGATGTCCGGATTGCGCAGGCCGGGGCCTCGGAGGGAGGGCGTGCGGTAGCCGGAATTAGCGGTCGTTTTGACCGGGGCGGCTCCCTCCGGTTTCAATGGCGCTGCGGCGGAACAACTGGTGAGCGAGGCGGCCAGCAGCATGAATCCCCGGCGGGAGAGTTTGGCGGAATCCGCCTGATCGGCCGAATCAGCTTCAAGCGAGGCGTTGAGAGCCTTGTAGCCAAGGGAGTGGAGAGGATTTTCCATAGAAGGCGAATACAGAAAGAAAGTTCGGAGAAGATACGGATTTCAGAAATGATGTCACGTCTCGTTTTTCCGGAAGCTACTGCCTTGGTTGAGGGCGTGGACGACCCCGCCGCCGGGCGATTGGAAATGATAAGCCCGTCGGAGGGTTTCGCCTAGAAAGTTTTTGGCGGTTTCCACGGCGCGGGGAAGCACCTCGCCGTGGGCGATGGCGGCGGTGATGGCGGCGGAAAGCGTGCAGCCGGTTCCGTGCGAGCCCCTAACGGGAATCCGCGCGGCGGTGAAGCGATGGACTTCGCCTTGATCGACCAGAAGGTCCACGCACTCCGGGCCGTCGAGGTGGCCGCCTTTGAGCAGGACGGCGCAGCCGAAAATTTCCGCCAGCCGGCGAGCGGCGGGTTCCAGCGCGGATTCGTCGGCGATTCGCTCGCCGAGCAAGGCCTCGGCTTCTGGCAGGTTCGGGGTGATGATGCGGGCCGGCGGCAGCAGCAATTCCCGATAGGCCGCGATGGCGTCCGCTTCAAGCAGGGGCGCTCCGGTGGAGGCGATCATCACCGGATCGACGACGAGCTGGACGAGCGGGTAATGTCGCAGGATTTCCGCGACGGCGGTCACGTGGGCGGCGGAGAAGAGCATGCCGGTTTTCACCGCCGCCACCGGGAAGCTCTCTAGCAGCAGAGAGATCTGGTCGCGCAGGATGTCCACGGGCACCGGGTGGACGGCGCGCACGATGTTCGCCGTTTCCGAGACCACGCAGGTGACGGCGGTGAGTCCGTGGACGCGGAAGTGCTGGAAGGTTTTCAAATCCGCCTGGATTCCGGCCCCGGCGGAGCAATCCGAGCCGGCGATGGTCAGTGCGACGGGAAGCGTGTGGGACATGCCCGGTGATAGCGAGTGGGAGATTGCCGGCAATCTTCTTTCCGCCGCAGAGTCCGGGCGGGTAGTGCTTGAGAGAGGTGCCCGGCTTGGAGGGGGAGCGGGGAAAATCCTCCGTTCTTGCCTCCATTATTTCATTCATCAAACCCCGACCCACTGCTCACGCGCGGTCTCGCTTTGGCTGAGATTATTCACAAAAGGCTCGGCAGCGGTCGGGGCTGGGCGCATGTCCATGATGGCTGGACGATAGGAGGCGCTCTAGCCGATCTGCTACGCAACGCCCCGGAGGAGTTGAGTATATCTTGCCGATGTGGTTGCGCGACGGCCGCATGCAGAGAACACTGCCGCGACAATGAGCGGGTGGACGGAAGCAACTTTGAGGGCGGCAGCCTCGTGGCAGGCATTTAAGGAGGGGAAATCCCTTTTCGACAGCGGCATGGTCGCCGAGGTTCAGACCGTCGCGACCGGCTGGCAAGGCACGGTGAAAGTGGGAAAACGACTGATGAAAGTCAGCGTCACGGTGAAATCTCCGACCGATCTCGATACCCGCTGCCCGTGCGCGGACAACCAACGCAGCGGTTCGGTGTGTTGCCACGCCGTGGCTACCGGGCTGGCGTCGCTTGGCAAAGCCGCGCCCAAGCCGGTCATTCAAAAAACTGTTCCTCAAGCAGTTGTGTCGGTTCCGTGGCAGGTCCTACTGCCGCTCAACTGGCGCGACGCCTTGCAGCGCGGGAAATTCGCCGCCACCCTGGCCGTCGCGTCCAGCAGTGAGATTTCGCCCGCCGACGACCGATTGAACGCATGGCTCACCAAGGAAGGCGTGGCCAAAAAGGAAATTCTCAGCCTCAGTCTCGACGGCCCGCGCGTCCCGGCGTTTCTCGAGTCCATCGCCGAGCATCCGCGTTTGGCGGCTGGCAAGGACCGCTTGCTGATCCAAATCCGCTCCGGCGAGCGACTCCTACTTAGCGCGGCGGAGCACCGACAGGACTCGGTCCTGCTCGTTCCCGATCCCGAATCCGGGCCTTGGATCGAAATCGGCGGCTCGTTTTGGCAAATCAGCGAGGACTCCGTCGTGCGGGTGGGCGAGGGGAAGGTTCCCGCGGATCTGGCCGCTGCCCTAGGCGAACTTGCCCAGGGGAAATCCGTGGAAATCCCGACCCTCCGGTTCTTCAATCATCTCGATTCGTGGCAGGAATGGCTGCATTTCCCGGCGGATTGCTGGCTGGAGTCGCTCCATTTCGTCCAAGCGCCGGCGTCTTTCGAACTCTCGCTGGAAGGCTCGCTCCAGCATTTGGAGGCCCAGCTCAGTGTGCGCTACGGCTCCGCGCCGCCGGTTCCGCCGGGGTTGGGGAAAGTCGATGGCTTGCCGCGTTTGGTCGGCGATCACTGCGAAGTCCGGGACTTGGCGAAGGAGGAAAAAGCAGCGGCCCGGCTGTCGCGGGCGGGCTTCGAGGTGGAGAATTTCTCCAGCGGCCGCTGGGTGATGAAAGGGGAGTCCGCCATCCTCGATTTCCTCACCCAATCTCTGCCGGTCCTGCGCAAGGAGTGGTCGGTCACCGAGGGCGAGCGCTTCGGCCACGTGCAGAAACAAGTCGCCGTGGTTTCGCCGAAAATCGACATCATCGGCTCGGGCGAGGACTGGCTAAGTTTCGACCTCTCATTTCAAACGAGTGATGGAGTGTCGATCCCGGCGGTGGAAGTGCGGAGGCTTTTGAGGGCGGGAAAAGGCTCCGGAGCCTCCGCTGGCGGGCGGCGTTTGGTGATCTCGGACGACATCGCCAACCTCATCGACCCGCTCTTTTCCGACCTCGACCTGCGCCAGGAAAACGGTCATTTCATGGCCTCGGCCCGCTCCGGAGAGCTCATTCGTGAAATCCGGAAAAAAATCGACAAGTCGCAGACTTCAAGTAATCAGCCGATTTCATTCACATTCGATTCCCCGGCCACCCTGCAAGCGGAACTGCGTCCCTACCAGTCCCTCGGCGCGGGTTGGATGTTCGACCGCGTCCAACGCTTCGGCGGGGCTTTACTCGCCGACGACATGGGGCTCGGCAAGACAGTTCAAACAATTGCTTTAATTGAGCGGGTGCTGGAACAGCCCGGCACCGATTCGGGAGTCGTGATGGTGGTGGCCACGGCTTCGCTGCTCGGAAACTGGCGGGCGGAGTTCGCCCGCTTCGCCCCGGTGCGGCAGGTGCGGATCCTCCACGGCGCGAGCCGGGATGCGGAGCGCGAGAAGGTTCAACCCGGCGACGTGATTCTCACCAGCTACGGCACGCTGGCCCGGGATTTGGCGTATCACTTGAAGCGCGAATACCGCGCCATCGTCGTGGACGAGGCCAGTTTGATGCGGAATCCGGACACCGATCACGCGAAGGCGTTGGCGAAATTGCGGGCCACCTGCCGGGTCGCGCTGACCGGCACGCCGATCGAGAACGGGGTGAAGGATCTCTGGTCGATTTTCCGCTTTATCCAACCGGGTTGGCTCGGTGGTCGCGAGGATTTCCGGGATCGTTACGAACAACCGCTTTTGACCGGCGAATCCGCCGGGGCGGTGATCGAGCGCCTGCGTTTGAAGATTTCGCCCTTCCTGCTCCGCCGGACGAAAGAGCAAGTCGCTCCGGAATTGCCGTCGAAGCTGTTCATCGACGAGTTTTGCGATCTCAGTCCGGATCAGCAGGCGGCCTATAAAGAACTCCTCATCGAAGGCCGCAAGCGGGTGGACGCCATCGCCGATTCCGGCAACAAGGGCGCGGCGCGGATGCAAATGCTCACCGCGCTTCTCCGGCTCCGCCAGACTTGCTGCGATCTCGCGCTGCTTAAGAATGAGCGATTCAATCAGTTGTTGGTGGCGCGGCGTTCGGCCAAGCTCCAACGATTGTTGGAGTTGATCGAGGAAGCGGTGAATGGAAATCACCGAATGCTCATTTTCAGCCAGTTCCAAACGCAGTTACAGGAAATCGAGAAATGCGTTTCCGAGCGCGGTTGGGACAGTTTGCGACTGGATGGAAAGTCCAGGAACCGCCAACAACTTGTGGATAAGTTCCAGCAGCCCGACGGCCCGCCGGTGTTTCTCATCAGCCTCAAGGCTGGCGGCTACGGCCTGAATCTTACCGCCGCCGACACCGTGGTGCACTTCGACCCGTGGTGGAATCCGGCGGCGGAGGCTCAGGCGACCGACCGTGCGCACCGGATCGGGCAGACGCGGCCGGTGACGGTTTACAGGCTGCTGACGCGCGGGACGGTCGAGGAAAAGGTGGTCCGCCTGCAGGCCAAAAAGCGCGAGCTGGCGTCGGCCATCGACGAGGACGGCATCGGCGACGCGGCCGGTTGGAGCATGGAAGATCTGGAGTCGATGCTCTAAATCACCCGCGACCAGAGCACCTTGAGATAGCGCGATTCCGGGTAGTTCGAAAGCGTCGGGTGGTCCGGTCCGGCTCCCGTGCGGTCGAAGGTTTGGAGGCGCTTGTTCCGGCGGTGCGCCGAGGTGATCACGATTTGCTCGAACTCGCCGGCACCGAGCATGCCCGAACATGAACACGTCACGTAAAGTCCCTCCGGCGCGACGAGTTGCAGCGCCAATTTGTTCAAATCCGCGTATTTTGCGGTGCCGATGTCGTCCTCGCGACCGTGAATGAATTTCGGCGGATCGGCGATGACTAGATCCCAAGTGCGGCCGTTTTCAATCATCGTCCGCGCCCAGGTGAAGGCGTCGGCGTGGGTGAATTTCACCCGCGCGTTGTTCAAATTCGCGTTGCGCTTGGCCATCGCGATGGCGGTCTCGTCAAGATCCACGCCAGTGACGTCCTCGGCTCCGGCGAGTGCGGCGGAAATCCCGAAACCGCCGGTGTAGCAGCAGAGATCCAGCACCGTCCGGCCTTCCGCCAGCGCGCCGAATTTCTTCCGGCTGTCGCGCTGGTCGCAGAAAAAACCGGTTTTGTGGCCTTCCGAGAAATCCACCTCGTAGCGCACCCCGTGCTCGCGGATTTTCACCGATCGCACGTTGTCCGACTCCACGCCGCCGCGACGCGGGATGTTTTCGATTCGCGCCAAGTCCTCATCGATGCCCACCACCACGCGCTTCGTGTCGAAGCATTCGTGGAGCAGCGGCAGCCATTTCGGAAGGCGCTGCCAAGCCGCGAGATTGGTGATTTCGACGGAGAGCACGTCCGCGAACTTGTCCGCGACGATGCCCGGCATGAAGTCCGCGTCGCCATGGATCGCGCGGTAGCTGTCGGTCTGCGCGTCGAGTTTGAGCACCTCGCGGCGGAGATTCGCGGCGCGGCGGATCGCGTTTTCAAAGAACGATTCGTCCTTCAGTTCCTCCAGCGAGTGGCTCACGACCCGCAGCGGCATCCGCGATTTCGGGTTCCAGAGGCCCCAGCCGAAGGGCGTGCCCTCTTTGCCCAGCACGAGGACAAATGACCCCGGCGTCGCGTCGCGTGAAACCTCGCCGATCATCTTCGGCCAGATCGAGGGGTGGAACGTTTGGTACTTGAGTTGGACAGTCGGCACGGCGGGAACGAATGCTGAAATCGTCCAGGACTCAAGGAATAAGACCGCATCGACTCGACAATCAAACCTCGGAATTAAGATTTCTTAACCCCAGATAAAGGGTGACGCAAATGAAGATCGATTTTCAAATAAAACTCGTGATTCTAAGGTTCAATTCTGAAAATTCGCTTCAATTGCCCGTCCATTCGCGGTTAGCCTCATACTGGGTTACCGTGGTTATTCCCCAGCTTGATCGCCGCGCCCTGTGGGGGCATAGAATTGGAGTGTCGAATGGAGTTGCGATGTCAGAGAAGTCATGCGAGAGTACAAAACCGCTTCTTCCCATGAGAGAGCGCGTTCAATTTCTTCACGAGCGATGCTTTCCCCTGTCCCCGGCGTTTCATGGAACCCTTTTATGCCAACCCCTGCGTCAGGAAACGGCTTACTGAATTTCTCGGGGGCGAGTCGCTGGCCCGCGCGACGGCGGTCCACCTGACGCACACCGACGGCTGCCTGTATGACCGGCGCGAGTTGCACCCGTGCATGGAGCTGGACTGGTTTATGGAGCGGGAGATGGACATTTCCCGGTCGCTCGCGGATTCGCAGTCCTATCTGTTGCACTTGGATCTGGAGTATGTGAATTTCGACTCGCCTGCGGAGGCGTTTGTCGATCCGGCGCGCTGTTTCGAGCTTCAGGAACCGGTGGTGAAGGTGATCGAGGCGCTGCTGCTTGAATGGGGGATCCGGCCGCTGCATTTGCTCACCGGCCAAGGCCATCATTTCGTGTGGCGGATCGGCCGTGACTCGCAGGTGGCGGGGAAGCTCAGGGAATTGAGCCCTGCACCGGAGCTGGTAGGGCCGTGTATGGAGCGGCTGCCGGCGATCCTCACCGGGACCATCGAGCCGGTGGACCAGGCCGTCTTCTCGGCGGTGGCCTTGTTGATCGAATACGTGGCGCACCGGATCAAGGAGGTGGCCGGTCCGCGGTGTTTCCTGCCAGTGGAGCTAACCGCCGTGCATGTGGCACCCACGGTAACGGCGCAGCGGGAGATGATTTCCATCGACATCTCGGAGTATGGCGATCCCTTGCACACGCGGGTGATTCGGATGCCATTCACCAACTACCGCAAACCGTGGGTGACCGGGCTATTCCGGCGGCTCGGACTGGAGGGGGAAATCCCGGAGTTCCGGTCGGTCCCGCTGCATGAGATGGATTTCCGCCAGGCGATCCAGATGCGGCAGATAGACGCGGAGGTGTTGGATCTGGCAGAGCGTGCCTGTGTCCGCATTCCTCATCAGGAAGAGGGCACGGTCAGGTTGCTGGACGAGTATCTCGCGTCGCGTTTGCGGCGCTTCCATGAGTATTACTACTCGACGCGGCATGACCCGAAGGAGCACTGGCCGGAAACCTATGACAAGACGCCCCTGAGCGTCTTGCCGGAGTGCGTCCAGCACTTGCTGGAGTTTCCCAACGACCTGCTGCTCAAGCCCGCAGGCATGCAGATCGTGACGCGCTGCCTGCTCGCGCGGGACTGGCATCCGCGCCACATCGCCGGCTTGATCCGCTCGAAGTTCGAGAACCCGGCGTTCGGCTGGGGCACCGATTGGAGCGACTATGAGGCCGGCACCCGCGCGGATTTCTATACCCGCGTCTTCGCATGCCTTTATTTGACAGGGCTGGATCGTTTGGCAGATTTCAACTGCGCCGCCACCCGCGAGAAGCAGTTCTGCTTCAGTCGGCAGGAGGGCTTTTGCGATTTGGAAAACGTGCGGCAAATCCTCTTATCCAAACTTCCCGATGACTGAATGGCCCATCGCTCTCTCCACGGGTTGCTTCTACCGCCGGAGTATTTTTGACGTGCTGGGAGCGGTCCGCGCGGCGGGTTTCCGGCAAATCGAGGTTTGCTCCTCGCCCATGCACCTCGACTTCCACAACGACGCCGATGTCCGCCGCGCCGGCGAGAAGATGCGCGAGCTGGAGATTCATCCCGCGTCGCTGCACGCGCCCTTCGCCGAGCGTATCGACATCACCTCGCTGGATGCCGCGGTGCGCGAGGCTGCGGTGTCGGAGCTGATCCGCGCCTGCGAAGCTGCCGCGCTGATGGGCTGTGAAAACGTGGTGCTGCATCCGGGGCCTGAGCGGGAAGGACGTCCGCCGGAAGCGGAGTTTCTCCAGCGCATGCACCACGCCGCCGAGGCCTTGAACCGGGTCGCCGACCGCTGCAGTGCGCTCGGTGTTAGATTGTTGCTGGAGAACATGCTCGCCCACCTGATGTTCGGCCACGTGCGGGACATGATGTATCTGCTGGGTGAGATCAAAACCACCGATGTCGGCACCTGCCTGGACACCGGGCACGCGCATCTGGCCCGCGAAATGGGTATCGTCATCCAGAAGCTGTCGGGGCATTTGAAAATGGTTCACGTCAACGACAACCACGGCGACTGGGACTCGCACTTGCCGCCGGGCGCGGGCTCGATCGACTGGCCCTGGGTGATCGGCGAGCTGCGGCGCGTCCGCTTTCAAGGCGTGCTGGTGCTGGAGCTTTCCAGCGGCGAGAAGGAAACAGTGGAGGCGTTCCTGCGGCGCGCCGTGCAAGCCCGCGAATACATGGAATGGCTTTGCCGCAGGGGTGGCGCGATGCGATGAACCGGCAAGCCACGGAATTATCCTGACGCGGCGCGGCTCCAGCAGGCCGGTTCCATCATCAGCGTCCATGCCTTCAACTTCACCTAAAATTTGATGAATTTGGGCATGGTGGTTGAAAACCGCCGCCGCGTTCCAGCATCCAAAAATTTCAAGTGACGCGGGAGGGTAAAACTCTTCCTCGTGTTTTTCCCGCTCGAAAAATTCCGCACGCTTGCCACCTTGCGGCGTGGATTTGTTTTCGAAACCCAGGACCTCGGAGGAAAAGGCGCTTTCCGTGACGCAGTTGCTGCGGCGAATGAAGAATCTGCTGGAAGTGCAGATCGGCGAGACTTGGGTGGAGGGCGAAGTTTCGAACCTGCGGAAACAAGCCAGCGGGCACTGGTATTTCTCGCTGAAGGACGCGGGCGCGCAGATTTCCTGCGCGATGTTCGGAGCCAGAAAGCGCGAGGGCGCGGAGGCGTTGGAGGACGGAGCGTTGGTCCGGGTTTTCGCTGAGGCGAGTGTTTACGAGGCGCGCGGACAACTGCAGATCATCGTCCAGAAAGCCGAGCGGGCGGGCACTGGCGATTTGCAGGCGAAGTTCGAAGCGCTGAAACGAAAGCTGCACGCCGAGGGGCTGTTCGACGCCGACCGGAAGATGCCCATTCCACCATTTCCGCGGACGATCGGGTTGATCACCTCCGGCACCGGAGCGGCGCTTCAGGACATTCTCAACGTGCTCACGCGCCGCGCGCCATGGGTGCAGCCGGTGCTTTTTCCGGTGCGAGTGCAGGGCAGGGGAGCGGAGATGGAAATTGCCCAAGCCATCGCGAAGATGGGCGAACCGGAAAAATTCGGTTATCCACGCTGCGATGTGCTCATCGTCGGGCGCGGCGGCGGCTCCATCGAGGATCTTTGGAATTTCAACGAGGAGGTCGTCGCACGCGCGATCGCCGCCTGCCCGATTCCGATCATTTCCGCAGTCGGCCACGAAATCGATTTCACCATCGCGGACTTCGTCGCCGACTTGCGTGCCCCCACGCCGAGCGCCGCCGCCGAACTGGCCGTGGCGGATGGCACGGAATTGTTAGCCAGGCTCGTGCAAATCCGCCGGCGCATGGCGCGGGTCACCCGCGAGCGGTTGATGAGTTCGCAACTGGCGGTTGAGGCACTCAAGCGCGGTGCCCTGCAACGCGATGGCGAGAAGCTGCTGCGGGAATCGGTCATGCGGCTGGACTCCGCGCGCGCCCAGCTTTTCCGAGCCACCCGCAATGCGCTCGACGCGTTAAGCGCCCGGCTGAACGAGGCTCGCGCCCGCCACAAGTCGCATCACCCGGCGAGGGTGCTGGAGCGACGGATGGACACGGTGGCCGGCCTGCGCCAGCGCTTCGAGCGGGCGGGAAAAGACAATCTGACAGGGCGCGCGGAGCAACTCGTCCGCCTGCGTGGGCTGCTACGGGCGTTAGGTCCGGAGTCCGCGTTCCAGCGTGGATTCTCGATCACCCTCGGACCTGATGGGAAAATCGTCACTTCGGCGGCCACGCTGAAAGCTGGTGAAATCATGCGCACCAAGTTTGCGGACGGGGAAACGACGAGTATTGTCCGCGATTCAAAACCATGATCGAACTCGACCTGCTCACCACCCACGCCGACCGCGTTGATCTGGCCGAAGTAAAACTGGAGCGCCGGATTTATTCCGCCCGAGTCAGTCTTGGGCTTCCGCTTCGGGAGCTGGATGAATCTAGCGATCCGTAAAGAGTCACTTCTATTTCTTGTCGTCGAGGTTCGCCTTCATGTCATCCTCGGCGACGGTGGACTGCACGCCGTTAGCGGGCACGTCCATCTTGCAGATCCAGAGCATCGCGTTGAGGGTGATTTTCCGGAATTCATCGTTGGCCCAGTTCGCGTGGAAATGGCCGCCGGTGAAGCCGACGCCGCGGCCGCCGTCGGGGCGCTCGACACACCACATCATGGTTTCTTCCTCGCCCTTTCTCGCCTGGATGTGCGGATAGGGTCCTTTCGGATAGACGTAGGGACCATCGCGGGTTTCGTCGCTTGGCGTGGCGACTAACAAGGATTTCATGCCCGCCATTTCCTTGCGGAAGCGGATGGAGAAATACCACTCGTCCTTGATATTGAAAGGCTTCATGCCACGGCAGATCGGATGGTCTGGGTATTTTTCATAGTCGGCGTCCCAGATGGGATTGCAGGAGAAACCGGCCTCATAAGCTCCGCCGATCCAGTCGCGGAAGACATCGCCGGAAGTGCCCTGATCCTTGTCGAGATCCGCGCATTGCACGGCGTAGTGCATCATCATGACACTACCGCCGCGATCGACGAGCTTCTGGATCTTCTCCTTGCGGGTGGGGTCTGCCAGGACCGGGTGGCCGTTTCCGCCGTCGGCGTAGATGACCACGGCGTCGGCGGTTTCCAGCACGCTTTCGTCGCTGACCCAGTGGTTCGGGTGGACGGAAACTTCAAGCCCGGGGATGCCGGCGAGGCATTTCTGGAGCAGTAGGCAGCCGGCGTGGAACTCATGCATGCCGGGGCCGTGACTTGGCTTGCCGGCGATCAGGACGAGTTTTTTCGGGGTTAGAGTGGGGGCCGCGTGTGAAACGAGCGGCCAGCTGGCGGCAAGGGCTGCTGCTGCGATGAACCGTCTGCGGGAAGTGCTGGGCTTTGGCGTCATGGGAGGTAAACGAGCATTTTGGCCGCGAATGTTCAATTTTCTTGTTGAGGTGAAAATTTCCCACGGGCAACGACTGGCTTGCCGAGCTTCCTGCAACTGGACATCCTGCCCTCGTGCTGCACCTGTTAAAACACCACCCGTTTCCCGTGGTCGCTTGGTTTGACCGGGTGGTGGCGGTTTCCTTCGCGTTTCCCGAGGAGGTGCTGCGTGAAGGCTTGGAATCGACGTGTGACGGCTGGTTTCTCGCGGAGATGATCCGGTGGAGGGTGCCAGTCCCCTTTGTCCGGTCGTTTGGATTGGAAGGAGATGTTGATTTACTCGAACTGATCCGGACGCAGTGAGGTTCGCAGCATATCAATCGCCTCGCGGAGGTCGTCGGCGGTGACGGTGTTGATGACCTTGGCGCTGCCGAGCGCGTCCAGCACAACGAAGCGGATCGCTCCGGCGGAGAACTTTTTATCGCGGGCGAGTTTTTCCATCACCTTATCGGTGGTGATGCGTTTAGGGAGCACCAGCGGCAGGTGATAGTGGTCCAACAGGGCGATGACCTTCTCGCTCGCATCCGGCGAGAGTCTGGCGTGGCGCTCGGATAGAAACAAGGCGGCGCGAATGCCGAGGGCAATCGCCTCGCCGTGCAGCATCTCGCCGTAGGGCACCGCCGCCTCGATGCCGTGGCCGATGGTGTGGCCGAAATTCAGCAGTGCGCGGATGTCCTTGGTCTCGTGTTCGTCGGCTTCCACGACGCGGGCCTTGATGGCGATGTTGCGGGCGATGAGATCCGCCGGGACGTCGCGGCCGGACGGATCGAAGGCGGCGAGGTCGTCGAGCATCGCGGCGTCGCGGATGGCGGCGTGTTTGATCGCCTCCGCGAAGCCTTCGCGGAATTCGCGGTCGGGCAGGGTGCGCAGCGTTTCCGGATCGATGATGACCAGGCGCGGCTGATGGAAGGCTCCTAGCAAATTTTTCCCTTCGCCGACGTTCACGCCAGTCTTGCCGCCGACGGAGGAATCGACCTGCGCAACGATGGTGGTGGGGACTTGCACGAAGGGAATGCCGCGGAAAAAAATCGCGGCGACGAAGCCCGCCAGATCGCCGACCACGCCGCCGCCGAGGGCGACGACCACGGATTTCCGGTCGTGCCCGGCGCGGATCATTTCGCGGCAGAGGGTTTCCGCCTGGGTCATCGATTTCGACGCCTCGCCGGCGGCCACGGTGTGTAGAGTCGGGCGGAAGCCGGCGGCTTCGAGTGATGCCATCAGGGTTCCGGAATGAAAGCGGGCGACCGTTTCATCGCTGATGATGGCGGCGCGGAGACCGGAAATTCCGGCGGTTTTGAGGGTTTCACCGGTTTGGCTAAGGAGGCCGGGTTCGACGAGGACCTTGTAGGCGCGTTCGGCGAGATCGACATGGACGGAAGGCATGGGCCGGAGCATGAAAGATGCGCCGCACATGTCCAGTTGATCTCCGGCGGCTTCGGTGATTTCCTCGGCGCATGGAAATCCGCAGTCGCGAGCAGCAGGCACCTTTCACCACCAAGGACGGCTCGACCATCCGCAGCCTGCTGGATTTGTCCAACGCCCCGGTCCGCAACCAGAGCCTCGCCGAAGCCAGCCTGCCCGCCGGCGCGGAAATCGAGCGCCATTACCACCGGGTGAGCGAGGAATTTTACTATCTCACCGCCGGCCGTGGGGTGATGGAAATCGATGGCATCGAGCGCGAGGTTTCGCCCGGTGACGCCATTCTCATCCCGCCGGGTGCTTGGCACCGGATTCGCGCGGTGGAGACTCTGCGGTTTCTCTGCTGTTGCGCGCCGCCGTATTCGCACGAGGATACTTATTTCGTGTGAAAACGAGATCGGCAGCGGCTTGAGCTAAGTCCCGGAGTTTTCCAGCGGACCGGATTCGGGGAGTTGGACCGCGAGTTTACTATCAGCCTGCGGCTTCGCTTCGGCAGAGTGAGGGTCGATGACCGCATCAGCCCGTGTTTGCGGCTTGAAAGATGGTCGTCCCCGGGCTTCTTTGGGTGCCGGTGAACGAGCAAGAGGAAATCAGGCTGTCGGAGCCCAAGCCATGGGCTGCGGGCATCCCCGCTGTCACCTCCTCGCTCCAGCACATCTTTCGGGAGGCCGGCCCGTTCCGTGGCACCCGCGGGCTGCTTGAAATGAACCAGGCTGGCGGCTTCGACTGCCCGAGCTGCGCCTGGCCGGACCCGGACGGCGGGCGCTCCGTCGCCGAGTTTTGTGAAAACGGTGCCAAGGCGCTCGCCTCAGAAGCCACCCGCAAGCTCGCGGACGCGGCTTTCTTCGCCAGTCATTCCATCGACGAACTCGCCGCGCAAAGCGACCTCTGGCACGACCGCCGCGGCCGCATCGCGGTGCCGATGCTGCTTCGTCCGGGTGTCAGCCACTACGAGCCCGTTTCGTGGGACGCCGCATTTGAAATCATCGCCTCACATTTGAAATCCCTTTCCTCGCCCGACGAGGCCGTTTTCTACACCTCCGGCCGCGCCAGCAACGAGGCCGCCTTTCTCTACCAACTCTTCGCCCGCAGCTACGGCACCAACAACCTGCCGGACTGCTCGAACATGTGCCACGAGTCCAGCGGGCTTGCGATGAAGGACTCGATCGGCGTGGGCAAGGGCACCGTCGCACTCGATGATTTCCTCGAAGCCGACACCATCCTCTGCGTCGGCCAGAACCCAGGCACCAACCATCCGCGGATGCTCGGCACGCTTGAAGCCGCGGTGAAAAAGGGCGCGCAGATCGTCTCTATCAACCCGCTCAGGGAGGCGGGGTTGGTCGGCTTCGTGCATCCGCAGCACCCGCTCGCCGCCCTGCTAGGCCGGGCCACCGCGCTCGCCTCGCGGTTCGTTTCCGTGCGGGTGAATGGCGACCTCGCGCTGTTCCGTGGCGTCGCCAAGGTTCTGTTGGAGAGTGAATCTGCCAGTGTCGATGCCGGCTTCATCCGCGATCACACCTGCCAATACTCCGATTACCGGGCGCTCGTCGCGGCAACCCCGTGGCCGGAAATCATCCGCATGAGCGGGGTGGCAGAGGGTGAGATCAGGGCCCTCGCCGCCACGCTGGCAGGCGGTTCGCGCAAGGTCATCACCTGCTGGGCGATGGGTCTCACCCAGCATCGCAACGCCGTCGCCACCATCCGCGAGGTCGTCAACGTCCACCTGCTGCTGGGGGCAATCGGCAGGCCCGGTGCCGGGCTTTGTCCGGTGCGCGGCCACAGCAATGTCCAGGGCGACAGGTCCATGGGGATCTTCGAGAAAATGCCCGAGTCCTTCCTCGCCGCGCTCGACCGCGAGTGCGGCATCCGCTCGCCCCGTGCGCAGGGTTACGACACCGTCGCCGCCATCCACGCCATGCACCGCGGCGCGGCCAAGGTCTTTTTCGCCCTCGGCGGAAATTTCCTCCAGGCCTCTCCCGATACGGACTACACCGCCTCCGCCCTGCGGAACTGCGAGCTAACCGTTCACGTTTCCACCAAGCTCAACCGCAGCCACCTCGTCACCGGTCGCACCGCCTTGATCCTGCCCTGCCTCGGCCGCAGCGAGCGCGACGGCGATGGGGAGTTCGTCACCTGTGAGAACTCGATGGGAGTCGTCCAGATGTCGCGCGGCGTGCTCGCGCCTGCCTCGCCCGACCTGCTCAGTGAGGTGGAAATCATCGCCCGCCTCGCCGAGGCTGTGGACGGCGGCACCGGCCCGGTCCCATGGCGCTGGCTGGCCGAGGATTACGATCGCGTCCGCGACCTCATCGAGCGGGTGATCCCCGGATTCGGAAATTTCAACGACCGCGTCAGCAAGCCCGGCGGCTTCTATCTGCCCAATCCCGCCAAACAGCGCGTCTGGGAGACTCCGACCGGTAAGGCTGGTTTCAGCCTCGCCGCCATGGATGTATTCGAGCCGTCGGCCGGCAGACTCGTCCTGCAAACCCTCCGCAGTCACGACCAGTTCAACACCACCATCTACGGCATGGACGACCGCTACCGCGGTATTTCCAACGCCCGCCGCATCATCCTCGTCAATCCCGACGACCTGCGCGAAAGGGGAATCCCGCCCTGTTCCCAAGTGGACATCACCAGCATCTGGGGCGACGAGCGCCGCACCGCCAGGTCCTTCACCGCCATTCCCTATGAAATGCCCAGAGGCAGCGCCGCCGCCTACTTCCCCGAGGCGAACGTGTTAGTCCCCGCAGGCAGCCAGGCCGAGGGCAGCGGCACGCCGACGAGCAAGGCGGTGGAGATAGAAATAAAGAGTGGCGACCTTAACGTCGCGTCTTTCGCATCAGTCCCATCGCCGAAGAAGGGACAATGAGGTCCCTGCTGGTGCGAGCGCACGGACATGGAATCAGCCGGTGAAAGCCAGAGTCGCCATGAACCGCGGAGAACCATCCGCGCGAGTCGATCTTGTGACTGCCTACCATTTTCAGTGATACCTTTTCTTCCAAGCGACGATGGCGGCGAGAAACGGCTTGGCGTAGCGCTGGACCTTGGCCGCGCCGATGCCGGGGACGTGGAGCGCTTCCTCGGCGTTGACGGGCTGATAGCGGGCGAGGGCTTCGAGCGTTTTATTGCCGAAGACGACGTAGGACGGGACGTCCTCGCGCTTGGCGATTTTCTCGCGGATGTCGCGGAGCATCGAGTAGAGCTGGCCGTCGAAGCCGTGATCCTTGAGGGCGACTTCCTTGCGCCCGGCCTCGGGGTCGGGCCAGACGAGCTGGAAATTCGCCTCGCCGCGCATGACCTTGTCGCCGAGCGGGGTGAGGGTTAGAAGCGGGAACTCGCCGGTGACAGTGACGACCAGCCCGGCGTCCGACAGCGAGCGCATCAGGCTGTTGAGGTAGCCCGCCCCCTTGTCGCGGAGGATGCCGTAGGTGGTGAGCTTGTCGAGGCCGCCGCCGATGATCTCCTGCGACTTGCTGCCGGCCAGCATCTGGACGATCCTCCCGCGGCCGTAGCGCGCCTCCCAGCCGTTAGCAGTGCGGCGGGACATCCGGGCGACACCGCTGAGTGCCTTGCGGACGATGGTGGCTTCCTCGGCGGTGGGCGGGCGGTTCTCGCCGGAGCCTTCGTCGCGGCAGACGTCGCAGGTGCCGCAGATGCCGGCTTCCTCCTCGCCGAAGTAGCTGAGAATCCACTGCTGCCGGCAGCTGCGGGAATAACACATTTCCACCATTGCCTTGAGTTTCTCGCGGTCGCGGCGGTCCTTTTCCTCGATGGCCGCCTCGTCGAGCTGGAGGCCGCGGGCGAGCACGTCCGGCTTGAGCAGGCGGGTTCCTTTCATCCGCTTTTTCGGAATGTCGAAGCGCTCGACGTAGCCGCCGCGGGCGAGGATGGCCATCGCGCTGCCGACGGACATGGAGTTTTTCACATCCGCGTTCTCGGCGATCTCGTCGAGCGTGCGATGGACTTCGAAGTCCTTGTCCGCCTCGTTGAGCAGGTATTGATAGATCGAGCGGACGATGGCGGCAGTGGGGTTCGCGCCGTCGATGAAGAACTCTTGGGTGCGGGTGTCAGCGTAGTTGAAGAGCATCTCGCAGAACGCGTTCTCGCCGTCCCGCCCGGCGCGGCCGGCTTCCTGATAGTAGGCCTCCACGCTGCCGGGGATTTCGTAATGGATGACGAAGCGCACGTCCGAGCGGTCGATGCCCATGCCAAATGCATTGGTGGCCACGGCGATGCCGACCTTGCGGCTGATAAAAATTTCCTGCGCCCGCTCGCGCTCCTGGTCGCCCATGCCGCCGTGATAGGCCACGCATTTCACGCCCCAGCTCGCGAGCGTTTCGGAAACGGAGTCCACTTTCTTGCGGGTCGCGCAGTAGATGATGCCGGTCTTGTGCGCGGCGATGATAGACCGCATCCGCTCGTCCTTCTGCGCCGCCTTGTCCACGGAGGAGATGTTGAGTGACAGATTCGGCCGGGAGAACCCGCTGACGCGCTCGAACGGCGAGCGCAGGGCGAGCACCTGGCTGATGTCGTCGCGGACGATCGGCGTGGCGGTGGCGGTTAGGGCGACGCATTGCGGGCGGCCGATTTTCTCCAGCGACTTGCCGAGCCGCAGGTAGTCGGGCCGGAAATCGTGGCCCCACTGGCTGAGGCAGTGCGCCTCGTCCACCGCGAAGAGCGAGATTTCGATGCCTTGGAGAGCGTTGAGGAAACTCTCGGCGCGGAAGCGTTCGGGAGCGACATAGACGAGTTTCCATTTCCCGGCGCGCATGCCGTCGAGGCGTTCCTTTTGCTCCGGCCAGGAGAGTGTCGAGTTGATCACGGTCGCGGCGATCCCGCGGGCGACGAGCGCGTCCACCTGGTCCTTCATCAGCGCGATGAGCGGGGAAATCACCAGCGTCACGCCGCCGAAGCAGAGCGCGGGGATCTGGAAACAAAGGGATTTCCCGCCGCCGGTGGGCATCACGACGAGTCCGTCGCGGCCGGAGGTGATTTCGTTGATCACTTCCTCCTGGCCGTCGAGAAACCCGGAAAATCCGAAATACCGCTTGAGCGCCTCGTGCGGCGTCATGATCAGCGGTTTGGATTCGGAGCGGGCGGCGGACATCGTGCGCGCGAATGAACAACGCCCGCCGCGCCAAGGTCAATCCCCGAGCAAGCTGCGGATTGGAGGAGATTTGGATTTCCGAACAAAATCCGCCGTGATAATTTCCACCCGTGCAATCCCTTCGCTGGCTCCTTCCTTTCGCGGTGCTGGTTTTCGCCTGCCTCCAGTGCGTCCCGATCGGTCCGCCGGGTGGCGGGCGGGACCCGTATCGCTCCTCTAACCGGGTTGTGCCGCAGCAGAGTTCCGGATCGGGCGGCGGGACTTCGTTGTCGGCAATGCTGCGGCAGGTGAATTTGAAAACCGACATGGTCCGGCGCGGCACCCACGGTCGCAGGGTGGTGCGGCCGATGATCCCGCGCTACATCACCATCCACAGCACCCAGAATTACACGGCGGGCGCGGCCAAGCATTCGCAGGCACTGAAAAACGGCGCCCTGCGCTCGCCCAAGTCCCGCTATGGAAACCGCATCGGCTATCTGATCTGGCATTTCACCATCGACCAGGGCGTGGCCATCCAGCACATGCCGACGACCGAACAGGGCGAGCACGCCGACTTCGGCGGGCCGGGAAACCGGCTGTCGATCGGCATCGAGATGTGTGAGAACCGCGGCAACAGCCGCTCCGCCACCACCGAGCGCACCGCCAAGCTAACGGCCGTGCTGATGAAGAAGAACCGCATCCCGCTGCAGAACGTGGTGCCGCACTATCACTGGCCGCGGCGCGGGAAAATTCCAGCTAACAAGAACTGCCCGCATTTCCTGATGGACAACGGCCGCCCCGGCTCGAAATGGCGCGTTTTCCTCGGGCGGGTGAACTACTACTACCGGCGGCTGGACTGACGATGAGCGGGATTTCGATAAACCACGGCAGCCCGGGAAACCGTGAGGTCACGCTCGAGCCGGATGTTCATTATGTCTGCCAGCGCTGCACCGCCTGCTGCAAATGGCCGGGCGACGTGCGGCTCGAGGAGCATGAGATTCTCCCGATAGCGGAGTTCCTCGGTCTGGCGGAACAGGATTTCCTCGACCGCTTCACCCGCCTGCGGACGAACCGGCAGGGGCTCTCGCTGATCGAGAAGGATAACCACGAGTGCGTCATGCTCGACGGCAATGCCTGCCGCATTCATCCGGTGAAACCCGAGCAGTGCGCCGGGTTTCCCAACAAGTGGAACTTCCCCGGCTGGCGGCAGGTCTGCGAGGCGATCCCGGTGCCGATGGTGGAATGATAGATATAAATCCCGTAGGAAATGTCGGTGCCGCGGAGCAAGCGGTTGGACAAGGGGCGCAAGCTGAACACCGCGCGATGGTGGCGAGGGCGAGCAGCGCGCGGTGTTCGACGCAAGCTCCTAACAGCCAAGTGAAGGCGATGAAGCCGGATAGGCAGTAAAGGAGCTTGCCTGCAAGCCAGCTTTTGAATGGTTCGAAGCTCCAGTGGATCAGAATGCCTGGCAGGAACATCCAGAGGTGCGGAACCAGCATCAGCGCGTCGAAGACCTGCCTGCCCGATGCGGGAAGTTGCTTGGCCAGACCCGTGTGGCCGATGGCGTGGGCCACGACCCTCTGCGCCGCCGCCAGCAGACGGATGAGGTCGAAGTGGCTCTGCGGATGCCGGACGGCAAAGTATCTCACTCCCCTCAAGGCGAGCCTAATCCGGCTTCGATGACCCGCGCAGTGAGAAGCGGGCCGGCCCGGGCGATGAGGGTTTCCAGCGGCAGTCCGCTATCAGCGAGCGCGTGGAGGGACTGGAAAATGCCGCTGGCGCGCACTGCGTCATCGGCCTGTCCGCAGAAGCCGGTGACGGGGACGACTAAGCGGTTGGCGAGGCGGGCGAGGGCGACCGGGCCTTTTCCGCCGAGGCTTTGGCGGTCGAGCGATCCTTCGCCGGTGATGACGTGGTCGGTCGCTTGGATCCGGGTTTCCAAATCCAGCAACTTCGCCAGCAGGTCAAATCCGGAAATCAGTTTTGCATCGGTGAAATGCAGCAAGCCGAAGCCCAAGCCCCCGGCGGCGCCGGCTCCGGGAACGACCGCCGCTTCATCGCCGCCGCTGATAGAAACGAGGAGGGCGAGCGCGGCCTCCAGCGCGGTTTGATTTTCGGGCGTCGCGCCTTTTTGTTCCGAAAAAACCGCGGTGGCCCCGCGTGGGCCGAGAAGCGGGTGGTCCACGTCGCACGCTGCGATGATTTCCGGGAGGGCGATGCGGTGTTTGAAATCCAAGCGCCTTAGCTGCCGCGGATTGGCCGGGATGGGGTCGATTTTCTCGTCGTTCGCATCGAGGAAATCGATCCCGAGCGCGGCCGCCATTCCGCAGCCGCCGTCATTGGTGGCGCTGCCGCCCAGGCCGAGGATAATGCGGGAAACCGCATGCTCGGAAACGGCGTGGGCGATTTGCATCCCGACGCCGCGGGTCGTGGCATGCACCGGATCGCGCTCGTCCGGCGTGAGTCGCCAGAGTCCGGCGGTCTCCGCCATTTCAAGAATCGCCGTGGGACCATCTGGCGTGTTGGCTAACACATAGCGGCTCGCGATGCCTCGTCCGAGCGCATCGACCGCCGGGCAGGTGATCCATTTTCCGCGAAGAGAGGAAATCAAGGTTTCCATGAAACCCTCGCCGCCGTCGGCGATCGGGCAGAGATCGAGTTCCGCATCCGGCTCGATCCGGCGGATGCCTTCCGCGATCGCCTCGGCGGCTTCAAGGGCGGTGAGCGAGCCTTTGAACTTGTCCGGGGCGATGAGGAAGCGGCGGGGCATGGCTATTTCTTCTTCGCCTGGCTGAGGGCTTGGGAGAACCAGTCGTTGTTCTGGGCGGCACCGGGCTTGAAATCCGCTGTCCGGCCTTGCGGGCGAGGGCGGTTTTGTTGCGGGCCGCGGTCGCCGGACTCGGAGCGGCGGTTGTCGAGATCCACTTTGCTCTTCATGGAGAGCGCGATGCGGTTGCGCTTGAGATCGACCTCGACCACGGTGACCTGGACTTTCTGGCCGACTTTGACGACTTCCGAGGCGTCGCGGATGAAGTGGTCTGCTAGCTGCGAGACGTGGACGAGTCCGTCTTGATGGACGCCGACATCGACGAAGGCTCCGAACGCAGTGACATTGGTGACGATACCGGGAAGTTTCATGCCGATCTGCAAATCGGACGGCTTCTCGACGCCTTCCACAAACGAGAAGAGTTCGAACTGTTTCCGCGGGTCGCGGCCGGGTTTGGCGAGCTCGGCGACGATGTCTTTGAGGGTTGGCAGGCCGACTTGGTCATCGACGTATTTCGTCAGATCGATTTTTTTGCGGGCGGCTTCGTTTCCTAGCAACTCCTCGACCTTGCAGCCGGCGTCCGCCGCCATTTTCTCGACGAGCGGATAGCGCTCCGGGTGGACGGCTGAGGAATCCAGCGGATGGGCACCGCCACGGACGCGGAGGAATCCGGCGGCTTGCTCGAAGGCTTTCTCACCGAGGCGCGGGACTTTCTTCAACTGCTCGCGCGAGGTGAACGCGCCGTTTTCATTGCGCCAGGCGACGATGTTTTCGGCGAGCGAGGCGTTGAGCCCGGAGACGTAGGAGAGCAGTTGTTTGGAAGCGGTGTTCAGCTCGACTCCGACGGCGTTGACGCAGCTAACCACGGTGTCGTCGAGGCTGGCCTTGAGCGCGCGCTGATCGACATCGTGCTGGTATTGGCCGACGCCGATGGCTTTCGCGTCGATTTTCACCAGCTCGGCGAGCGGGTCCATCAGGCGGCGGCCGATGCTGACGGCACCACGGACGGTGACGTCCTCGTTAGGGAACTCCTCGCGGGCGACGTCGGAGGCGGAGTAGATCGATGCACCGCTTTCATTCACCATCACGACGGGGATGGAGGAGGGGAGTTTGAGTTTTTTGATAAAGGCTTCGGTTTCGCGAGACGCCGTTCCATTTCCAATGGCGATGGCCTCGATGTCGTGCTTCTTGATGAGCGTGGTGACCTCGACGGCGGCTTCGTAGGCTTGGTTCTGGGAGCCTGCGGTGGCGTGGAGCACGGTGTGGTGGAGCAGCTTGCCGGAGCGGTCGAGCACGACGGTCTTGCAACCGGTGCGGAAGCCGGGGTCGATGGCTAACAAGCGTTTCTCACCGAGTGGCGAGGCGAGCAGTAGCTCGCGGAAATTGTCGGCGAAGACGGTGATGGCGGTTTCGTCGGCGCGCTTTTTCGCCATCAGGCGGGCTTCCGTTTCCATCGACGGCATGAGCAGGCGCTTGCAGCCGTCCTCGACGGCCTGGGCGACGTGTTTGCCGGCGGGGCCGCTGGATTTCACCCATTCCGGCAGGGCGGTGGCGGTCACTTTTTCGAGCGGCACTTCCACGCGCATCAGCAGGAATCCTTCCTTCTCGCCGCGGCGGATGGCGAGCGTGCGGTGCGACGGGATGGAGTTGAACGGCTCGCTCCACTCGAAGTAGTCGCGGAATTTCTGCGCGTCCGCCTCGTCTTCTTTTCCATACATGATCTTCGAGGAAACGGTCGCGTCCTCTTCATAGATTTTCCGGACGCGGCCCCGCAGCGGGGCGTCGTCGGCGACTCGCTCGGCGATGATGTCGCGGGCTCCTGCTAGAGCTTCCACAATGGTGGGCACTTCCATTTCCGGGTTGAGGAATTTCGCGGCTTCCTCCTCGGGGTCGGCGGTTTGGTTTTCGAAAATGAAATCTGCCAGCGGGGTGAGGCCGCGCTCGATCGCCTTGGTGGCGCGGGTCTGGCGCTTGGGCCGGAATGGGGCGAAAATGTCCTCGACGGTGGCGAGGGTGAGCGCGGCTTCGAGTTTCTTCTTCAGCTCGGGAGTGAGGAGCGAGCGCTCTTCCAGCGATTTGAGAACCGCGCTGCGGCGGGAGTCGAGCTCAGCGAGCTGGAGCATTCGGTCGCGGATTGTCGTGATTTGGACTTCGTCGAGCGAGCCGGTCTGCTCTTTGCGGTAGCGGGAAAGGAAGGGGACCGTGCCGCCCTCGGCAAGCAGCTTGGCGGTGGTGGTGACGGAGGAGAGGGAGATGCCGGTTTCGCGGGCGATTGCTTCGAGGTGAGTCATGCGGGCGGCCGTTTTAGAGGGGGCTTGGCGCGTGGGCAAGAAATTGGAGGGGGGAATTCATTCACAGCCACTTCATTTTTTTGAAGATGACCAGCTGGATCACGGCGATGGCGGCCATGACGGCCATCAAGCCGATGTAACCGTGGGGGTGATAGAGCTCGGGCATGTTGAGCGGGAGCTTCTCGCCGGTGGGGGATTCGGCGGCGAAGTTCATGCCATAAACGCCGACGATGAAGGTGAGCGGAATGAAGATGGAGGTGATGACTGTGAGCACGCGCATGACCTCGTTGGTGCGGAGGCCGACGCTGGAGTGATAAAGCTCCATCAGTCCGGAAGTGATTTCCTTGTAACTTTCCACCAGGTCCATCAGCTGGACGGTGTGGTCGTAGCAGTCGCGCAGATAGACTTTCGTGGGGCTGCTGATGAAGCCGGACGGGTCGTGGAGCAGGCCGTTCACCACGTCCCGCAGCGGCCAGACGAAGCGGCGCATCTGGGTGAGGCTGCGCTTGTATTCGTGCAGCAGGTGGACCATCTCGCGGGAAGGTCTTTCCAGCAGGTCGTCCTCAAGTTCCTCGATGGAGGTGCCGACGTTTTCGAGCACCGGATAGTAGTGGTCGATGATGGAGTCCAGCAGCGCGTAGGCGAGGTAGTCCGCCTTGAATTTCCGGATCGACCCGCGCCCGCCGCGGATGCGTTCGCGGACGGGTTCGAAGACGTCGTAGGTTCCTTCCTCTTGGACGGTGATGAGGAAATTCCTGCCGAAGAACAGGCTCACCTGCTCGCCACAGATCGTGTGGCTGTTGTCCTGGTAAACCATCTGCGCGACGATGAAGACGTAGTCGGCGGTGTGCTCGACCTTGGGGCGCTGGCCGGTGTTGAGCACGTCTTCGAGGGCCAGCGGGTGGAGGTTGAAACGCTCGCCGAGTAAGGTCAGCGCTTCCACGTCGCCGAGGCCGTCGATGTTGATCCAGGTGACCTTGCGGCTGTCGAAATGCGCGGCGAGTTCGCGGAGGTCCGCGATCTCGCGTTCTTCGAGCGTGTCCTTGTCGTATTCGATGATCTGGATTCCCGGCTTGCGGCCCTTGCCATCCACCAGATGGGGGACGAGCGTGGCGGGTGACGATCCCGGCGGGCCGTGGCGCTTGGTGAACATGGCCGCCAGTGTAGGGTTCATGCATAGCGAGGCAAGCCACTGGATGGGGCCAGTTTTCCCGGCACTTCGACCTTGCTCACCCTCCGAATCGCCCAGCCACCCAGCTCCAGCCCAGTGCACCCACGCATGCCAGGATCAGCACGATGCTCACCCAGCCAGCAGCCCGTGTCCACCGCCCGGATCGCGAGGTGCCGGAAATCGACGCGCTGCAGGCCAACAATTGCAGCGCGATCACATGCAGCGGCAGCACCACCGCATTCACCACTTGGGTGGCGTAAATCAGCGGAATCAGCGGCAATGAAGGCAGCGAGACCACACTCACCGCCATGATCGTCAATCCGATGAACGCCGCATAGAACCACTGGAAATGCCGCGAATCCAGATCCAGCGATGCCGGTTCCCCCACACCCTCGGCGATTGAATAGGCCGTCGCGATCGGCACGATGGCCGCCGCTAACAGCGCCGCACCCAGCAGGCCCGCGCCGAAGAGGAGTGTCGCGAAGCGGCCTGCCAACGGTTGCAGCGCCTTCGCCGCGTCTCCGGCATCGGCGATGTGAACACCCGCCCTGTGCAGCGTCGCCGCGCAGGCTACCGCGATTGAAAGACCGATCACTCCCGTTAGCACCGAGCCGATGATCACGTCGGCCCGCGCCCAATGCAGTGATTCCACCGAAATCTTCTTATCCACCGCGTAGGACTGGATGAATGCCAGCCCCCAAGGCGCCAGCGTCGTGCCCAGTGCCGCGGCGATCGCGATCCATCCGGCTGGACTCGTCGGCAGGTGCGGAATCAGCGAGTGGTGCCACACCGCGCTCCAGTCCGGTCCAGCCAGCAGTCCGTCCACGATGTAAAGCGCCAGCGTCGCCGAAATGATCAAAAGCACCCGCTCCAACCGGTGGAACGAACCAAGCACCACCACTAGGGAAATCAACACCCCCGCCATCGGGGCACTGATCCATGATGGGATGCCCACCAGCCCGCATGCCGCCGAGATTCCGGCATACTCCGCGCAGATCGTTCCGAAGTTGGCGAAAAGCAGCCCGCCCACCGCGAAGTAGCCCGCCCCGCGTCCCCATTTCTCCCGGATGAGGCCTACGAATCCCTTACCCGTGGCCGCTCCCAGTCGCACCGCCATGAGGTGAAACTGCACCAACAACACCGTCGAGGCTGGGATGATCCAGAGCAGCGTGTAGCCGAAATCCGCACCCAGCACCGAGTAAGTCGTGATGCCCGCTGGATCATCGTCGGAAAGCCCGGCCAGCAGTCCCGGACCCAGCACCGCGAGAAATGCAATCCACGTCCCGCGTCCGGACTCGCGGATCCGGCCGAATCTCTGCCAGACGCCCCGCTGGTGGTGGGCCACCGCGTGCGGCGGCGAGCCCCGCTTCAACCGCCTTTTCCGGGCGGCGTGCCATGCGGCCTTATGCATCCCCGGGCCTCCTTCCCGGCGCTTGGCATTCCGATTGGTGATGCGGCCACATAGACCGAGTTTGCCGCTCGAAATTCGATCACGCGAGAAGAAACGAGGAGCATCGCGGATTTGAACAGATTTCCCCACCAAGCCGCATTGAGGCGTTAGCCGCCGGTCATCCGGGTAAACGTAAGGGGGGCGGACATCTTGTCCGCCCGGACGATGGGAAGAGAAAGAGATGAGCTTCGCGCTCGCGCTTTCGCCGCGCATCGGCAAGTGGACAAAATGTCCATTCCCCTTATTTCGTCCACCATTTACGGTGACCCGCCGGGCTGGGGGGGGGCGCTGCGGCGGCAGCCGTCTCAGTGCTTCAAATCGAGTTTCACCAGGTTCGGGCAAACGCGGCCGGCATCGAAGTCCGCTAGATTGGAGAGCGTCGTTTTCGAAATGTTTTCCATCGCCTCGCGGGTGAAGAACGCCTGGTGGCCGGTGACCAGGACGTTGGGGAAGGTGGTCAGGCGCATGAAGACGTCGTCCTGGATGATGCGGAAGGAAAGGTCCTCGAAGAACAGTTCGGATTCCTCCTCATAGACGTCGAGCGCGAGGCCGCCGATGCGGCCGGACTTGATGGCGGTGATGGCGGCTTCCGTGTCGATGAGCGCGCCGCGGCTGGTGTTGACGATGAAGACGCCGTCGCGCATCCGGGCGAGGGTCTTCTCCTCGATGATGTGGAGGGTCTGCGGCATCAGCGGGCAATGCAGGCTGATCGCGTGCGAGCGGGCGAACAGCTCGTCGAGACTGACGTAGCTCACACCGGATTTGACGCAATCCGGGTTCTGATGGACGTCGTAGGCCAGCACCTCGCAGCCGAATCCGGTCATGATGCGGGCGAAGATGCTTCCGATGATGCCGGTGCCGATGACTCCGACGGTCTTGCCGTGGACGTCGGAGCCCATCAGTCCGTCGATGGAGAAATTCCCCTCCCGCACGCGGTTGTAGGCCTTGTGGATGCGTCGGTTGAGGCAGAGCAGCAGGGCGACGGCGTGCTCGGCGACGGCGTGCGGGGAATAGGCCGGGACGCGGGCGACTTTCAGGCCGAGCGTCTTCGCGGCTGCCAGATCGACGTTGTTGAATCCGGCGCAGCGCATGGCGATGAAGCGGGTGCCGCCGCGGGCGAGATTTTCTAACGTCTCGGCGTCCAGCACGTCGTTCACGAACGCGCAGACCGCCTGCGAGTCCTCGGCGAGCAGCGCGGTTTCCGGCTTGAGCCGGTTCTCGATGAACACCAGCTGGTGGCCGAAGGGCGCGTTGAACTCCTTGAGGAATTGCTCGTCGTAGGGCTTGGTGCTGAAGACGGTGACTTTCATGATTCTGCTAGTTCGTGATTCCGGCGTTGAGCAGCAGGATGCGGCGCAGCTCGAGAATCGCCTGCGGGTCGTCGTAGGCACCATGGCTGTCCGGCACGATCTTCTCGGACTCTGCGGTGCTGAGACGGGAGCTCCAGTAAGGCACCACGCCGTCGCTGCTGTGCGGCGTGTCGCCGCGGCCGCGGTCGCCGATGATGGAGTGGTGCGGCGTTTGGATGGGGATTTGATCGAGCTCCTTGTAGAGCGGATTGGAGGGCGAGAGTCCGGAGACGCTGTTGAGCGTGCCTTGGGAAACGAGATTGCTAGGGATGTCGATCAAGGCGCTGGTGATGGTGGTGGGCAGGGAGAGGATTTTGACGAACCACGAGGTGAGTGACAGGTCGGCGAGGCCGCTGCCGCGATGCGGGGTGCAGATATAGATTTGCCGGCCGATGTCGGGATTCGCCGAGAACAGTGCCATCCGCTTGGTCAGGTGGTCCGACGGCAGTTTGGTGTCGAGTTTGTCCGCGTCCTTGCCGAAGCGTCCGTCCCAGAGTTTTCGGCCAGGCGAAATGACCTGCATCCGGGAGAGTAGTCCGCCCATGCTGTGGCCGACGAGGACCATCTTCTTCGGGTGGTTGAAATGGTCTTCAAACGCCGCCAGCTCCTCGCGCAGGCGCATGGAGGAATAAGTGATGGGCCAGCCGGTGGGGTAATAGAAGATCATGAACTGATAGCGCCCGCGCAGTTTGGGGTCGGCGCGCAGGTCGTTGATGACATCGCGCCACATCCGCGGGTGGGAGTTGAGTCCGTGGACGAGAAGCAGGGGAATCCGGCCGGGGTCATAGGGTTCCAGCAGCATCAGCTTGGAATCGAGCGCGCCGGGGTGAACGAGTCCCGTGAGCGCGATTTTGAACTCCTTGATGTCGGCGGTCTGCGCGACGATGGGCGCGGTGAAATCCGCAGCGAGCGGATAGCCGGTGCGCCCGAGATTCACCCGGGAAACGGCGGTGGGGTCGTAGCCGGTGAGGGAGGCCCTGCGCGGGGCTCCGGGCTTCGCGGGGCCACCGAATTCCAGCACTCCGGTGATGGGTTCCAAGTAGCTGCGACTGCTCACGAAGCGCTGCACCTGCGGATCCTCCGGGCGTTTCCAAACCGGGGAGAAGGGTGCTCCCACCCCCTCCTCGACATGCCAGTTCCGGCAAAGCGTGCGCTTCACCTCACGGGCGGGTTGCGCCGACTCCAAGCGGGCAAACGGATAAACGCCGGGCCTCGGCGCGATGGCGGCGCTGACGCGGTAGCTGTAGCCGGCATGGCTGAATTGTTTCTCGGGCTGGTATTTTGAACCGATGAAATTCACTGCGACGCCCTCGGTGGCGGCGGCGATGATCCGCAGCGCGTGTCGCTGGGTTTTGTCCAACTGCCGCACGTCCTTGATATCGCCGCCGTCGGTGTCCAGCGCGCTCCAGGCGATCTCGGCGGCGCGCATTTGATAGACAGCGGCCACTTCTTGACTGGTGGTGTGGCGGCGGGCCTTTTTTAACAGGACATCGGCGGAGGCGAGAGTGTTGCCTTGCAGCTCGGCGGCGGCTTGCCCGGCAGGCGGCGGGACGGTGCCGCAGGAGCCGAGGAGGCATAGGGCTAGCCCGGCGACAAGGCTGACAGGTGAGCCTGAAAAAAGCATGAGTAGAGGGTTCCGGATCTGGCAGGGATTTTTAATCAAGGCATCGGGCTGTCCCTGATGAACGACTTGGTCGCCACGAGCCGGACAGGCAGCTCCGCCTTGGTGGATTCCCCGGCCTTGCTGGAGCTTGAAGTGATGGTGCCGCCCGCGGTTTCGGAGTGGGTGACAAGGCGGACGCTTTCACCGGGCTGGACGCGGACGTGGCCGAAGGTGATCCCGGCGGAGGCGGAGCAAACGAGTGTCAGCAGCGTGGCCGCGGATTGAAGGATTTTCATGCTGCGGCAGGCTCCTGTGCAGGGAATGCCCGGTCAACCCAAAACCTCGGGGTTCCGGCTCAGCCCTTGATCTCCAACAGCATCTGCGGGTTGTTGGGGAACTTCTTTAGGAAGAACAGCAGGCGCTCCATCGCCTCGGCCGGGCGGTGGCCGGAGAGGCCGCGGCGGATGAGGTGGATCTTGTGGAGCATGTGGTCGGCTAGCAGAAGTTCCTCGCGGCGGGTGCCGGACTTGAAGATGTCCACGGCCGGATAGATGTAGTTTTCCGCGATCTTGCGGTCGAGGACGAGCTCCATGTTGCCGGTGCCTTTGAACTCCATGTAGATGGCCTCGTCGGCGCGGGAGTTGGTCTGGATCAGGGCGGTGGCCATGATGGTGAGCGAGCCTCCGCCGCGGGTGTTTCTAGCGGCCGCGAAGAGGCGGCGCGGCACTTCGAGCGCGCCGATGGTGATGCCTCCCGAGCCGGTGCCGCGGCCGCGGCTGTTCATACTCATGCCGGCGTTGTAGGCGCGGGCGAGGCGGGTGATGGAATCCATGATGAGGAACACATCCTTGCCGGCTTCTACCAGACGCTTGGCGCGCTCGATGGCCATCTCCGCGATGCGGGTGTGGTTGCGCGGCTGCTCGTCATTGGAGCTGGCGTAAATTTCCGCGCCGGGAAGGGCGCGGCGGAACTCGGTGACCTCCTCGGGGCGCTCGTCCACGAGCACGACCATGAGGTGGATGGCCTCGTCGTATTTCTCGCGGATCGCTTCCGCCATGTGGAGGAGCAGCGTGGTTTTTCCGGAGCGGGGTGGGGAGACGATCAGGCCGCGCTGGCCGCGACCGACGGGGGCCATGATGTCCACGACGCGGGTGGTGAAGCGCTCGGGCGTGGTTTCGAAACTGATGCGGCGCGTCGGGTTGATCGCCTTGAGCTCGTCGAAATGCGGGAGCTTGGCGGCTTCCTCGGGCGGCATGCCGTTGACCTGGGAGATCTCTGCGAGCTGCGGACCGCGCGGGCCGTCCTGATAGACCCCGTGGATCCATTGGCCGAGGCGCAGGTTGTATTTGCGGATCGTCTCGGGAGTGACAAAGACGTCGTCGCGGGCTTGTTCGAAATTTTTTCCGGGAATGCGGAGGAAGCCGAAGCCTTTCGGGGCGAGTTCGAGCAGGCCGTCGGCCTCGATTTTCGGGCCGGCGAGCTGGACCGGGCGGCGGTCGTCGAAATCGGTGGGACCGCGCTGCTGACGGCCACCCCCTTCGTGGCGGTTTCGATGCTGCTGCGGAGGATGTTGTCCGTGCTGGGCTTGCGGCGGGCCTTGTTGTTCCTGACGCTCGCCGGCGCGGCGTTTGCGTTTGTCGCGGCGGCGTTTGCTGCGGCTTTCGCCGGTGCGTTGTTGTCCCTGGGCGTCGCGATTCTGGCCTTCGCGCTGTTGGAAATTACGTTGCTGGCCGTCTTGGGGCGGGCGTTCGCGCTGTTCCGGTTCGCGTGGCGGACCGGACGGGGCGGGGATTTCACGCGCTTCCGGCGGAGGGGGTGGCTGTGGAAAAGGGGTGGAAATTTGAGGAGCCGGGGCGCGCGATTCCGCAGGTTCGCGGGCGACGACCGGACCGCCGCCGGGGACGCGGCCGAAGCGCCGTGGCGCTGTTTCGGAGGCTTTGGCTGGCGCTTGCTCGGCGGGGGCCGGCTCGGCTGCGACTTTTTTCGCCCTTGAGGGTCGCGCAGGGCGTGGGGCTGCCTCGGGGGCTGGAAACGGATTCGAAACCGGAGGCGCGGTGAAAGGAAGTTCCGGAGTGACGGCCGTCGCCGCGGCGGACTTTTTAGCGACTTTTTTGGCGGCTACTTTTTTAACAGCGGTTTTTTTGACTGCCGCTTTCTTCGCGGCGGTCTTGGTGGCTGCTTTTTTGGCCACCCGCTTGGTCGCGGGTGGGGTGTCTTGGTCAGTATCGTTGCTCATCCGGAATCGGTTGGAAAGTTGGGGTGCTTGGAGCGGCTTTTCGAAAAGGGGGGCGGTCGAGAGTTTCATCGGCCGCTTTGAAATGGTTGGAAACATTCAAAGCGCCGGCGGATGCATCGACTTAGGCTTGAAGGTGATTGGCCGTGGCGCACTTGTCGTGACCGGCCATGAGGAATGGAGATGAGGGTATGGGTGAAGCGGGTGGGCGGGGATATGAGTGGAATCACTCGCAAATCCGCGGAGCAGGGTGGGAGGTGACGATCCTGTGGGCGAGCCGACTTGATTTGCCTGAGAAGGCTTCCAAGGCCCGGCAGGGCAGGTGGGCGTCAACCCAAGTGGTGGTTCGGAAACTTGACGGGAAACACCGTTCCGTCGTCCCAACGGCCAAAAGGTGAGTCAGCGGGGAATGCTTGGCAATTCAAATTTTCAGGCGGGTCTCGGCTGTCATTTGTGGCGGGCGGGGCGATTTTCAGTGAATTTTGTCGGTTGCCGAGCGCGGCGGGCGGTGGCAGACTTTCGCCGTGAAACCGAGCCGAACATGTGTGTTAGCCGCATTTGCCGCGTTGCTGCTTCCGCTATCCGCGGAAGAGCAACCCGCGGAAAACAACGTCGCCATCCCGAAGGATTTGGTCGATGACGCCCACGTGCGAGAAGAGCTCGCGGTGAATGAATTCACCGCGCCGTCGATTTCGAAACTGTTCGACACCTTGCAGTTTTTGATGCCGCTGCCGATCGCCGAGGTCGCCCGCAAGATGCCGGCGCGGATGTCGCAGGATCGCGCGGACCTAGCGATCGAGCTGGGGTTTCTCATTGCCGATGGATTCCTGGTGGTGCAGGCCGAGCAGCTCGACCAAGTGGAGGAGCTCGCGAAGGATTTGACCCGTTATGGCAAGGCGCTGGGAGCGGGCGACCGCGTCAACCGTCACGCCGCGAGTTTGCTAGATAGCGCCAAGAACAAGAATGTGGAGCAGCTCAAGAAGGAACTCACCGCCACCCAGCGGGATGTGGAGCAGGAGCTGGTTTCCCTGCGTGACGCGGATCTGGCGCACTTGATTTCGCTCGGCGGATGGATTCGCGCGCTGGAGGTTTCGACCGTGGCGGTAGACAAGCAGTTTTCTCCGGAACGTGCCCGCAAGGTGATGCGCGAGGACATCGCGGATTATTACACCGAGTCGGTGGCCGGACTGGAGCCGAGGATTTCCGAACGCCCGAACTATCTGGCGATGCGCGATATCCTCGCCGGGCTGCGCACGGAAATGGTTCTGGAAGAAGGCAAGGACCCCACGCCCGCGCTGATGGCGGAAATCCGTAGGCAAGCGGCGAAGCTGGTGGAACTCGCACTGCAACGCCAACAATGAGTCTTCCTGTTCGAAACCGGGCGGCCGTCCTGGGGCTCGGCATCATCGGCTCACGTGCTTGTTCACGGCTGCTAGATGCCGGGTGGCAAGTGGGTTGCTGGAACCGCACGGCGAAGGGGCTCACGGGCGAAACCGAGACTCCGGAGGCTGCGATCGATGGTGCGTCGGTAATCTCGATCTATCTGAAAGACGCGCCCGCGGTGCGGGAAGTCGTCGGGCGAATCGAGGCATTTCTGGAAGCCGGCCAGATCGTTTTGAATCACGCGACCCTGGATTTGGAAACCACGATGTGGCTTGAGAGAGTCTGCGTGGCGCGCGGCTGTCGGTTTCTCGACACGCCGTTCACCGGTAGCAAAGTCGCATCCGGAAACGGGCAGTTGGTGTACTATACCGGCGGTGATGCCAGTCTGGCGGAAGACCTGAAGCCGTATCTCGGCGTGACCAGCAAAAGCCAGTTGCATTGTGGCGAGATCGGAGCCGCGACGGTAGTGAAGCTGGCCACGAATTTGATCTCCGCCTGCACCGTGCAGGCGCTGGCGGAGGCGCTTGCCATCACCACCAGCCAGGGAGTTTCCGCCGACTGTTTGATCCAGGCGGTGGCCGGAAATGCGAGCGGCTCGGTGCTAACCGGAATGAAACTGCCGACGATGGCGGTTGGAGATTTCGAGACCCATTTCTCGCTCTCCAACATGGGCAAGGACACCCGCTACATGCTCGCGCTCGCGGCATCAGCCGCCTTGCATACGCCTGCGATCGCCGCCGTGTCGAAGCGCATGGGCGAGCTCGACGCCGATGGCCTGGGAGGCCTGGATTACTCTGCAGGCGTGAAACCCTAGCAGGAAAAAGCGTGAGCGGAATCCAGCGGATCGATCTTGGCACACCGTCCTTGCTGGAATTCCGCGGGCCGGACGCAGTGCGGTTTCTCAACGGCCAGCTCACGCAGGACGTGCGCCGGGTGGCGGGCGGGAAAATCTCACTGCCGTCCTGCGTGACCGACGCCAAAGGCCGCCTGCAATTCCGGGTGACGGTGACGGAAGCCGCCGATGGTGGGCTGTGGATCGCGGGCCCTGCCGGACGGGCGGAGGAGCTTGAAGCGCGTTTGACCCGCTATCTCATCGCCGACGACGTGGAGGTGGACGATCTATCCGGTAAATACACGCTGCATCATTTAACCGGACCGATGCCTGAGCCGCCGCCGGGAGTTGTCGCTCGTGAGTCGGAACGGTTTGGAGTCCCTGGCACCGATTGGTGGGTTCCTGTCGGTCAGACGATCGAGTTTCCGGGCGGAGTTGAATTGTTGGATGGCGACGCGCTTGAGTCGTTGCGCATCGCGAACGGTGTTCCCGCGTGGGGCCGCGAATTGCTGGAAGGCATGCTTCCGCCCGAGGCGCTGCTTGAGGAAACTGATATTTCTTATCACAAGGGCTGCTATATCGGCCAGGAAGTCA
Organism: Akkermansiaceae bacterium; assembly: GCA_947462535.1. Taxonomy (GTDB): domain Bacteria; phylum Verrucomicrobiota; class Verrucomicrobiia; order Verrucomicrobiales; family Akkermansiaceae; genus Luteolibacter. Next base: position 1,843 of record CANHPN010000009.1, on the reverse strand, counting down.
TTTCCCGGATCAAGTCGGCGGGCAAGGTCAACAAGCGGCTCACCAAATTTGTTTGCGATGCGGATGTTCCGGTTGTGGCCGGACCTTTGGAAAACGCCGCGGGCGAGGTGACGAGCGTTTCACCGTTCGTTATCGCCGGCGTCCGCCATGCCCTCGGCTATGTGAGGCGCGGTGCGACGGACTTGTTTTTCAAAGCGGCGGACGGAGCGGTCTATCCGGTGACTACGGCATAGCCGCCCGCGCTGCCGCGAAACCGGGCTTGATGGTTTCGAAGATGATCTTGAGGCGTTTGTCAAAGGGGGCGAACGCGCTTTTGATGCCGTTGAGCGAGAGCTTTTCGAGTTCGCCGAGGCTCAAGTCGAACAGCTCGGTGGCGAGCGTGGTTTCCCGCGTCATCGAGGTGTCGCTCATCAGGCGGTCGTCGGTGTTGAGGCAGACGCGAAACCCGCGGCGGAAAAAAGCGCCGAATGGATGTTCTTCAAGACTCGCGCAGGCGCCGGTATGCAGGTTGCTGAGCAGGCACATCTCTAGCGGGACGCGGCGGTCGAGGATGTATTGGGCGAGCCGGCCGAGTTTCATGGTGTCGTCTGGCAGGAATTCAATGTCGTCGCGCAGGCGGGTGGCGTGGCCGAGTCGGTGCGCGCCGCAATATTGCAGCGCCTGCCAGATCGACTCCGGTCCGTAGGCCTCGCCGGCGTGGATCGTGATGTAGAAATTCGCCCGCTCGATGGCTTGAAACGCCTCGACGTGTTTCTTGGGCGGAAATCCATGCTCGCCGCCCGCGAGGTCGAAGCCGACCACGCCGAGGTCGCGGTTGCGGATCGCGAGCTCGGCGGCTTCGAGCGAGTCCGGCATGTGTCGCATCGCGCAGATGATCAGGCCCCACTCGACGCCGTAGGTGCGCTCGCCCCGCTCCAGCCCGCGGATCGCGGCCACGACGATTTCATCCTGGGTCAAACCACGCAGGGTGTGATAGACCGGAGCGAAACGGACCTCGGCATAGACCACGCCGTCGTGATACATATCCTCGATGAATTCGAAGGCGACCCGCTCAAGCGCCTCGGGCGTCTGCATGACCGAAGTGGTGTGCGCGAATCCCTCCAGATATTCCGTGAGATTTCCACGCTGCGCGCCGCGGTGGAACCACGCGGCGAGGTCCGGGGGATCGGTGGTGGGGAGGCCTTGGTAGCCAAGCTCCGCGGCGAGTTCGACGACGGTCGAGGGCCGCAGCCCGCCGTCGAGATGCTCATGGAGCAGGATTTTCGGCAGCGTTCGGATATCCACCGCTGCCGTGAGTGCTTTTCCCCGGAGTATTTTCGGCTGGGTCAGAATACTCATTTGCGGGAAATCCTAGCGGGTTTCCGGGGCAAGGGTAGGAGGAAATTCTGACTGAACGCCGGGCGCAGCCGCTTCCCTACAACGGCACCTTGCCTGCCAGTTCCTTCCTCTGCGTCCCTCAATGGCTTAGGGAGAGCATACGGCCCGCACGGAGTTTGCGGCTGTGATCGTAAATCGGCGCCCGTTTTCGGCGAGGCCGCTGAAAACCACACGCGGCGGCGCGTGTGCTCCCCGAGGAAAAGGGGTGAACGACGTTTTCTGATGAGCGACCCACTGCCAGATCAAACCGCCGCCGCGCCGTCAGGGCACCTACATTAGAAAGTCGCTGACAATCAAGGCTTGTACCAAGCGATCGTTTGATTTATAGGGGCCGGATGCCCACCCTGAACGTCACAAAAACAGCAATCGATTTCCGCCGCGGACTCCCCGAGGGTCTTGAAATGTTCGATGTCATCGAAGATCCGCGCTCTGGCAACGCCACCCGCCATCCCTTCGGCTCGATCCT
>CANHPN010000008.1 GCA_947462535.1 Akkermansiaceae bacterium | reverse complement strand
CTTGATAAGCGATCGCATGGCCTTGGATAGCCGCCGCGCCAGGCCTTGTCAAAGCGGGTTACTTGAGACTTCACCTGGCGAGCCTCGCTCTCCTCCCCGCTCGCTTAGTTTGCTAGCTTCTTAGTGGGCGACGGGGCTGCTGGAGCGGACTTGAGGCCGGCCGCCGGAGTTGCCGGAGTTGCCGGAGTTGCCGGAGTTGCCGGAGTTGCCGGAGTTGCCGGAGTTGCCGGAGTTGCCGGAGCGGGCTTCACCCGCTTGGGCGTGTTGCCATTTGCAGGCTCGCTCGCAGCCGCTTTCCGGGCCGGCGTTTGCGCTGCGAGTTCGCCCTCAAGCTCATTCACCAACTGCCCCAAGGTCTCGCGGCGACGCTTCATTTCGGCCTGAACCTGATCCTGAATCACTTTAAGTTGCTTCAGACTTTTTTCGAACTCCGCAGTCTTCGCTTTGGCTGGGCTTTTTTGTGCCTCATTGATGCGTGTGGCTAGCGTCTGATCAATCCGCGAAAGCCGCTCGATTTCGGTTTGCAGATACTCGTATTGCATCGCGGTGGTATTGAAACGCTGGAGCGTCAAAGTCAGCCGGTTGACCGACTGATCGAGAGTTTCAAGGGGTTTTTGGAGTGGCAACACATCAAGGGTGATCGGCGCGACCGGCGTGGCAGGGGGAAGAGGATTTGGAGCGACAACCGGTGGTGGCACCGAAGCAGACACCGGCAAAAGGCTGGCCCTGTAAACATGAAATGATACTGCCGCAGCCAACACGAGATTGGAGGCGACGAGAAGAATTTGTCCTGTGATGTTCATGGTAGAAGATTGTCGGCGGGGTATGTTATCCATAAGAAGAAGCTTGATCGATGCGGATTAAAATGGCGGGGGCGCTTTCACAGCTTCAACCAAACCATCCCGGAGACGGAGTCCCCCAACCAGCCGCCAAGCTCCGAAAAGCTTTGCTGCTCCAACTGGCTGACGTTTTGCCCGGAGTGAAAAAAGGTGGCCCCGTCCACATTCGAGAGACTCCTCCCGTTCTTGGGATTCAAATCCATGCCAAAGGTGCTGGCTTTGATCATCGTCAGGATACACTGGTCCGGCTGCCCCTTCTTCGGGTTATCGACAGGCACGGGTGCTGTGTAAAAACTGCTGACCATCAGAATCGAGTGGGGACTCCGCATGGCAAGGACATCCTGAAAAGGGACCACCTGATAGCCCAGGCCCCTTAAACGCCGTTCGATTTGGCCACGAATCAGTTTCGACTTCGAAGAGGGAGCGGACCAATCGGTGATCGCACCACTTGGATCCAACGCAGGGGAGAGGTTTTCCTTCGGATTACCCTTGGTATCGGAGAGAAGGGTCGGGAAAACGTAGATTTTCGTGGGAAGAGCCGAGCGAGTCACCCGACTCGTCGCGGTATAGCGGCAAAGAGGCGAGCCAGTCTTGGATTCTGCGGGTTTCGCGGGCTTTGTCGCGCAGGAAGCCAGCCAAATTGTGAATGCAAAACACCGAAGAGCGATCCATAGGAGTCGGAAGAGAGGGCTGCCGGAGAAACGGGCGGTCATGCAACAGGGTGGTGTGAGATCTTTGATGGTTTTTAAGCCGGGAATCACTGGCTAAAAAGAGGGACGCGGCGCTAAAAAAGCACCGCGCCCCAATTGCAATTCACCAACTACTTACTGCGATTTTTCTTACCACTGATAGCTCACACCGATGCGGCCGACAGCTTCGTCGAAGTCGGTCGTCGAGGCAGCTGCTGCATGGATTTGGAGGTTCTCATTGATGCGGTTGGCATAACCGAAGGACATGCCCGTTTCGTCTTGGAACTGGGCGACGTTGAAGTCCACGCCATGGGTCTTGCCGGCTGCAACCGTGGTGTTCGTCATGGCGGCGACCATGGCAATACCGCGGGTGTTTTGATCGATATCGCTACGCAGTCCGCGGTCGGCGGCTTGGTAATCACTGCGGATGCTGTTGTCAGCCGCAGCGAAGTCAGTGCGGATGCTGGTGTCCGCTGCGATGCGGGCATTCCGTTCCAGGGTGTCGGCTGCGGTGTAGTCATTACGAATGCTGAGGTCAGCATTGGTGCGGTTGGTAACCTCGCTGGCGAGGTTAGTCGTCAGCACACCTTCTGCGGCGAGCGCGCGGGCTTCTTCTGCGTTCACGTCGGCGATGCGGTTGGTAACCTCGCTGGCGAGGTTGGTCGTCAGCACACCTTCTGCAGCGAGCGCGCGGGCTTCTTCTGCGTTCACGTCGGCGATGCGATCTGCAACCTCGGTGGCGAGGCCGGTCGTCAGCACTGCATCGGCAGCTTGGAAGGCCGTGGTGACTGCTGCATCTCCGGCGGTCACTTGGCCCACGTTGGCTGCATCCGTAGGAGCGACACCAGCTGCAAGTTCGGTGATTGTCTGGCCGTTGTTGTCGATGCCGTTAGTGGTGGTGCTTCCCTCTACCACGAGATCACCGGTGCCAGCTGTCGTTATTGAGGGTCCTGCCACAAGAAAACTGGCGGGGGCACCTCCAGCCACGGCCGCAGTGACCTGGGCCGGTGTGAGAATCGGGAAGCCCGATCCGTCAGTTGCTGTCACTGGACCCACTCCGGGGATGTCGGAAAGCACGGAAAGCAAATTGCCGCTCCCGTCGCGGACGGTTGCCACGATCACTGCCGTTCCCGGGAGCGAGGTGCCATTCGCATAAAACGCGCCAATTGGGCCGAATGTGCCCAGAGTGTCGGTGAAGCCGGCTGGGTCGGACACCTTGATATCGCGGGATTCAATGGTGTATGTCGCAGTATTTGTCTGCGATTTTTGCTGTTGCAGGGTGAGGTCCCCGTTTGCCTGGGCGATGACGCCGCCATTGGTTTGCACGACTTGCGTTTGCAGACCCGATCCGTTTGTCGAATAAGCGAAGATCTGACCAGTCGAGGCAGGAGGAACGGTAAATCCAGTGTTCTGGGCATTACCGATCGGGCTGGTCGGTGCCGGTGCCGTGCCAGTGGAAACCGGAGCAGCATTCGGAAGTTGAACACTCAGCGTGCCTTGCACGTTGGCGTTGCCAGCGACGGTAACCGTCGTGCTACCAGGAGCATTAGGGGTTACAGTGTCGCCCACAACGGTGAGGGCTTGCAGTTGACCTGCGGTCGAGGCAGCTGCTGCGATGATTAGGAAGTGGTGATATTTTGATTTGATTTTCATAGGCGGGGGGCACCTTACTAACCGGTTACTGCTCCGCAAGAAAAAAATCAGATAAAAATCAGATAAGTATCTGATAAAAATTAGATAAAATCAGATAAGTATCTGATAACAATCAGATTGCCGTGATTATTTAGGTCGCTGGACCGCCCGGAACACAAGAAGACCCTGACCGCGATTCAAAACTCGCAGACCGCTCATTATCAACCATTTGACTTTTTTCGGCAGGAAGACGGCGTGACCGCCGCTACAGCTGCGGATGCCGGCGACCCATTCCGGGCCGGGTTCGAAAGCTCCAAACCCGCTCAAACGCATGGCGCGCCGAAGAATCGCGCACTCCCAAACCCACTCCAACAGCTGTCGGCTTCGGTCACTGCCGGACGACTTCCGTCTGTGAACCCGGGTCGCCTCACCGCGGCCACCGAGTCCCGGGCTCAAAACCCTTACTCAGGCTTCGGCAGATTTTTGTGCGAGCCGTCGCAGAGCGGCGGTATTGACGACACGAAGGCAGGCGGGTAGCTTTCCCACATGCCTCCCACCTCCAAAGACCATGCGACACTTCTGAGCCGGATTACGATCGATCCCTCCGTGTGCCATGGCAAGCCCACGATCCGCAGGTTACGCTATCCCGTGGAGTTGATGCTCGTGTATCTTGCCGGGGGCGATAGTGTTGAGGACGTGTTGGCGGAGTTCCCCGACTTGGAGCGGGAGAATCTGCTGGCCTGCATTCAATTTGCGGCACAGTCCCTCAAACTAAAAAGCCTGCACGTCGTGGCCGCATGAAGTTTCTGATCGACGCGCATTTGCCACCCAGCCCCACCCAGCCTCCGTGGCGTGTTTCAGGCAGCAGGGCATGATGCGATCCACACGCTGGACCTGCAGGATCAAAATGCCACGCGCGATGGAATCCTGAACGAAGTCTCGATGACCGAGATGCGGGTGCTCGTGACGAAGGACACCGATTTCTATTACTCCCACCTCCTAAATGGCCGCCCCTGGAAGCTGGTGTTGGTGCGCACCGGGAATCTGGGATTGAAGGCAACCAAGTTGATGTTTGAAACCCACCTGCCTGCCATTGAAGCGGCGTTGGCGAGTTGCACACTGGTCGAACTGGATCAGCTGCAGGTATCCATGATTCCCCAGTTGTAAATCGCCAGCCGCAAGGGCTTGGACCGTTCTCTCATGCTCAATGCGGACCAACTCGGCACGACCGCCCAAGACGTGGCGGACGTCGTCCAGTGGATGAAGACCTATTGACCCGGTAGGTTCTTGTGCGAGCCGTCGCATAGCGGCGGGTTCGCGGTGTGCTTGCACTGGCACCACCAGATGGTTTTTTTCTCGGCGACTTCGTATTTCACCGGCTGCAATCCGGTGCCCTTGTGCGAGCCGTCGCAAAACGGCGGGTGGCTCGAGCGGCCGCAGGAACACCACCAATGGGTGCCGGCCTCCACTTCGAGCGCCAGCGGCTTGACGTCACAAATAACGGGTTGTTCAGCCATGATTTTGAAAAGTTAGCGGGAAACTGAAGTGGGCGATGCCGCTGGTTTTACCTCCGCGACGAGCAGGCCGGCTGCGCTGTCCACTGCGGCGGCGACCGGTTTTCTATCCAGCTTGGGATACCTTTGGGCGGGCACTTCGTTGAAAAACGTCGCTCCGAGCCACCCCGCGAGGATGACGGACGAACCACTGACAAAACGGCGGGTATTCATCGGTTGCTACGGAAACGCTTACTATTTCCGGGGCAGGTTTTGTTTCCTTTCCGGGACAATAGCAACCCTAAAGATCCCGCGCGCCAGTGACTGAGCCAAAGATGGGCACTCCTGCTTTCTGGGCCGCCCGGGTGTGGTGGGTCGCCAGGTGCAGATCGAGGAGTTCCGGTGGCGGTGCCGGGTAGCCAGCAGGCGCTTCCTTCCGAGCCGCCTTTCTCGGCGGCCTGCGGAGGCGTTAGCCCGGTGGTGCGGGAGGTGTGATCCGCGGCTGGAATCCTCAATGCAGATTGATCGAGTGATGGGCTTGGAGCTACTTTAGGGGGTAGTGCACCTATTAAATCCCCGTAACTCATTGAAAAAATGAATGGTGGAGCGTAGCGGATTCGAACCGCTGACCCCTTGCATGCCATGCAAGTGCTCTACCAACTGAGCTAACGCCCCTTGCGGGTGGGGCGGAGGTTTATTCGCGGACCTCCGGGTGGGCAAGACGATTTTTGGAAATTTTCGCGATTGCCGGGTTTCTCCATCGGTCGCGACTTTCAGCGCCTGCGGCGGAGAGGGATCAGCAGTGTGTGGTTCCGCATTCCAATCTTCTGGATGAGGGCTTGGCGAAGGCGGGTGGATATTTATTCTCCCGCGCATGTCGAAGTATTCAGGAGAGGAAGTGCTGGTGGTGCCGCGTGCGTTGCTGGATGAAATCGGGGCGTTTGAGGGAATCCAAACGGCGGGGCTGGATGCGGCCGTCGCGCGTTTGCTCGATCCCGCGAACCATTTTTTCATGGACCGGGCGGCGGCGGAAAACGACCCGAGCCACAAGCAGCTGATTCCTTACTGCATTTTCCGCTGCGGGGATCGCATCCTTCATTACACCCGAGGAAAATCCGGCGGTGAAAGCCGGCTTCACGCGAAAATCTCCGTCGGCGTGGGCGGTCACGTCAACCCGGTCGATACCGGTGGCGGTCGCACGGGATCGGACGCCTACCACGCGGCGGTGACCCGTGAAATCGAGGAGGAGCTCGATCTTCCCGAGGAGCACGAGCACCGGATCATCGCCTTGCTCAATGATGAATCCAATCCGGTGGGGCAGGTCCACCTGGGCATCGTCCACGTGGTGGATTTGAAATCCGACGCGGTGAACTCGCGTGAGGACGCGCTCACGGATCTGGGCTTCACGCCGCTTGCCGAGCTCAACGGGGCGTTGTTCGAGCGCTTGGAAACGTGGTCGCAGTTCTGCATCCGGCACTTGTCCGAGGCCGGTCCCAGTCGTGCTTCCACGCTTCCGGAACGTGAAAATAAATCCGGAATTCGGAAAGATTGAGTTGGCGATCATTTGGAAATCCCGCCACTATAGCACCGGATAGAGTCACAGCCTTCAGTTCCCCGCCCGATGTCAGCCATGTCCAAACCTGCCAAGCCGCGAATCCTCATTGTCACGCCGGAGATCACCTATTTGCCCTCGGGCATGGGGAACATGGCGCAACGGATGTCGGCGAAAGCGGGTGGCCTGGCGGATGTTTCCGCATCGCTCGTTTCCGCGCTGTTCGAGCTGGGAGCGGACGTCCATGTGGCGATGCCGAACTACCGGCGGATGTTTCACGGCGACATTTTCAGCCTCCACGAGAGAGAGTTGCGGAAATATCATGAAGTCCTGCCGGAAGCGCACATCCACTTGGCGGAGGACCGGATTTTTTATTATCGCGACGAGGTTTACAGCAATCACTCCGACGAATCGATGCGGATCGCCTTGGTGTTCCAGCGCGAGTTGATCAACCACATCGTGCCGCGCGTGATGCCGGATTTGATTCATTGCAACGACTGGATGACCGCGCTGATCCCGGCGATGGCCCGCCGCCGCGGCATCAAGTGCCTGTTCACCGTGCACAACATCCACACCCGGCAAGTGTCGCTCGCGCGCGTCGAGGAGGCGGGCATCGACGCCGCCGAGTTCTGGATGAATTTGTATTTCACCGGACCTCCCGCCAACTACGACCACGCCCGCTCGCACGTGCCGGTCGATCTCCTAACGTCCGGGATTTTTGCCGCCCACTTCATCAACACGGTGAGCCCGCGCTTCCTCTGGGAAATCGTCGAGGGCTGGCACTCGGTGGTGCCTGACTCGGTGCGCGCCGAGCTGCGCGCCAAGTATGCGGCCGGATGTTCCGCGGGGATTCTCAACGCGCCGGATGTTTCCTACAATCCACTCACGGATGACGCTCTGGCCCGCAATTTCGGCGTCGCGGATTTCGCCGAAGGCAAGGCGGCTAACAAGCTCGCGCTGCAACGCGAGCTCCAGCTCAAGGAGGACGTCAACGCGCCGATCTTCTTCTGGCCCTCCCGCCTCGACCCGGTGCAGAAAGGCCCCCAGCTTCTCACGGAAATCCTGCACAGCCTGATCTCGGATTACTGGGATCGGGACTTGCAGGTGGTCATCGTCGCCAACGGTCCGCACCAACACTGGATCGACAAGATCGTCAGCGCGTTCGACCTGCGCGAGCGGGTGGCGATCGTCGATTTCGAGGAGCGGCTTTCCCGTCTCGCCTACGCGGCGTCGGATTTCATGCTGATGCCTTCCTTGTTCGAGCCATGCGGACTGCCGCAGATGACATCGCCGCTTTATGGATCGCTGCCGGTGGTGCACTCGACCGGCGGGCTTTACGACACCGTTAGGCCGCTGGATGTCGAGGATTCGACCGGCAACGGTTTCCGCTTCGACCACTACAACGCGGGAGCGTTCCGCTGGGCCATCGACCGGGCCATGGAGTTTTACGCGTTGCCGCAGGAAATCCGCGACCGGGAGATCCGCCGGGTGATGATCGAGAGCGAGCAGGAATTCAGCCACAAGGAGGTGGCCCGCCGCTACATCAACATTTACGAGGAGATGCTCGCGCGGCCGTTAGTCGAGAAGGAGTCCGGCGAGTTCATCAAGTCGATCGCCGAGAGTCTGGTCGAAAATCCGGCCAAAGCCTGACCCGGCGGCGCGGCCTACTGGCGCGCCACGTTGCTCTGCCACAATGAAGACTGCGGCACGTCGTTAGGGCGGCAAATGACGATGCCGGCGTGCTTGGAGGCACCGTTGACGTAATCGGCGATCGGCCGGTCGATCACCGTCATCCGCCCCTTGTCAGTGTCAGAAGTCGCGTGGGCGAAATAGGCCCGGTCCCGCAGCCTGATGATCAGCCCGACGTGCGAGGTGTAGCCGCCGGGGCCATGTGTGGTGATCGCGCAGACGTCGCCGTTCTGGAGGTATTTCTCCGCGCCGCGCACCTTGGATTTGGGGACGTGATAGACCGGCAGGTCCGAGACTTGCGCCTCGATCTTCCCCATCGGTTCGATCAGCGACGGATTGGACCGCAGGTAGCGGTATGCCTTCCACTGCACGGTCATTTCCTTGATCTCGCGGCGGATTCTCTCGGCTCCGGGAATCCGCGAGGTGATGTTAGTCGCATAGCCGCGGCGCTGGTTGTCGTGGAAAACCTCCTCGAGATGGTGCATCCGGCTCAGGTAGTTCCCGGTGCAGACGCCGCCACGGTAGCGCTCGATTTCCACCATGTGCAGCAGGTCCTGCGGCTTGTAAGGCGCGGGCTTGTAGCGAAGCATGCGGGCCAGAGCCAGCGAGTTTTCATAATACGTCCAGCAGTCCATGGCCTTGAGATTTGCCACCGGCGACTCGGTCCGGTCATCGACTTCCAGCGTGTAATTCACGTAGGGCGTGCCTACCAGTTCTCGAGCCACGCGGATGGTCCGCTCGCCAAGCGGCAGATTCCGCCAGTTCTCGCGCTCCGCCTTGGCGACGATCGCATGGAACTTCGACTCACCCTGAAAAACCGTCGCGAGCGGCAGCCGTGGACCGGACGGCGGCGGGACCGGCTTTTGAGCGAACGCCCCGTGCTGGGGGAATGCGGTGAATGCCAGCAACAGGCCGAGCGTTTTCAAATTCATGAATCACCCTTAGCCGAATTTCCAAACGGAGCAAAGTGAACATTCATGGAAATCCGGATCAACTCCGCGCAGCCTCGAAGCCCGCGTCCTCCATCAGATTCCTGCCCGCCACGGCGATGTTCGCCAGTTCGTCGCAGCGCTCGTTTTCCGCGTGTCCGGCGTGGCCTTTCACCCAGCGCCAGTCGATCTTGTGCGAACCGATCGCCGCCAGCAGCAGCAGCCAGAGGTCCTGGTTTTTCACCGGTTTCTTGTCCGCCGTCTGCCAGCCGCGTTTTTTCCAGCCCTCGATCCATTTCTTGGAAATCGCGTCGATCAGGTATTTCGAGTCCGAGTGCAATTCCACCTCGCAAGGCTCGTTGAGCGACTCCAGCGCCGCGATCGCCGCCCGCAGCTCCATCCGGTTGTTCGTCGTCAGCCGGTAGCCGGCGGAAAGCTCCATCCGGTGCTTTCCGCAAACCATCACCGACCCGTATCCGCCCGGTCCCGGGTTTCCCTTGCAGCCACCGTCGGTATGAATGATCACGCGCTTCATGAGCGGCGGAGGGTGCGGCAATCCCGCGCGGCATGACAAGCCGCTTCATTTTTCTTTGAACTTTTTCCTAAGGAAATCCCCCCGTCCGTGTCTTCATAACCACCGAATCCGGTGTCGAGCTGCTCGTGGAGAAAGCCGAAGGGCTCGTGGCGGTGGACAATTCCAACGGACGCAAGTTTCTCGGCTACGCCGTGGCGAAACTGGAGCTCGGCACGCTGCTCGCCGGCGCTTCGGCAGGTGATGCTGCCGCAGCGCGGCACCGTGCTCACCTTCGGCCGCAGCGTGCAGGTGGATGGCCAGCGGCCGATGTCCATCACGCCCGACCTGAAGCGCAGCGGCGGCGGGTCCGCCTCGCTTGCCATCCTGCTCTGTTTACTGCTAGGCGGGATGGTTGGGGTGAAGCGGCCGGCTAGAAAATCTCCCGACTGAGACCGTCGGGACACATTCTTTGGTTCAGCCCGGAGTTTCGGGGCGGGCGACGAGGGCGGAGAACTCCTCTTCCAGCTGCTTGAGAAGCTCCGGGTCCCGGATCTTTTCCCCAGCCGCGGTGGTGATGTAAAGGGTGTCCATCGCCACGCCCTTCTCGGTGCAGATCCGGGCGTGGGCGGTGTTCAAGCCGTGTTTGTTGATAGTGTGGAAAAGATCGTGAAGCAGCCCGATGCGGTCGAGGCCCTGGATTTCGACGGTGGTGCAGGTCGGGTGCAGGTCGTTGCTCACAAAGGCGCGGACCGGCACGGTGATGCCGTTGTCCGAGCGGGGCTTGAGGAAATTGACCTTGCGGCGGAGGTATTTCTCGGGGTCGTAACTATCAGCGGCGAGGATGGCTTCGAAGGTATCCAGGAAGCGCTTGCGGGTGGACGCCGCGGAGACCGGTTCGAAGTTGGTGGTGCAGACGCGGAAGATATTGACGACGATCTTGTCGGTGCGGGTGAAGAGGTCGGCGGAGAGGATGTTGATTTGCTCCGAGGCGAGGGCGCAGCAGATTTTCTCCAACAGCAGCGGCTTGTCGCGGGTGGCGAGCACGAGCTCGGTGTAGCCCCTGTCGGTGTGGTCGATCCACTTGATGCAGGAGGCGAAGGGGGCGGACGTGTCGGCCTCACGCTGGAGGAAATGGCGGACGGTGCGGACCTGAGTGACGATGTGGGCGGCCTGCCGGAAGTGGAAGGCCGGGGCCGGCATCAGCTCGAAGTGGCGGTGGACGTCCGGGTGATAGTCCTCGCGCATGATGCCGAGGACTTCGTCGCGCAGGACGAGGCGTTCGGCGTCGAGTTTCTGCGAGTATTTCTCGCGGCCGCCTTCGAGGAAGCTGCGGGTGGCGGTGTGGAGCTGGAGCATCAGGCTTTCCTTCCAGCCGGTCCAACCTTCGGGTGAGGTAGCGTTGGAATCGGCGAAGGTGAAGAGGAACAACGCGTCGAGATTCGACGGGGTTTTGACGACGTTGGCGAACTCTGCGATGACCTCGGGATCGTCGAGATTCCGGGTGGTGGCGGTGCGCCAGAAGCTCAGGTGGTTATCTACCAGGAACATGATCAGCGAGCGCCGCGCACCCTGGATCTGCAGGCGCGTGCAAAGCCGCGCGGCAAGCATGGCGGAACCATCGATGTGTTCGCGGACGTTCTCGGCGCGGCCGGTGTCGTGCAGGATGACGGCCAGATAGAGCGCGTAGGAATCATGGATTTCGCGGAACAAGCGCCGATAGATCTCCCGCCGGGGGTTGGTCTCGGCGATGAGCTGGTCGAGCTGCTCGACGCAGCGGAGCGTGTGCTCGTCCGCAGTGTAGCGGTGGAAGAACTCGTGCTGGACGAGGCAGTCGAGCGCGCCGAATTCTGGCAGATAGCGGCCGAGGAAGCCGATGCGGTGCATCTGCCTGAGGGCGCGGGCGGCGTCGCCCTTGCGTTCGAGGATCGCCTGGAAGACCTGGCGGTTGGCCTTTGAATAACGAAACGGGCGGTCGATGTCCTCCCAATGACTGGCGATGAGACGCCGGATCTGCGGACTGAGCCTGAGGTTGCGGACCTGGCAGTGTTGGAAGAGCCGCATCAGGCGCTGCGGATCGTCTTTGAAAATATCCTGGCTGGCGGGGAACAGGCGGCCGTCGCGGGCGATGAAGCCGTCGAACTCCTCGCGGCTTTTCTTGCGAAATGTCAGGAACGAGCGGATGCCGGACTCGGCGCGTGATTCCGCCTCGATCTGGAACGCCTCCATCAGGGAGGTGGCGTGCTGATAGAGGTGGCGCGTGTGGCGGTAGTAGTCGCGCATGAAGGCCTCCGTGCTGCGCAGGATGTTGCGCTGCGGGTAGTTGAACGCGGTGGCGACGACTCCTTGAAGCTGGAGGGTGAGCTGGTCGGTGGCCTTGCCCGTGTGATAATGAAGCTCGTTGCGGACGCGGTGGAGGAAATCGTATGCCTCCTCGATTTCCTTGAAGGCGGATACTGTGAGTATTTTTTTCTCCACGAGCTCCTGGAGTTTGTTGCTGCCGGTTTTGACGCGGGCGACCCACTCGATGTTGTGGTAGTCGCGCATGCCGCCGCAGCTTTCCTTGACGTTAGGCTCCTGGAGGAAAACGGTGCGGGAGTACTTTTCGTGCCGGCTCCGCAGGTCCTTGCTGCGGAGGTCGAAGAAGGCGGCTTGGCCCTTGCTGATGCACTCCTTGGCGAAGCGGGTCTGGAATTGCGCGAACAGGGCCACGTCACCGGCGATCAGGCGCGCGTCCATCAGCGAGGTCTTGTTTTCCTGGTCGATCTTCGCCTGCTCGATGCATTCCGGGATCGAGCGGCAGGCCTGGCCGACCTTGAACCCCACGTCCCATAACAGATAGAGCACGTTTTGGACGAGTTCCTGAAGGAGCTGCGGCAACTTGGTGGACGCCCGCGGCAGCAGGAAAAGGATGTCGATGTCCGAGCGCGGGTTGAGCATGCCGCGGCCGTAGCCGCCGGTGGCGACGAGCGCGATGGGCAGCATTTTGCCATTGCTGGCGCGGAGCGACGCTTCGAGGATAGAGCCGAGGGTGATGTCTAGCAGGGCCGCGCGCGCGCGGGCGATTTCCAGCCCCCCGGCACCGGAGCGGTGATGGAGTTGGATGCGGTGCTCCTCGATCTTGAGGAATTTCTTATACAGCGCGATCCGTTCGGCAGGCGAGAGCTGGCCTTCCAGCGCCGGTTTGAGCGCCTCTGCGGCGTGTTCCTTGAGGGTCTTGAGGTGATTCTGCATCTGCGATTGATGAAAAGGTGTTCCCTTATCGGGGAAGGTCAAGCGGAGTGGCCCATCCGACTGCCGATCCGCGCGTAGAGCTCGATTTGCTCGCGCGAGTTTTCAAGGAGATCCGTCTCCAAGCGGACCACTCCCGGCTCGAAAAGCGTGAGCGTGGACGAGCCGCCGAAGGCGAAATAGCCCTTCTCCGCGCCCTTCGCGACGGGCTGGCCGGGCGTGAATGTCTGACCGATCGTGCCCACGCAGGTCGCGCCGATTTCCAGGCAAAGCACCGTGCCGAAGCGCCCGGTCTTGAGCTCGGTGATCGTCCGTTTGTTCGTCCACAGGTAGGCGAGGCGCTGGCGCAGGGCGATGGGTGACACGGAAAACAACGGCCCCTCGATCAAGCGGGTTTCACCCGGAACGCCCGCTGCCGGGAAATGGAAACGATGGTAATCCACCGGGCACAGCCGCGAGAGGACCAGCGCGCCGTCCGCGTAGCGCTCCGCAAGTTTACGATCGCCTAGCAGGGCGGGCAGATCGAATTTCTGGCCTTTGACGAAAACCCCCTCGATGGCCGAGGCCCGCTCGAAACCGAGATGACGCCCGTCCGCCGGGAAGACGACGCTGTCATCGTCCGAGTCGATCGGCCGCGCGGCGAGCTTGAGTTTCCGGTAGAAAAACTCGTTGAAACTCCGGTAGCTCTCCGGCGCGTCTGCGAAATCCGCCGGATCGAGGCCGTATTGCGTGATGAATGGCTTCACCCGCGCCGCAGATTCCGGCGTGCTCATCCGGCGGCCGTACCATTTTGAGAAAAACGGGCGCTTCACGAAGGCGTTGAGAGAGATCGCCCCGAGAGGGTGGCCGTAAGTCCAACGCAGGAATCCCTCGCCGTAAACCTGTTCGGTTTCGAGGGATTGCGTGTGACGGTTGAAATAGCGGATCGGTTCCACGGCGCGGTTGTAGCGGCACATTCCCGGAACCGCAAGGACAGCCCGCCTCGGAAGAAAGTCGCGGTGCCGGGGGAATTCTAGCAAAAAGCACCGCTGTCGTGACGGGTAAAAAACAAGCGGCCCTCGGAAAAACCGGGGACCGCCGTGAGTGACTTGCGGGCGAACCACAAGTTAGAGCAGCTCTCAGAGAGCCATGTCCTTGAGCTTCTTGAGCGGACGCACCTTGACAACCGTGGTGGCTGGCTTGGCTTTGAACATCACTTCCTCCTTGGTGAAAGGGTTGATGCCCTTGTGCGCCTTGGTCGCAGGCTTGCGCACGGTGCTGATCTTCATCAAGCCCGGGAGGACGAATTCGCCGACGGCGTTCTTCTTCACGTGGGCTTCGATGACGTCGGTCAGGCTGTCGAGAACGGCAGCCACTTGCTTGCGGCTGAGTTCTGTGCTTTCCGCGATCTGGTCGAGGATCTGGGTCTTGTTGAGCTTGTCTTTGATGGGTGCTGATTTCTTGGCCATGCGGAGGATTTCAGGGGACACAGCGCGGATGTCAAGACTGCCGACGCCAGAAAATGCAAGAGTTGCCCTCCAACCGCCACAAATCAGCCCTTCTTCGCAGGATCGAACCGCTTCTTCCACGGTGGCAGCTTCTCCTTGAAGGTGGACGCTGGCAGCTCGTCGTCGAACTCCGAGCGCTGGCCGATGCCGCGCATGAGGCCGCTGATTTCCTTAGCCTCGTGCAGAAGCTCCACCATCCGCGCGGCGGATAGACCTGCCTGCTTGAGCTCCGCCTTCACTGCGGCGTCGCGGCGTTGCAGCACCGTGCCGGAAAGCAATGCCAGCGCTTGCTCGGCGGCTTGCATGCCATCCAGCGAGACTCCGTCCAGACTCGAAGTCTCATGAGCCAGCGCGAGCCGGTCGGATTCGGATAGACCGCTCATGAAGGTGTTCACCGCCGCGCTCGACGACGGGTCCGGAGCGGCGCCCAGGATGGTTTCCAACAGCGGGATTCCCTCCAACCATCGGTTAGCCTCGTGCAGGGTTTCAAATTGCTCGGCCAGGAACCGCTGCGCCGGGCCAGAGGAAAGCGCGAGATGACAGAGGAACGCGACGATCCGGTGCAACCGCGTCGGCTCGGCGGGCGACGGGATCTCCCCTTCTCCCGCCGTCTTCTCGGCATACACCCGCTTCGGCTGCGCCTTCGCTTTGGCGATCGCCTCGCGCAGGGAGCTCGTCGATGTCTGGAGATGCACGGCCACGATGTTGAGCTGGTTGTCCTGCACCGCGAAGTCCGTGATCAGGGATAACAGTTCGGCGCACTCGCTCAGGGCTGCGGCCCGCTCGGTGGGTGAATCGAAAACTCCCGTGGCCTTCGCCCTTTCGAGTTTGAAGTGGAAAAACTCCTTCGCGTTAGAGAGGAGCTGCCGGAAGGCCTCCTCGCCGTGCGCCTTGAGAAAGGTGTCCGGATCATCCCCCGCCGGCATCTCCACCACCCGCACCGAAAGACCTTCCGGAACGAGCTCGCGATACGCCTTCTCCGTCGCCGCCAGCCCGGCCTTGTCCGCGTCATAACAGACCAGCACGTTGTTGGTGTAGCGTTTGAGCAACCTCGCGTGCTCCCGCGTGCAAGCCGTGCCGCAGGTGGCGATGGCGTGCCCGATGCCCAGCTCGTGACAACAAATCGCATCGATCTGACCCTCGCATAACAGCGCTGCCTTTTCCTTGAGGATCGGCTTCTTCGCCCGGTCCAGGCCGAAGAACACCCGCGACTTCTTGAAAATCGCCGTCTCCGGCGAGTTGATGTATTTCCCGCTGTTCTTGTTCTCCCGGAGCTGCCGACCGCTGAACGCGATCACGTCGCCGATCTCGTTGCGGATGGGAAACATCAGGCGGTCCTGGAAGCGCACGAACAGCCCGGATTGCGGCTGGTTGTCCTCCTTCAGCTTGACGATCCCCGAATCTACCAGCTCGCGGCCGGTGAATTTCCGCGAGCGCGCCCAATCGAGGAAAACCTTCGGGTGGTCCGGCATCCAGCCGACCGACCAGCTCACCGCCATCGCGCTGCCGAAGCCGCGCGACTTCATGTAATCCCGGGCATGGGCCGCCGCCGGATTTTGCATCAGCTGCTCGTGGAAAAACGCGGTCGCCTCGCGATGAATATCTAGCAAGCGCCCGCGCGTGCGGCGGGATTGGTCGGCGTTCGGGTCGGACTCCTCCTCGACGAGGTGAATCCCCGCCCGCGACGCGAGTTTGCGCACGGCATCCACGAAGGGCAGGTTTTCATGATCGCGGACGAAGGAGATCGCGTCCCCGCCCGCGCCGCAGCCGAAGCAATGGAAGCGCTGGGTGGAAGGCGTGATGTAAAACGACGGCGTCTTCTCGTTGTGAAACGGGCAGTTCGCGCGGAACGCCGAGCCCGCCTTTTTCACCTGAATGTAAGAACCGATCAAATCGACGATGTCCGTCGCTTCGAGCACTTTCTCAACACTGTCTTTGGGAATCTGGGCCACGGGTCTTGCTGGCCGGCAGACTACGCCCCGCGGGCCACCCGAAAGAAGTCGAATTTTAAAATCCGCGCGAAAGCATCGAATTGCTTGCCAAGTCAGTCCGCGTTCCTCCACTCTTTGGCCCGGTCGCGGGTTCCGCGGCCTTTTCTGGTTAAAGCATGCTTAGCTCAGTGGTAGAGCACATCCTTCACACGGATGGGGTCGCAGGTTCGAACCCTGCAGCGTGCACCAGCCTGATTTTCAATCGGTTACGGGAACTCAAAAGGCGCTCTGCAGCCTAAAGCGCGTCCTCAGTCAGACTCTCGCAACTCACGCGATCTTCCAGCCAAGCCGCCGCCGGCATAACCCACAACCGTGGCGGCGGTTTCCAACCGCCATGCCCAAGAATTCCTCATCCGGCCTGGCGGTTGAAAACCGCCGCCACGCCTACCCCTCCCCGAACATCGCGTGCGCCTGCTCGGCGGCGCTCGACACCACATCCCAGCGATTCTCTGCCGGACAGGAAAACAAGCGCACCAGAAACCCAAGCTGATAGGCGACCAGATAATCCACCGCCCGCGTCCCCGGCCGGTAGCGCAGGAAATGCGCCGGAGCGCTGCCCCGGGCGGTGGTGATCGCCGCCATCACTTTCAAATCCGCATCCTCCGCCACATGCACGGGCCTGCCGGAAAGCGCTTCGACTTTCCGGATCATCTGCTGGGCGGCGGGGTGCAGGGGCATGAAAATGGTTTTGTTGGTCGCTTGGTCATCACGCGACAGCGGGCGTGACGGGAGTTTAGAGGACTTTTTTAATTAGCTTTCCCACGCAATTCGAAAGTTTATGAAATAGGGAGAACATCAAAGCCCAAGGAACTCAAGGATGTTGTGCAGGGTTGGTTGCGAGGATCGAGTCGATTCGACGAGTTGCTTGGGAAACAAAGACGGGCACTTGCCGCGGAGTTTGGAAACGATTTCCGCGTTCCGGTCCGTTCCCAGATGATTCTTTTGAAAGCGTCGTTTCCAGTTTCGGGACTGATGGCGCTCTTTCGCAGGTGGTCGGTCGTCCAGGAGACTCAGGAAAACTCCCTCCAAGCAGGGGATGGAAGTGACCAGCGTGATGCGATGCTTCACTAGCAAGCTTGCCGGGATTTCATCCAGCGGCAGATCACTGTCGATCAAGAGCAGGCTGCGGTCGTAGGCTCCGAGATTGAGGTGCTTTTTGATGAGGCGCTCCGCCACTTGTTTGGGCGAGCCTCCCTGGCCGGCATCCACCTTCACGCGGGCGGCGATCCCATCCCGGTAGAGCGTGTGCAAATGCTGGAGAAAAACGGCCTCCGTCTTGCCCTCTCCAAACAGGATGATGCTTTCGCGCCGCGCCATGTTCAGAAAAGCGACGGGGATGGCACCGCCTCGTAGCGGCCGGCGTTGTAGTTGGCGAAGAAGTTTTCCTCCCGCTTCACGCCTTTGAGATCCACGAGGCGGCGCAGGCTGCTCACGCAGTCGGCATCCTTCTGCACCAGGACGATTTGTTCTTTGGAGAGCTGGTTGAGGATCTCGACGTGGTGGCAGGTGAAGAGGAGTTGGGCACGCTTGGGATTCGTCGCCGCATCCACAAACAGGTCCAGCAGCAGCGGAATGAGATGCGGGTGGAGGTCGGACTCCATTTCATCGATCACCGCCATGCCACCTTCCGTGAGGACCGGGAGAAACGCTCCCAACAGCACGAACAAACGCTTCGTTCCCGACGACTCATGCGTGAGCGGCAGCTCGAAGCGCCGCTTGCCCGACTGGTGCGCGACGAAGGGGATGGGAACCGTGTGCATCTTCCCGGTTTCCGCATCCGGCACCTCCACATCCCGGATAAAGAACGCGTCGATTCCCAGATCGGCGCGCTTCAGGCGATCCTCGACATCGTCCTTGAAATGCGGGTTTTCCTGAAAATAGCGGGCGCAATCGATGACCTCGGAAGCGCGGTTTCCCTGTACGATCTCCGCCTTGCCGAAACGATCCACATTCGTCTCGAAGCGGCCGAAGGAGGCGAGAACCTTGTTGAATTCCGGCCGCCCAGTGACCAGCCCGGCGGAGAGCACCGAAGCGTTCGGGCGGTCCTTCAGCAAGGCGCGGAGAGCATCGAGATCGGTGAAATCCTCCGGTTGGGACAGCAGCGGGCCGCGTTTCCCGGCTTTTCTCAGCAAGAGCGTGCGGAAGGAACGGGTGTCATCCGAGCGTTGTTGGAGGCGTTCCTCGACCACGGCGGCAGCGGTGAGCGTCAGCTCGTAGCGGTAGAGCCGCCCCTGCCCTTCAAATTCGACGGAGAGTTTCACCGGCTTGCCATCGCCATCGATGAACGGATCCACCGGGATCGGCGCGTCCGGCTTGAGGTTGCGGTAGGAGTGCCGGATGAAAAAATTCAGGAACGCCAGCGCCTTGAGCAAGTTGGTCTTGCCCGAGGCATTCGCGCCGAAGACACCACATAACACCGTGATCTTGTCTCCGCAGCGCGACTCCACGAAGGAATCGTCGGTCGGCGTCTTGGCTCCAGTGGTGAGCGTCAGATCGCCGCGCTCGCGGAAGGAGCAGAAGTTCTCAAGGGTCAGTTGGCGGAGCATGGCAAAAGGACTCTCTACCCTTAATTCGATGAAATCACGCTAAATTTGATGAATTTTCAGCAATTTTGAAAAATTTCCGACCATTTAGCCCCTTTAGGCATCACCTGCAATCCCGCATCCTCCGCCACATGCACCGGCCTGCCGGAAAGCGCTTCGACTTTCCGGATCATCTGTTGCGCGGCGGGGTGCAGGGGCATGGTTTGGCTCGTTAGGAAATTCATTTCACCAGCTCCATCAGCTTCCCGTATCCGTCCACGACCTCGTAGCGGACCTGCTCGTTCGTGATCTTCGCGAAGAACTTGCGGGCGCATTCGATCTTGGAAGCCTCGATCTTGCGGAGCTGCATCGACGACATGTCACCCTTGGTTTCGGCGATGAAGTAGATGTGTTTCACCTTGTCCTGTTTGAAGGCGATGGCCCAATCCGGGTTGTAATTACCGACCGGCGTGGGGATGAAAAAGGTCTTTGGCAGCTTGGCGTAAACGACCACTTCCGCGCTGGCGTCGAGCTCGCCGACGAAGTTCCGCTCGATCGTCGAATCGGTGAAAACGTAATCATAAATGTGATGCTCCGCCTTGAATCCCTTGCCGAGGTCTTCCTTGCGCTGGGTGAAGATATCGGGCGTTTCGTGGACACCGGTGGTGGTGTCGTATTCCAGATGCTCGACGATCACCGTCGCTTTCTGTTCGTTGATCAGCTTGCCGGCCTTCAGGATGAAATCCTCCGGGTTTCGCTTGTATTGGCCGAAGACGGCGACGTTGATGCCGGATAGAATGCGTGAAACGGTGCTCCGGGTGAGCACCGTGGCTTCGGCGATCTTGCCGATGAGATCATATTTCACCACCGAGAGCACGGAAGTCGCGAGTTGCTCGGTGCGGTTCTCCCTCAAGACGAATCCCTCACCCTGCTGGAGTTCTTCATAACTCGTCTCGTCCCTTTGTTCACCGGCGGTGACGACATATTGCAGCGGCGCGATGTTCAGCTCCTTGTCGATGGTCTTGATGCTCTTCGCGATGAGTTCCTCGGAATCGAAGTGCACGGAATAGACCGCCTTGTGGTTAATCTTGTGCCACAGCTCTTGGAACTCCTTCTTTTCAAAGTTCGCATTCAGCCGGTTCTCCTTGAGCGTGAATTCATTTTCCGGCTGCGGGATGTCGGCATCGCTGAAGACGCTGTCGATCAATGCAAACACCGGTTCCTTGAGTGGTTCCAGCTCGGGCGGCAGTTTTGCGAGTTCGCCTTTCTCCTTCGCTTCGTGATAGGCGGTGGTGATGTGGTGGTCGAAATCCACGTAGCGGTTCTCGATCAGATAGAATTCGATCTGCTTCGCGAGTTTTGCCGTGACCTCAACCTCACCCGTTTCCGTCTTGAGCAGCTTGCCATTGAAGTATCCGGCATTGGCCTCACGCGGGCGGGAGGAAATGGATTTGCTGATGTCCGACTGGAGCCCCGCAACGAAGTCCTTGTAGCTCTCGCTCGCCACCACGGTCAGCACGTTCACCTGATGGACGATGGCCGGATCATCGACGCGCTCGCCGTTGGAATCCACTGCCAGCCGCATGCCGCGGCCCACTTCCTGGCGGCGCGTCACCGTGTTGTCGCTGTGCTTTAGCGCGCAAATGACAAACACGTTCGGATTGTCCCATCCCTCGCGCAGGGCGGAGTGGGAAAAGATGAAGCGCACCTGCTTCTTCAGGTGGGTTCGATCGTCATCGTTCGGCCCGGGAAACGACAACAGCGTCTCCTTGTCCTTCAGGATCAGATCGTAGGCGTCCACATCGTCCGCCTCGCCGGCGGTCTCGCCTCTGGCAGCCGATTTGGAATCGACGAAACGCCTCGTCTTCTTGTCCTGCGAGAAATAGCCATCGTGCGTGACCGAGGTCCGGATCGCCTTGAGGTAGTTGTTATACGGCGTGTCCTCGATGGTCAGCACCTCGTTGAGGCGCAGATCGTATTCCTCTTCGAAAATCTTCGCATACTCACCGGGGTCATGGCCGTCCGGCGTGTATTGGCGGTATTTCGCCACCTCATCGATGAAGAACAGGCTGAGCACCTTGATGCCTTTGGAAAACAAACGCTGCTCCTTCTCGAAGTGCGCCTTCACCGCCTCGCGGATCTGGATGCGGCGCAGCAGGGATTCGTTCACGTCACCCAGCGCCTTCCGTGCGCACAGCACGAGGCCGTTGGTGAACATCACGATCTCGTCGTTCGCGTTGATCTCGGAAACGACGTAGCCGTCGCGATATTGTTCGAGGTTTCCCGAAAGCGCGTGCAAGTCATCGCCCTTGCCGAGGATCTTCCGCACCCGCTTGATGCCGGTGCCCTGCATCACCTCGAACTCGACCACCGCTTCCGGCGGTTTGTTTGGCGAGATCCGAATCGAGTCGAGGTAAACATAGGCATTGGTGCCCGCGAGTCCTCTCGCCGCGATGCCGCGCACGGCGATCTTTTTCACCAACTTCTGGTTGTAGGCGTCCAGCGCGTCGAGTCGATAGACCTTGTTGTGCTCCGTCTTGTGCGTGGCGGAGTAGCGCAGGATCATCAGCGGATCGAACTCCTTGAGCTTGGTGACCGTGGCAGCGCCTTCCAACTTCTGCGGCTCGTCGAGAATCAGAATGGGGCGATTCTTGCGGATGACATCGATCGGCTTGCGCGACTGGAAATCATCGAGCTCCAGATAGATCCGGCGCGAATCCTCACCACGGGTGGCGAAGGCCTGCTGGTTGATGATCATCACGTTGATCCCCGCGTCCGAGGAAAAGCTTTCCAATTGGTGGAGCTGCTTGGAGTTGTAGATGAACGGGCGGGCGCGCTTGCCGTATTGTTCGAGGAAATGCTCGGCCATCACCTCGAAGGATTTCGAGACGCCTTCGCGGATGGCGATGCTTGGCACCACGACGATGAACTTGCTCCAGCCGTATTTGGCGTTCAGCTCGAACATCGTCTTGATGTAGCAGTAGGTCTTGCCCGTGCCGGTCTCCATCTCGATGTCGAAGTTCAGCTTGGAAACGTCCGTGACCTTGAGACTCTCAGAAACGGGGATCTTCTGCTCGCGCTGGATCTCCTGGAGGTTCTTGAGGATGGCCGCCGGGGAAATCGAGAGCGACGCGTTCGCGAAACCTTCCACCTCGGTGCCGGGCAGCGCGACAAAACCTGCGGGGTGAGCCGCACCCGGATCGACGGCGTATTTCAGGCCGCTGGATTTCGGTTGGCCTTGGAAACAATCCACAACCGCCTTTACGGCGTCCGCCTGATAGGCTTGGTGCTTGAATTTGAGTTTCATGAGGTCGGGTCGTCGCAGTTACTTGAAGGGATTTACCACCCGGACACCCGCATAGTCCTGTCCGTCATTCATGTCCTCCGAATAAACGGTCTTGCAGCCGAGTTCCGCCGCAGCGGCAATGATCGTCGCATCCCACTGCGACAACTGAAAACGCCGGCGGAGCATTACTGAGGAAACGACCAGCTCATGGGTCACCGGCTGCACCCGCACCATGGCCGCAAGTTGGAGGGTGGCGTCGATGTTGGATTCCGTGATGCCGAGTCGTGGCTTGCGAAGCGCGTTGGCGATGAACTCCTGAAGCACTTGGGCGGAGATCGCGAACGGGCGGTTCAGGATGAGATCCTCTGCCACCTGACGTTTGCGGGCATCATCCGGTGCCGCCGAACAGGAATAGAGCAGCACGTTGGAATCCAAAAACACCTCAGCGGTCATAAATCTCCTCCCGTTTCAGAGGAACCATCGGTTCGGTATTGCTCGCCTGCATGGCTTTGAGGAGACTCTTGAGCGCCGCCTTTCGTTTCTTCTGGTCGGCTTCAGGAGGCGTTTCGGTGACGAGTTTCAGACCTTGGACCACAACATCCTTAAACGTCATGCTGCGCTCGGCTGCGAGAATCTTGGCTTTCAAAAACACGTCGTCGGGCAGGTCAATGGTTGTTTTCATACACCCACAAATACAGGAATGTGGGCGCTTGGCAAGGTGGAACGTTTACAGCGACTTCAGTTCGGTGTTCGGGCTCAGGAGTTTGAACAACTGGCCGACGTTGATGCGGGTGCTGTCATCGCCGTAGCTCTCGTCGCGGAAAACGGCGCGCAACGGCTGGCGGGCGGCGATGGCCTTGATCAACTCGTCCGTCAGGCCGGTGTCGAAACACGCGGCGAGTGCATTGCCATCGACGAAGAAGACCTGCTGTCCATCGATGACTTCCTCGGTGATCGGCAACGCAAGATCCACGCCCCAATCGACCAGCACTTGGAATAACAAATCCTCCGGCGTGCGCTCCGGCTTGATATGCTCGGTGTGCAAGGCCAGTTCCTTCTGGTTCAACTCGTCCGGCGTGCGGTGGATGTCCGCGAAATTCGAGCTGTCGATCTTGAGCACGCGGAAGCCGATGTCGGGCATGTGATTTCTTGTGCCCTCAGCGTATTCGGCGCGAAGAGTTCGAAGACGCATTGCACCAATATCAAATATCGTTTTAATCCCTGTTTCAGCAGTCGGCAGCGGCTCGTTGATCTGGACAGCTATAAAGCGACGATTACCATGATCCTCCGCATTCATCGCCACTACAGCATGGGCGGTTGAGGCGCTTCCACTAAAGAAATCGAGAACTAAACAATTGTCTGAATGGTTCGTGGCAAGTTGCAGCATTCTCCTGATAAGAGCAATAGGCTTAACCGAATTCAGGACATTCTCGGTGTTTTCAAAAGGCACATACTTAAGAAGCTCCTTTTTGGCATCCTGCGTGTGACCAACCTCGTTCCATGGCCAAATCGTTTGCGGGGTTTTACCAGCTTTAACTTCCGATAAGAATCGTTTGAGACGCGGCATATTATTACCATCCTCACCCCACCATATTCTATTTTCGGAATCTAATCGCCGAAAAGAAGGCTCGCTAATTACCCAATATCTCCCACGTGGAGGCCCATCAATAATGCGTCCAGAAGGACAGGTAACAGCGTATAAGCCGGCGTCATAGCGATTCCTCGCGGTCAAATCGTCAGATTTCCAGTCGCCACGTGGATCAGCGTCAGGATTCTTGTAGCGTGCCAGCATCTCTTCGGTTTGAGGCAAAGAAACGGGACGCCATTCGTCCTTCAAACGAGCATAAAGCAGAATATGATCGTGATCTTCTGATAACCATTTTGCGGAATTCTTGGGAGCAAAAACCTTTTGCCATACAATATTTGCGACAAAGTTTTGCGCTCCAAAGATTTCATCGCAGATTCGACGCAGATTGTGCACTTCGCTATCATCAATAGAAATAAAGATCACTCCGTCGTCTCTGAGTAAATTTCGCGCCAGTTTCAACCTTGGATACATCATTGACAGCCAGTCAGAATGAAAGCGGCCATTGCTGGAGTTATTCTGCTTCCACCTTTCCTCATCAAAAAGGGCTCGACCGTCTTCGTCCACTTCACCTGATCTTTCTTGGTATGCGCTACGACTCATTGAAAAGTCATCATCGTAGATGAAGTCGTTGCCGGTGTTGTAGGGCGGGTCGATGTAGATCATCTTCACCTTCCCGAGGTAGGTTTCCTGGAGGAGTTTGAGTGCGTCGAGGTTGTCGCCCTCGATGTAGAGGTTTTTGGTGTTCTCGAAATCCACCGACTCCTCGCGGCACGGACGCAGCGTCAGGGCGACGGGCGTGTTGGCGAGGGCGAGCGACTCGCGCTTGCCGGGCCAGTCGAGGCGGTAGCGTTCCTGCGGGCCTTCGACGAGATCGGCGGAGAGCTCCTGTTTAAGTAGATCGAAGTCGATGGCGCGTTTGAGCTTCCCCGTTTCATCCGTCGCTTCGGTGACGCAGTTAGGAAACAGCGCGGCGATGCGTTCGACGTTCCCGGCGGTGAGGTCCGGGGTGTGGAGTTTGAGTTTGGTCATGGGTGGGATTCTTGATTTGGGGAGCACACGCGCCCTCGCGTGTTCCGGGTCGCGCCCTCGCGGCACGGTGGTCTGGATGGCGGGGAAAGCTCCGGTGATTCATCGACGCATGTCTCCGGCGAGGGCGCCGGAGACTGCACGCGAGGGCGCGTGCGCTCCCCATCCAGATCGAGGATCTGCTGTCGGAGAGCGCGGAGCTGGGCGTTCAATTCCACCTTGCGGTTGAACTGTTTTTCCTTGGCGAGTCGGCTCTCCAGTTGTTGGGCTTCGCGTTGTTTCGCCTCGATGGAAAGATGGCGGGCGACGTGGTCGCGGATGGATTCACCGAGACGCGATGCCAGCGATATGTGGCGGCGGATGAGCTGGTCGTAGAGCGCTGCCAGATCGAGGGCGACGGGCAAAGGATGAAGTATGAAGGATGAATGATGAAACCATTCAGAGAGGAAGGAGGCCTCGATCACCCATTGGCTGGCATCGGCATCGCTGGGGCGCTTGAAAGAGGCGGCGAAGCGGATGCGGTCGGCGTGGGTGAGTTGGAAGAGGATGGGAAACGGGATCGCCTTGTCGATCGTCCGAAGCAGGACGGCCTCGCATTCTTCGGATTTCAGAGCGATCTCGAAGACTTGGATTTCCGTGATGCCGCGGCGGGCGGGAAGCTTGAGCGTTTCCGGCGAAAGTTTGTGTTTCCAGACGATCTCGCCGATGCGGGAGACGAAGAGCTCCTTTACGGCCCGGCCCGGCTTGGCATGCGCGTAGATCTTGCTCTTGGGGAGCACGCGGTTGAACAGGGTCTGGGGAGGGTAGAAAAACATGCGTGGTGTTAGGCAGTAGCATGTTGGAGTGATGACACATCAAGGAGAGGCGGACTCCGATCCGCCTTGGTCCATGAGGTGACGATGAGGTGAGCAAAGCGCTTTTCATCGGCTACCCATGGGCTTCGGCGGTTTGGAGATCGCCGCTCCTTGGGGCTTACGCCCGAAGACTGGGAGCGAGACGCTCCCAGCACGGCCTGCGGCGAGACGCCGCAGCCACGTTTCGCGCTGCTAGCGCTCATGAGGTCACCTCCTGGACGACGAGGAAGGCGATGAGTTCGAAGTCCTCGATGCCGGTGATGGTGTTGAGTAGGGCGCTGGTGCGGCCCCCGGTGAAGAGGCTGTCGATGTCCTTCCCCTCCTTGATCGCTATCATCGAGCGGATGGCGGTGTTGAGGAGATTGGAATAGGTTTCCATTTTCCTGCCATCCTTCGTCGCCTTGTTGAAGGGCTGATAGGCTTCGGGAATCGCTTCGCCGCGCTCCTTGCAAGCGGCTCGAACCAGATCCAGCAGGCGCTTGGGCTCGGTGTGGTTGACGAGGATTTGTCCATCCTGCGCGACGTAAACGAGGTAGTAGGGATGGAGACGGTTCTGCTGGTTGATGTTCACGCCGTCGTTGCGGTTCCGCAGGGCGAAGATGGCTCCGGGCGGGAGGCCGCGCTCGGGAGCGGCGGGAGCGACGGCGTGCATGCCGTTGGGAAAATTCGATAGATCGCCATGGGCCTTCACGTGGTTGAGAAGGTCCATCCGGAAATCGTTGAGGCCGAGATCGGTGATGGAAATGCCGGTTTTCACATCCTCCAGATCGATGACTTCATCCTGAAGCCGGCGAAGTTGCTCGCGGCGGTAGGAGACATCGTTGGACTTCGAGTCGAGCGGGTTGTCATCGCCGGTGGCGGTGACGTCGGCGATGATCATGCGGGCCTCGACGCGCTCCTTGAGATTGATGTATTCGTCGAGCGTGATGTCCGGCCAGTAGTTGACGAGCTGGATGAATTTGTTCTGCGAGCCGATGCGGTCGATCCGCCCGAAGCGCTGGATGATCCTCACCGGATTCCAGTGGATGTCGTAATTGATCAGGTAATCGCAGTCCTGGAGGTTCTGGCCTTCCGAAATGCAGTCGGTGCCGATGAGGATGTCGATCTCGCCGGTTTCCTGGGGCAGGATGGCGGCTTTTTCCTTGGAGCGCGGGGAGAACAGCGTGAGCAGGGATTGGAAATCGTAGCTCTTCGGCAGGGTGGATTTCGGTGAGTTAGAGCCGGTGACTTTGCCGGAGTGCAGGTTCTGGTTTTCTAGGAAATAGGGCGCGAGGTGCTCGTAGAGGTAATCCGCAGTGTCGGCGAAGGCGGTGAAGATGAGGACTTTCTTGTTCCCCGGATTGATGGGCGAGGCGAGCTTGCTGAGGACGGTGGTCTTCAGGTGCTGGAGCTTCGCGTCATCGGACGGTGTGACTTTCCGCATTTCATCGAGCAGGCTGCCGATGATCGTTAGGTCGGCTTCGAGTTCCTGTTTCCAGCGCGGGAGATCCATGTCGGAAAGGCTGATCTGGACTTTCGAGCCGATGGTTTCGCTGTCGGGGATGGGAATTTCATCGTCCTCCTCCGGCTCGTATTCGGCGAAGGCCGGGGCGACATCGGCAAAAGTGGCGTCGCGGCCTGTTTTCTGATAGACGGCGATTTTCGCAAGGGTGCGCTGATGGTTTCCTTCGAGGCTCTCCAGCGTGAGCCGGAAGGAATGCACGGAGCTTTCGAGGCGCTTGAGGAGATTGACGGTCATCAACGCCTGGATGCCTTCCTCGCGGCCGATCTGGCTGAGGTTGCGGGTGCGTCCGTCGCCATCGGGATCGTAGAGGTCCTGATATTTTGACAGGCGGCTCGGATGGACGTAGGCGAGCGGCGCATAGACGGCGAGGGTCAGCGCCCTGAGGCGGTTGAAAATTTCATTGAAGCCGATGACATCCTCGCGCTGGGTGAGCTGGCAGTGGAACGAGAGCGGCTTGAGGCGTTCAGGGAACTCGCCGATATCCTTGGTGTCGTAGAAGGTCTGGATGTGGCGGCGCGAGCGGGCGATGGTGACGCTGTCCAACAGCTCGAAGAAATCGAAGTCGAGCGCGTTGAGAATGGCGGTGGCCGTGCGCTCCTCGGGTGGCAGGGTGGACCACGCGTTGAAGGCGGTCTGGGCGCGGCGGAAGATTTCGTCGATGTTCTTTTCCGAACGGAGCTTCGATTGGAGTTGGTCCGGCTCGCCTTCGTAGGCGAGGGCGAGCTGGTTGCGGAGGTCGGTGAAGCGGTTGTTCACCGGGGTGGCGGAAAGCATGAGGACCTTCGTTTTCACACCGGCCCTCACCACCTTGTTCATCAGCCGGGCGTAGCGCGATTCGCGCTCCTCCTCGCCGGGGTTGTTGTTGCGGAAGTTGTGGGATTCATCGATGACGACGAGGTCGTAGTTTCCCCAGTTCACCTTCCGAAGGTCAGTGCCGAGCGACTCGCCGCGGGTGCGGAGGAGGTCGGTGTGGCAGAGGACGTCGTAGTTGAAGCGGTCCTTGGCGAAGAGGTTGGTGACGTAGTTGCGGTTGTAGTTCAGCCAGTTGTCCGCGAGTTTTTTCGGGCAGAGGACGAGGACCGAGCGGTTGCGCAACTCGTAGTATTTGACGACAGCGAGGGCGGTGAAGGTTTTGCCGAGGCCCACGCTGTCGGCGAGGATGCAGCCGTTGTAGGTTTCCAGCTTGTTGATGATGCCGGTGGCGGCATCGCGCTGGAAGTTGAAGAGCTTCTGCCAGATCAGGCTGTCCTGATAGCCGGTGAGGTCGTTGGGCAGGACGTCTTCGGAAATGTCCTCCAGAAACTCGCTGAAAATGTTGTAGAGCATCAGGAAATAGATGCGCTGCGGCGAGTTCTCCTGATAAACCGAGGCGATGTGGTCGCAGAGACGGTCGGTGACGTCTTCGAGCTTATCGGGGTCGTTCCAGATCTGGTCGAAGAGGGAGAGCCAGGTGCCGGTCATCGGCTGCTCGTCGAACTTGTTGACGAAGTTGGAGACAGCGTTGCCCTTTTCGTAACCGAGGTCCACGGCGGTGAAACCGTGAAGGGGCATGTAAATGCTCTCGTTTTCCAGTCCTTTGGCGCAGGCAAACTGCTGCATCGGGGCGCGGCCTCTGTTGGAGCGGAAGGTGGCTTTTTTCCGCATCCACTCGGCGCATTCCTTGGCGATGGCCTTTTGGGTCAGCTCGTTGCGCAGGCGGACTTCGAATTCGCTGCCGTAGAGGCTGCGCTCGCGCTCCATTTTAGGGATGTGGAACTCGCGATGCTCCTTGCGGAGTTTGTCGGAAACGTCGTTCGGGACGAACGTGGGCGAGGTGAAGATGAATTCGAGGGAATCGATCTGCTCCAGCTCCTTCTTCAGCGCCTCGTAGGCGTAGATGGAAAAGCACGAGGCGGCGATCTTGAGCTTCGCGCCGGGGGTGACGGTGCGTTTCAGATCGTCGCCGAGCAGGCTGGTGATGTTGTCGAGGAGGGTCAAATCCGAGTTTCGGAGGCGGGTTGCTGTAGCGGATAAAGACAAAAACTAGCGACATTTCGCAAGCCATATGACGCGCGCGATTGATTTTAGATCTTTGAATCCAATGAATGACGGCATTGAAACACGATTTGAATTAGCGGGTTCTTCCTGAAAGCTCCCGAAACACGGATGTATCGGTATGCTCAAATTGTGAGCGAGCATCAGGAGATTCGGCGGCGACTTGCGGCGATCGGGAAGGATCGGAAGTGGCTTGCCGTGCAGCTCAAGATGAGCGAGCACACGATTCGTCAATACCTCCAGCCGAAGGGCAAGCGGACGAAGGAGTTCATGGACGACATCGAGCGGGTGATCACCTTGGAGACGGCGCGGCAGCGCGAGGTGCAGCCCGAGGCACCGCCGTGGAACCTGATTTTCCGGACGGCGGAGGAATTCGACAAGGCGGACCGTGCCAGCCGCTTGGTGAAGGCGGAGAGCCTGACGGAGTTCTGCCGGGCGGCGATTCTGCAGAGAGCGGAGGGGATTCTGGCGGAGAAGAAGCGCGGCGGGCGCTGAAGAGGAAAACAGCGCGCCTCATGTTTGGCGGAAATGCGCTGGGCCAGAAGGCACGAGGCGAGACGCCTCGGCAACGGTCTGCCGCGAGACCCGGCAGCCACTTTTCGGGTCGCCGCGAAAGTGGTGGTGGTGCCGGGCGGGGCGAAGAGGACTGGACGGGATTTCGCGGCGACCGGTGATCGCCGTTACGGGAGACACTTGGCGCTTGGCGGCGTCGCGCTTCGAGGCTAGTTTCCGACAACTTCTTCCAATGGTCACCACATTCCAAGCTGCTACCCAAGGACTCGGCGTTTATAGCGTCGCAGAGGCGGCGCGTTATGCCCGGATGCCGCCTGCGACCCTGAGCCGCTGGTTTTTCGGCACGAATCAGACCGAACCGATGAGCCGAAGTGGCATCACGGATGACGGAGCCAAGCGCATCAGCTTCACGGACTTTGTGGAAGCTCTGGCGATCCGGTCCCTGCGGGCGGATTACGGGGTGCCCCTGCCGAAAATCAAAGAAGCGATCCGCAATGCCCGCGATCACTACCGGATCGAGCATCCCTTCGCCCGCCAAGATCACCGCACGGTGCTCATCGGCAAGGATCTCCACATCTTTCTCAAGGAGGATGCCGAAAACCCGGTCGGCCTCACGGGCCCCGATCTTGGGCAGAAGTCCATGAAGCCATGCATCGAGGCCTACATGAAGGATCTCGATTATGACGCCGACGGCCTGGCGGTGCTCTATCGGGCCTTTACCTTCGGCGATCAGGAAATTGTGTTGAATCCGAAAGTCCGCTTTGGGGCACCGAGTGTCGCCGGCTCCGGCTATTCCGCGGAAACCCTGTGGCGGGCTGCGGTCACGGAAGGCAGCATCGAGAAGGCCGCCGAGCTTTACGAGGTGCCGGAGGCCGCCGTGGAGGCCGCCTATCGCTACTGGAATCAGGAAATCGGCAATGCCGCATGAGCGCCGGGCTCAAGCTGCTCTTCGATGAATGTTGCAGCCCGCGGCTGCCCCGTGAACTCCGTGACTTTTACCAGCGCGACTATCCGGCTTTGCAAATCCGCCATCTGATGGACGATTGGACCGCCGGGACGCCCGACAGCCAGTGGCTCGAAGCACTTCGACAGGATCCCTCGTGGATCGTTATCACCAAAGACGCTGGGAAGAATTCAGCTCAGGAAAAGCTGCCGCTGATTTGTCGCGAATGGGGTATCACTCACATCGTCTTCACTTCAGGGATCATCAGCAAAGGTTTTGTCACCCAGAAGAACGCGGTTGCAGGGGTCTGGGAACAGCTGTTTCAGCTTCACCGCCTGCCACCTGGCACCCAAGTGAAACTTGGTGAAACCAGTCAGAAAGGCGATGTCACCGGCTTCGAGCTGAGGGTAAACCAAAAATCCTTGATTACGGTGCTTCGCAACTTGCCAGCCAACGACTGATTTTCACCCCGCCTTGGTTTTTCACCCATTCCCGCAGCACCCGTGCCGCACTGGCTTCTTCGGGGTGGATGGCTTCGGGGTGGCGGTGGGCGATGGGAACGAGCGGGATGACGAGGACGGGATTTCGCGGCGACCGGTGATCGCCGCCACGGCGCACGCGGCAAGCAACCCGTTGCAGAGGGACTGCAAAGGGCTCGCAAAGACCGGTTCAGGGTCCGCGATGCAGACGCCGGAATTCGCAATGCACGGGCGCGAATAATTCGATCCCGAGGCCACCGGCCCGTGTTTCCACTGCCTGTGCGCGATGTCAGGCACCCCGTTACGCGATGTCCGGACCCCCGTTACGCGATGTTCGAACCCCCGTTACGCGTGGAACGGGTGCCTGTTCCCCATGTACGGACCCCCGTTACGCGATGTTCGGGTGCCCGTGCGCGATGCATGGGCACATGTGCGCGATGTCCGGGTAATCTTGCGGACTCGACACCCGGCGGAATCGGGACTATAAGCGAAGTCGTCCGATTCTCCCAAAAACCGCCATGTCCGCCGAATTCAAAGACTACTACGCCACCCTCGGCGTGCCGCGCGACGCCAGCGCCGCCGACATCAAGAAGGCTTTCCGCAAACTGGCGCGGAAGCATCACCCGGACGTCGCCAAGGACAAGAAGGCCGCCGAGGCGAAATTCAAGGAGATCAACGAGGCCAACGAGGTGCTGAGCGATCCCGAAAAGCGCCAGAAATACGACGACCTCGGGGCGGACTGGCAAAATCCCTACGCCGCTGCGGGCGGGCGGCGGCGAGGTGGCGCGCCGTTCGAGGAACGCGAGGTCAACTTCGGCGGCACCGGCTTCAGCGACTTTTTCGAGCAATTCTTCGGCGGCAGCGGCCGTTACGAAACCGGTCCGCCTCCAACCGCCCGCGAGCGCCGCGGCAACGACATCGAGGGCGACATCCTCGTCACCTTGGAGGAAATCATGATTGGCGACGTCCGGCCGATTACCCTCCAGATCACCAACCCGCGCACCGGCAAGGCCGAGACACGCTCCTTCCAAGTGAGAATCCCGGCGGGCGTGACCGACGGCAAACGCATCCGCGTCACAGGCCAGGGCGAGGCCGGCAGCGGCGGCGGTCCGCCGGGCGATCTGTATCTGCGAGTGCGCCATGCCGCCCACCCGGATTTCCACACCGAGGGCTCGGATCTTTATTACGACCTCGACCTCGCGCCGTGGGAAGCGGTGCTCGGCACCCAACTCAGCGTGCCGACGCTGGACGGCCCGATCAAACTCCGCATCCCCGCCGGCAGCGAAAACGGCCAGCAACTCCGGGTCCGCGGCCGCGGCCTGCCCAAGGGAAAAACCGGCGAGCGCGGGGATTTCCACGCCACCATCACCGTGCATCTGCCGACAAAATCCAGCGCCGAGGAGCTCGAAATCTGGGAGAAACTGCGCGGGATTTCGAAATTCAATCCGCGCAACCCCGCTGATTGAGATTCGCGCAAAAAAAAACGCCGCCCGGCATGAAGCCGGACGGCGTGTGGATGTTTCGGTTCCGAGGATCAGGCGGCTTTCGAAGCGTGTTTCGCTTCGAGGGCTTTCTTAGCCTGGGCGACGATGGCGGAGAACGCTGCGGCATCGGTGATCGCGAGATCCGAGAGGATCTTGCGGTCAGCTTCGATACCGGCGGCTTTCAGGCCCTCGATGAAGCGCGAGTAGGTCATGTCCTCGTTGCGGACGGCAGCGTTGATACGCTGGGTCCACAGGCGGCGGAACTGACCTTTGCGCCGCTTCCGGTCGCGATATTCATACGTCATCGCCTTGCGGACAGCGTCCTTGGCGTAACGGAAGAGTTTCGAGCGGAAACCGCGGAAACCCTTGGCACGGAGCAGAGTCCGCTTGCGGCGGGCCCGGCTGGCCGGTGAGTTGGTGGCACGTGGCATTTTGTGTTATTTCAGTTTGAACAGACCGTTGATTTCATTTCCTTCCACAGTCTCGACTGTTCGTGTCTCCCTCGCGGGATCAGGCTGTGTAAAGGCCGTCCGATTCGCGGACGGGGCTATTATTCGTTGCTGCGATTTCCAGTTTACCGGGAAAAAGGAAGATTCTCCCTGACGTTGCGAAGGTCAGCATCGGAGACGAGAGCAGCTTGGCCAAGACGACGCTTGCGTTTGCTGTTCTTGCCTTGCAACAAGTGGCGAGCCCCTTGTTTCCGACGAAGAATTTTCCCTGTCCCAGTGACTTTGAAACGCTTGGCAACGGCTTTCCGTGTTTTTGCTTTTCCTCCGACTCTTGGCATGGGACGGGCAAACTAGGGATCGGCACCCTCTTGGCAAGAGGAAAATAGGATATTTCCAAGGACCCGGCGCGGCGGAAAAGCGGGATCTTATCCCGCCCGCACTTCGCGCTTGTCGGAAATCCCATCCGGTTTACCCATCCCGCATGCCCGATGCCGTCTACGTCCATGATGCCTTCGCGAGAATCGCCGACCGCTACGTGCTCACCAATCACGTCCTGAGCTGCGGCATGGACATTTGGTGGCGCAAGGTCGTCACCTCCCGCATCCGGAAATGGAAACCCGCCCGCCTGCTCGACGTCGCCAGCGGCACCGGCGACCTTGCCTTGGAAATCCAGGACGAGTGCCCGCAGTGCGAGGTGATCGCCTCCGACTTCTGCGCGGAAATGCTCGCCCACGCCGCCAGCCGCGGCATCGCGAAAACCATCGTTGCAGACGCGCTGCAGCTGCCATTCAAAGACCAGGAATTCGACGTCGTCACCGTCGCCTTCGGCCTGCGCAACATGGCGGACTACCCCGCCGCGCTGCGCGAGATGCACCGCGTCCTCAAGCCCGGCGGCCGCCTCGTCATCCTGGATTTCTCGCTGCCCGACGGCATCCTGCGCAGACCTTACCGCTGGTATCTCCATCACGTCCTGCCGCACATGGCGGGCTGGCTCACCGGCCAGAAGGACGCCTACGAATACCTCGGCGGCTCCATCGAGCAATTTCCCTCCGGCAGAGCGATGACTGACTTGCTCGAAACCTGCGGCTTCGGAAGAACCGACTTCACTCCGATCACCCTCGGCGTGGTCACCATTTACGAGGGCACCCGCTGAGCAAAAAATGCCTGCCACCGGATGGCAGCAGGCATTTCAGGAAAGACTAACCGTGTTGGCTCAGCCGGGAATCAGGTGCTTCACCGCGTCGCGCTCTTCCATGAGCTCGCTGATGGTGAGATCGATCTTCTCCTGGCTGAACGCGTCGATGGGCAGGCCTTGGACGACTTCCCATTTGCCGTTCTCGATGGTGCGGATCGGCATCGAGGCGATGAGGCCTTTTTCAATCCCGTAAGAACCGTCCGAGCAGACCGCGACGGAATGCCAGTCGCCGGCCGGAGTCGGGGTGATCAGGCTTTTCACGGTGTCGAGCGCGGCATTCGCGGCGGAGGCGGCGGAGGATGCGCCGCGGGCCTTGATGATGGCGGCACCGCGCTGCTGGACGGTGCTGATGAAGTCGCCCTTGAGCCATGCGACGTGGGAAATCACGTCGGTGACGGGGCGGCCGTTGATCTTGGCGTTGGTGAAATCCGGATACTGGGTGGCCGAGTGGTTGCCCCAGATGCAGAGGTTGGTGACCTTGGATTGATGCACG
Organism: Akkermansiaceae bacterium; assembly: GCA_947462535.1. Classification (GTDB taxonomy): domain Bacteria; phylum Verrucomicrobiota; class Verrucomicrobiia; order Verrucomicrobiales; family Akkermansiaceae; genus Luteolibacter. The sequence goes on along the minus strand of CANHPN010000008.1, from coordinate 35,521 downwards.
CTGGCCTTCTTGGCGAGCTGGCTCTTGGCGCGGTTTTCATCGAGCCGGGTCATTGCAAAGAAGCGGTCCTTCGGAATTCCCTCGGCGTTGTTCATGGCGATGAGCGCGTTGGTGTTGCAGGGATTTCCGACCACTAACACACGGACGTCCCTCGCGGCGTTTCTGGCAATCGCTTTGCCCTGGCCGGTGAAAATCTTGCCGTTGATGCCGAGCAGGTCGGCGCGTTCCATCCCGGCCTTGCGCGGCACGGAGCCGACGAGCAGCGCCCAGTTCGCGCCCTTGAATCCTTCGTTGAGATCCGAGGTGCCGACGACTTCGTTGAGGAGCGGGAAGGCACAGTCATCGAGCTCCATCATCACTCCTTGGAGCGCCGCCATGCCGGGCTCGATCTCGATCAGGCGGAGGTTGACCGGCTGGTCCGGGCCGAAGACGAATCCGGAAGCGATGCGGAAAAGAAGCGCATAGCCGATCTGGCCAGCCGCGCCGGTGATGGAGACGGTAATGGGAGTTTTCATGAGAAGTGGTGTAGCTGATTTACTATTTGACCGCGGCCAGGATCTGCTCAGTGAGCATTTGCACGAGTTTTTCCGCTTCCGGGTCGAGCTTGCCGCCGCCGGACGGAGCGGATTTGTCAGGAATCTGGCAGACGGTGCCCGGGCTGAATTCGGCGTTGTCGCAGAGCTGGCATTCCTGCCAGTTGGCGCGCTTGTCTTCCATGCCGAGCACCTTTCGGAGCGCGATGAGTTCCTTGGCCTGGCCACCGGTGATGGTGAGAAGCTTGCCGCCGTTGAGCTGCGAGGCGACCCAGATGGTTTTGCAGTAGGACTCGACGTTTTCCATTTTCCAATAGGAATCCTCGATGTCCTTGCCCCAGGTGATGACACCGTGGTTGACCATCAGAACAGCCATGTGATCGACGGCGGCATCTCCAACAGCCACCGCGTTCGCGGGCGTGCCGGGAGTTTCATATTTGGAGAGACCGATCTGACCGAGGAAGACTTCCGCTTCGGGAATCATGCAGGTCGGCGGCTGGACACCGGCGACGGCGAAGGCGGTGCCGTGCGGCGGGTGGGCGTGGCAGCAGGCCTTGGCCTTGGGCTGGCGCTTCATGATCGCGAGGTGGGTCATGCACTCGGAAGTGCGCTTGTATTTGCCGGCAAGTTGGACGCCTTCCATGTCCACCAGGCACATTTGCTCGAGCGTCATGAAACCCTTGGAAACGAGGGTCGGAGTGCAGAGCACGAGGTTGTCGCCGACGCGAATGGTAAGGTTGCCGCCATTGCCGTCGGTGTATTCGCGGGCCCACATGCGCTTGCCGATGTCGACCATCCGCTGCTTGAGCTCGACGATGGCCGGTGAGTGGAAGAACGCGTGGATTTCAGCCGGGGTCTTCGGGTCCTTGCCGGGAGTCCACTTGAACTCGTAGTCGGGAAGGATCGGCTCGGCGTAGGCGGCTGGCGCGGACGAACTGGCAGATGAGCCACCGGCGCGGACCGGACCGATGCCGTCGCGGAGGACGTCCTTGGCGGATGGCGTGAGAACCGAGCCTTTCGGGAGATCGGCAGCGGTTTTCCCGGATTTCAGGTGGGCTTCGATATCAGCGGCGGTGAAGACTTTGTTGCTCATGTGGTTCAGCGGTTAGGTGAAGGTGGTTCGTAGGAAAGCGAGTCGAAAATGGCGACGGTGATGGCGTCGATGGGGATTGGAAAATCAAAGGGCGCGGTGGCTTCGGCACCCTCGACAATGCCGACGATGTCGCCGTCTCCGGCGCCCATGTTGTCGTAGGCGACGAGGGTGGACTGGCTGGTTAGGGCCGGTGCGTTTTGGCAAGCGTCGTTGAATTGCCCTGCGTCCAGCGGATTGACCATGAGCCAGCGACCGCCTTTGAAGGAGGGGTCTTGGATACTCAGGGTCACTCGACCGATGACTTGGGCTACGCGCATTAGTGGGTAAATGCTGAAACGCTGAAACGCTGAAACGCTGAAATGGAAGAGCGTTGAATCTGTGAATGGGGTGTCATGGTTTCTTTTCTCAGCTTTTCAGCTTTTCAGCTTTTTCTCAATCAACGATGCCTTGGATGAAGTTGCGGATGGGAGATTTGTCGTCGTGGACGATGTGGCGGGCACCGAGACCGTCGGTGGAAACCATCACCTTCGAATGAAGGCCGGCTCCGAAGAGGTCGATGGCGACCATCGGCGCGCCGATCGGTCCGAGCTCGGGGTCGATGGCCTGGCACAGCATCATCTTGTGTCCCTTGAGGGAGGGGTGGGAATGACTGCTGACCGCGTGGCCGACGACTTGAGCGAGAAACATTGGGGTAAAAGCTGAAATACTGAAAAGCTGAAAACTGAAATCAGACAATGCGGAGGTTTTCCACGAGCACGCAGCGGCGGACGCGGGTGAAGGTCTTGGGAGTGGTAATCCCCTCGCCTGTGGTGGTGGCGATGGAGTAAGAAAGATAGCCCTCGCCACCGAGGCCGAGGCCGGCGACGGACGCGCCGTTCTTGACGAAGATGGTGGTGTCCATTTCCTTGGCCATGTAGGTCATGTGATCGACGTCCTTGGTGTGGATGATGGCGGAGTGGCGGTAGTTGTGCTCGGCGCGCTTGGCCTCGCGGACACCGGTTTCGAAGTCGGGCACCGAAACGATCGGCATCATCGGCATCATTTGTTCTTCCTGGACGAACGGATGGTCGGCGTCGGTCTCGGCGAAAAGAAGCTGGGTGCCTGCGGGAATGTTAGCTCCGGCGTGCTGGGCGAGGACGCCTGGATCGGCACCGACGAGGGCGCGGTTGACGGAGGCGTGCGAGCAACCACCGCCTTCGCCGGGCTTGAACGTAAATGCGGCGGCGGTGAGGCGTTCGAGTTCCTGCGAGTTGAGGCGGGCGGCACCCGCCTTGGTGAGTTCCTCACAGAATTTGTTGAAGACGGAACCGACGACGAAGACGACTTTTTCCCCGATGCAGAGCAGGTTGTTATCGAACGCGCCGCCCTCAATGACGTTGCGGGCCGCGCGGGCAAGGTCGGCGGTGGCATCGACGACGACCACGGGATTTCCCGGACCCGCGCAGATCGCGCGCTTGCCGGATTTCATCGCCGCGTTGACGACCGCCGGACCGCCGGTGATGGCGAGCAGATTGACGAGCGGGTTCTTGCAGAGCAGGTCGAAGGACTCGATGCTAGGCGACTCGATGGTGGTGATGATGTTATCAATACCGATCTCGCGGAAGATCGCTTCGTTGTAGGCGCGCACGGCCATGGCGGCGCTGCGGGCGCCACCGGGATGCGGATTGAAGACGATGGAATTTCCGGCGGCCACCATGTTGATGACGTTGCCGGTGAGAGTCGGGACCGAGTGAGTGACTGGCAGAATCGCGCCGATCACGCCGAAGGGCGCGTATTCCTCGAGCGTGATGCCGCCGTCGCCGCTCATTGCGTAGGGCTGAAGCCACTCGGTGCCGGGGACGTTCTTGGTGATCTGGAGCTTGGCGATCTTGTGATCGAGGCGACCGATCTTGGTCTCCTCCATTTCGAACTTGCCCCATGGCTCGGCATTCGCGACGGCCAGGCCTTTGACGATTTCAATCACCTTGGCGCGGCCGGCGACTCCGAGTTTTTTCAACTGGAGGTGGGCGTCGGTGGCGGCGTGGGCGGCCTTGTCAACGCAGGTAAAAACCCCGCGTTGGCCGGCTTCACCGCTGCAACCGCAGCCGCAGGAGGATGATTTGGCGGCGGCGGGTGCCGCTGCGGGCGGGGTCTGGACACCGGTAGTTGCGAGACGGGAGATGACAGATTCTACGACGGAGCGAAGGGTTTCTGGATCGAGAGTTTTCATGCGGGAAATTGAAATTGTTAAAATGGCGCGAGGCCTGGTCGGTTAAATCGACTGGCCGGACTAACCGCCTTTGTAAACGGTTTTGCCGAGGACTTCGACGCGGTCGATGATCGCGACGATGGCGGCATCCACCGGAATGAGTTTCAGCCCTTGCGCGGCGCGGGCCGAGCTGCCCTGGCAGAAGAGCACGAGCTCGCCCTCACCGGCGCCCACCGTGTCGATCGCGACAATGGTATTTTGGCCGTCCTTGAACTTTGACGGATCCTTGTCGTCAACGAGCTTGGGACGGAGCAGGAGAAGTTTCCTCCCCACCATGAGCTCGTCCTTTTTCGTCGATACGACTTGTCCGATGACTTCTGCGAGAAACATCCGGGCTTGAGGGTAGGCCCCGCCCGCGACCAGTTAGGATCGCGGACGGGGCGTTGAGGAATTACTTGCGCGGAGCGCGGGCGGCGGCACCGGCATCCTTCGGCAGGACGCCTTCGATCGCATCGTCCGGGCGGGCGATGACGTGAGCACTGACGACTTCACCGGATTCGGATGCGGCGGCGGCGCCGGCATCGAGGGCGGCTTTCACTGCGGCGACATCGCCGGAGACGACCGCGTTGCAAAGGGCGCTGCCGACTTGTTTCATCGGTCCGACGAGTTCGACGTTTGCGGATTTGAGCATCGCGTCAACGCCGACGACGAGACAGGCGAGGCCGCGGGTTTCGAGGAGTCCAACTGCTTGTTTGGCCATGGTAGTATTAGTTTGGTGTGAGTTGTGAGAGGTGAAATGAGAATCAGGAAAGCTTGCGATAGACTTCGCGGGCAAGAACGAGCTCCTCGTTCGCCGGGATGACGATGATTTTCACGGGCGAGTCATCGGTGCTGATGACGGCCTCGGTGGCGCGGCAGGCCGCGTTCTTCGAGGAATCGAGATGGATGCCGAACGCTTCGAGGTCCTTGCAGACTGCGGCACGGGTCTCCACGCCGTTTTCGCCGATACCGGCGGTGAAAACGAGAGCGTCGAGCCCGCCAAGATCGACGAGGAAGGCACCGATCCAGTGGCGGATCGAATGCACGTTGGCGTCGATCGCGAGCTGGGCGGCGGTGTTTCCCTCGGCGGCGGCTGTCCTGATGTCGCGTGCGTCGTTAGAGACACCCGACAATCCGAGGAGCCCGGACTCCTTGGTGAGCTGGCGCTCGGCCTCGTCGAGCGAGATGCCCAGCGTGCGCATGGCGAAGGGAATCGCGGCGGAATCGAGATCGCCGACGCGGTTGTTTTGCGGGAGTCCGCTTTGCGGGGAAAATCCCATGCTGGATCCTATGGCCACGCCATCGCGGATCCCGGTAACAGAACTGGAACCGCCGAGGTGGCAGGAAATGACGCGGAACGGTTTGCCGCTGACGACTTGCGGACCATCCAGATAGAGGCGGCGGGCGATTTCCGCGACGTCGTCGCGGCCGCAAAGCTCGGCGGAGCGCTCGGCGATGAACTTGTGGCTCGCGCCGTGAAATCCATAGCGGCGGATGCCGATGTCGCGCCAGGCTTGCGGGATGGCGTAGCTGTGAAACGCCGGCGGGGTCCACTGATAGAAGGCGGTTTCAAACAGCGCGACGAGGCGGGCGTTAGGCAGCGCTTTTTCAAACTGCCGGATGCCGGCCGCGTAAGGCGGATTGTGGGCGGGAGCGACCGCAGTGAAGCCGTCGAGCGCGTCGATCGTCTTTTGATCGGCGATCACGCAGCCGCTGAGATCCTTGCCCAAAACGGTCTTGAATCCGACGGCGTCGATTTCATCCGGGCTGGCGATGATCCCGTCGCGTTGAAGCGTCCCCAAGGCGTCTTCGATGACGACGGCATGATCGGTCACCCGCTCGTAGCCGCCCTTGGCAACCACCTCGCCACCGCTCTCATCCATGCGGAAGAGGCGGTATTTGAAGGAGGTCGAGCCGAGGTTGGCGACGAGGACGAGCATCTTGATAGAAGCTGAAATACTGAAATACTGAAACGCCGGAAAAATATCAGGCGATCCAGGTGCCGAGCTTCGACAGGTCGTCGTGCGGACGCGGGATGATTTGCACCGAGGTGACAGTGCCGATCTTGGATCCGGCCGCAGCGGCGGCGTCGAGGCCGGCTTTCACTGCGGCGACGTCGCCGGTGAAGAAACCAGTGACAAGGCCGGAGCCGATTTTATCCCAGCCGGTCATTTTGATATCGGCGGCCTTGAGGGCGGCGTCGGAGGCTTCGATGAGGGCGACGAAACCTTTGGTTTCGATAATGCCGATTGCTTGCTTGGCCATGGTAGTGGTAAGTTAGATTGGTTGGAATTGAGGATCAGGCGATGCCGAACTGGCTGAGGAGCTCGGCGTGCGGCCGGGCGATGACGTGCGAGGAAACCAGTTCGCCGACGCGACCGGCGGCTTCGGCACCCGCGTCAACGGCAGCTTTCACGCTGCCGACGTCGCCTTTGACGAGGACGGTGAGGAAGCCACCGCCGGTTTGGATTTGTTTCACAAGTTCGACGTTGGCAGCTTTGGCCATTGCGTCTGTGGCTTCGACGCTGCCGACGTAGCCTTTGGTTTCGATCATGCCGAGTGCAGTGCTCATAATGTTAGTTGGTGATGTGGGATTGGATTGAGATTACTTGGTGAGTTCGCAGAAAGTGTCGGGCTTGAGGCCGCAGGCGTTGCCCTCGTCGGTGTCGATGTGGACTTCGAGTTTGAACGAGGGATCCACGCGGACGACGAGTTTGTCGAAAGTCATGGCAAGCGGGCCGTGGACTTTCAGTTTCATGGTGTCGAGGTGCTTGACGCCGTAGAAAGCGGCGTCATCAGGATGCATGTGGACGTGCGGCTGGGCGCGGATGACGCCCTCGTCCATTTGGAAATAACCGTGCGGGCCCATCAGCATGCAGCCGGGAGTGCCCTTGATCGCGCCGGACATGGCGACCGGAATGTCGAAGCCGAGGGAAATCGCGTCGGTGTAGGCGAGCTCGACCTGGTTGAGATCCCGGCAGGGACCGAGGATGCGGAGATTGGAAATGATCCGGCTGCGCGGTCCGATGAGGGTGATGGACTCCTTGGCGGCGTATTGGCCGTTTTGATAGAGACCCTTCATTGGCGTGAGCTGGTGTCCGGGACCGAAAAGCGCTTCAACGGCGGCCTGCGTCAGGTGGCAGTGGCGGGCGGAAATGTTGACGAGCAACGCGTTGGGAGCCTTCGACGCGGCGGGTAGGGAGAGCCCCATGCTGGCGTAAACTTGCTCCCGAACAAGGTGCTCAACGACTGCGCGGGGCGTGGATTGGGAAATCGGTGCGGCCATCTGTGGGTTTGTTTTTGTTGGATATGATTGACAAGTCAACTTAAAAACCAAAAATTCCCAACAAAACAAAGATTTTCCCCAATCATGCTCGCCATCGACCGCCAACGCCGGATTTTAGAACTCCTCAACGGAACGGGATCTTTGCGCACCATGGAGACTGCGGCGGATCTCGGCGTCACGGATGAAACCGTCCGCAAGGATTTCGAAATCCTCGAGAAACGCGGCGAGCTGATCCGGACCCACGGCGGGGCGAGCCGTCCGGAGCGAATCCGCGGAGAACTCCCCTTCACCGAGCGCCAGGCGATCCGGCGAGAGGACAAACAGGCGATCGCCCGTCTGGCGGCGAGCCGGATCCAGGCGAACGAGACGATTTTCCTCGATGCGAGCTCGACGGTGTTGACGCTCGCGGAATTCCTGCCGGACCTGCCACTCACCATCCTGACCAACGCGCTCAACGTGTTCACCGCGCTGGCCGACCGGCCGAATCTCGACCTGATCTGCACCGGCGGTTTGTTCGACCCCAAGTCGCGCTCGTTCATCGGACTGACGGCCGAAAAGTCCCTGCAACGCTATAACATCCACCGGATGTTCTTCTCGGGAAACGGGCTCCATCTCGAACGCGGTGCCAGCGAGAGCAACGCCCGGCAGGCAGCCTTTAAAGAGCGGGTCATCGCCAACTCGGAGGACGTGGTGTTCCTCGCCGACCATTCCAAACTGGGTCAAAAGGCCGCCTTCTTCTTCGCGGAAGTCGCGGACCTCAGTTGCCTTGTCACTGACAAAGCCGCTGACAAAGAGTTCATCGAGAAACTCCAGGGGCGCGGAGTCGAGGTGCTGCAAGGCGAGTGACCGGTATGATATGTTAGCGACCCGGCTCGCGCTTCATCATCCCGTCGCCCGTCCTCCTGGCAAAACCCCGGACTTGAAACTTCCCCGCCGCACCGCCACAAGTCCCGCGCCATGCATTTCGACTTCGACTCCCTGATTCAGCGCCGCGGGACCGGCTGCATCAAATACGACCGCCGTCCTGAGCTCGATCCGTTCTGGGTCGCGGACATGGATTTCGCCTCCGCCCCCGCGATCCTCCACGCGCTGCACAAGCGCGTGGACCACGGCGTCTTCGGCTATGCCCAGCCGCATGAGGGATTGAACGAGGCCGTCATCACTTATCTGCGAGACCGCCGTGGAGCGGGCGTGCCGCTGGAGCACATCATCCACCTCGGCGGCCTGGTGCCCGCGCTTTCGCTCGCCGCACGGGCGTTCTGCCAACCCGGCGACGCGGTCATGACCTGCACCCCGGTTTATCCGCCATTCATCGGCGTCCATCACGACGCGCATGTCTCGCTCATCACTGTCGATCACGCGCTCGCCGACGGACAATGGAGCTTCGACTGGGAGGCCATGGAAAACGCCGTGACTGCGGAAACAAAGGTCTTTCTACTCTGCAACCCGCAAAACCCGTTAGGCCGCGTCTTCTCCGCTGCGGAGATGGAGAAACTCGCCGTCTTCTGCGAGACCCACGACCTCGTGCTCGTCTCCGACGAGATCCACTGCGACCTCGTTTTCGACGAGACCGCCACCCCGCACTTCTCCGCGTTGAACCTGCCGGAAAACCTCGCCAAGCGCACGATCACGCTGCTCGCCCCGAGCAAGACGTGGAACATCGCCGGCCTCGGTTACGCCTTCGCCGTGATCCCGGACGACAGCATCCGCCGCAAGTTCGCCGCCGTGCGCGGCCACACGCTTTCCGAGATCAGCGCCCTCTCCTACTACGCCGCCGAGGCCGCCTACCGCGAGGGCGAACCGTGGCGATTGGAGCTGATGGACTACCTGAAAGCCAACCGCGACCTCCTCGTCGACTTCATCAACACCCGCTGCCCCGGATTGTCCGTGCGGGCCGGCGAGGCCACCTACCTCGCCTGGATCGACGCGCGCGGCATGGGTGTGGAGAACCCCGCGCAGCACTTCGAGAAATATGCCGGACTCTTTCTATCCGACGGAGCCTACTTCGGCTGGCCCGGCTGGATCCGCTTCAACTTCGGCTGCCCGCGCGCGCGGATGCTCGAAGGCCTGGAGAAAATCGCCGCCGCGCTGTGAGCGGGAATATGTCCCGGCTGTCTCAGTTGGGAGCCTCAATCCAGATAGGGATTTCCCACCGCTTCCCCGCCAATGGTCGTCCCAGGCCCGTGCCCCGGCAGCACGCGCGTCTCGGAAGGCAAGGTCATGAGGTGGCTGGCGATGCCGTCTAGCAACTCCGTGGTGCTGCCGCCCGGAAGATCCGTCCGGCCGATGGAGCCGGCGAAAAGCGTGTCGCCCGAGAACACAACCCCGTGATCCGCCAGATAGAACGTCACGCTGTCGGACGAGTGACCGGGGACGTGGGCGAGGGAGATTTCCAGCCCCGCGATCCGCAGCGGTTGGGTCATCACGAACAACCGGTCGATTTGATAGGGAGTCACCGAGATCGGCAGCCCCCACGAGCGGGCCATCGATTCCAAGGTGAGGTCCTTGGAATAGTCGGCGTAAGCGTAAAGCCGGGCACCGAGGGCTCTGAGCGCCGCGGCGTCGGTGACGTGGTCGTAGTGCTGGTGGGTGAGCAGCACGTCATCGACGCGCACGCCGCGGCGGGTGATCCACTCGGCGATTCCCTCGGGCGCGTCGATGAGGAGATTGCCGTCGGGAGTCTCGACGAGGTAGCCGTTCGTCTGGACGAGGCCGCCGGTATAGAGGGAAATCTTCACAAGTGCGGTGATTCGACCTCAGGATTTTTTGCCGCGTTTTGCGTAATAATACATCACCAGACCGAAGATGAGGAGTAGGATTCCCCACCAGATGTTGACGTTGATATTGAGCGATTTCTCGTAAATCTTACTGCCTTTTGTGATGAGTCCATACCCGATCAGGATAAATCCGTAGATGGTGAAGATGATGCCAATCGGAAGTCGAAGGTCCATGGGAGTAGTGGGTTGGTGGTTTTACCAGAAGATGATATTGAGAGCGATCGCAGCGATCATGACGATGGTCCCAAGCACTGCGGGCCGCATGATCCATGCTTCGTGACCTGACAGTTGTTTGGGTGTGAGAGAATAAACCAGACCGGCAAGTTCCTCATCCGTCTTGTTGCGCCCGGAAGTGAGCGAGAGGCCGGCGTTGATGATGAAGGTAACGCTGAAGGCGACAATGGCCACCATGAAGCTTTGCGAGAGATCCTTTGGATACTCGAAAACCTGGGAAATCCATGCACCCTTGACACCAGGTCCATTGCCGGTGACCCAGGACAGGCCATGGAAAACCACCGCGGTGCCAGTGCCAATCAACAGGCCCCAGAACGCCCCCGCATTGTTGGAACGCCTGGTGAACATCCCCAACAGGAAAGTTGCGAACAACGGTGCGTTCACGAAGCCGAAGACCAACTGGAGAATCGCCATGATGTTGTTGTACTTCGCCGCGATCAGCGCGCAACCCATGGCCAGGATGATGCCGGCGATGGTGGCGACTTTGCCCATGTTCAAAAGCTGCCGGTCGGTCTTCTTGCCGCCCGTCATCTGCGAGTAGAGGTCATAGGTCCATACGGTATTGAACGCAGTCACGTTCGCCGCCATGCCGGACATGAAGGATGCCATGAGCGCGGTAAGCGCCAGTCCCAACAGCCCGTTCGGGAAATAGTGGAGGATCATCGAGGGCAGCACCTGATTGTAATTCATCACCGCTCTGCCCGCGCTGTCGAGCATGGCAACACCATTTGCATCAAGCTTCGCAGGAATCGCGTAGCCGCTAGAGGCGCCGTCCAAGGTGAGCGCGTAGGCGATCATGCCGGGAAGGATGACGATCGCCGGGAACAACATTTTAGGAATCGCTCCGACGATAGGTGTGCGGCGGGCTGCTCCCATCGAGTTCGCGGCCAGCGCGCGCTGCACTTCTGCGAAGTTCGTGGTCCAGTAACCGAAGGAAAGAACAAAGCCGAGGCCGAAGATGATGCCATACCACGGCACACCCATCGGATTGTCGCCGGTGGCGGTTTGCGCCCACGAATGAATGGCTCCATCACCGAGCGGGGATGCCTGCAGCTTGGTAACGAGGCCGTCCCAGCCACCGACATTTTTCAGGGCCAGATAGGCCAGCGGCGCGATGCCGAAGACGATCATGAAGAATTGCAGCACTTCGTTATAGATCGCCGAGCTCAAGCCGCCTTTGAGGACATAGGCCAGGACGATCACCGAAGTGACGACGAGCCAGCCATAGTAATTCCACCCGACCAGCGTGGTGAGCAAATCGGCGAGCGCGTGCATCGAGATACCGGACGAAAAAATCGTCATGAATGCGAACGAGACCGAGTTGAAAACGCGGGTGCGCTCGTCGTAGCGCATTTTCAAATACTCAGGCACCGACTTGGCCTTGGACCCATAATACATCGGCATCATGAATATACCGAGGAACACCATCGCCGGAATCGCCCCCACCCAATAAAAGTGGGAGGTCATGATACCATACTCGGCGCCGGATGCCGCCATTCCGATGAGTTCTTGCGCGCCGAGGTTCGCCGAAATAAACGCGAGACCGGTGATCCAACCGGGGATCGAACGGCCCGAAAGCAGGAAATCCTCCGCGGTCTTGCTCTGGCGTTTCAGCGCAAAGCCGATACCGATGACAAACACCAAATAGATGGCGAGGATGACCCAATCGACCAGATCGAGATCGAACTTGAGGCCGCTTCCCATGGTGCCGCCTCCGCTGCCGCTGATCGAGGCGATGAAAGGAACAATGAATAAATTAAGCATATTAATATCAGGTTTCTACTTGGGGTTCGTAAGGAGACAGGATGCGTTGGGGGGATCAGAGTCCGAGCGCCGGGGTGGACCGGATTACTCGGCGGAGAACTTGTGGATCATCGTGTGCTTGTAGGTCTCGCCGGGGCGGAGTACCGGAGACGGGAATGACGGCTGGTTAGGGGCGTCGGGGAATCCCTCGGTCTCCAGACAGAGGGCGGTGCGGCGGGCGTAAGCGACTCCGCCTTTGCCGACAGCTTTACCATCGAGGAAATTACCGGCATAAAACTGGATGGCCGGCTGATTGGTGAAAACCTCCATCACCCGCCCGCTCTTGGGATCCTTCAATCTAGCCGCGAGACGTACTCCACCGCCTTTTTTCAGCACCCACGCATGGTCGTAACCGCCACCGAATTTCAGGGCTTCGAAGTCGGCGTCGATGCGGTCACCGATGGTCGCCGGCTTGGTGAAGTCCATGGGATTCCCGGCCACGGGATCAATTTTCCCGGTCGGGATGAGACCGGCGTCGGTGGGAAGATACGCGTCCGCATCGATCATCAGGACGTGGTCGGCGATCGACTTGGCGGGATCGCCCGCGAGGTTCCAGTAGGTGTGATGGACGAGGTTGAGGATCGTCGGCGCGTCGGTGGTCGCGCGCGCCTCCCACTTGAGCTCGTTGTCGTCGGTGAGAGTGTAGGTGACTTTGACCGCAAGGTTTCCGGGATAGCCTTCCTCGTCGTCCTTGGCGGTATAGGAGAACTCGACTTGGTTTTCGCCGGTGATCTTTCCCGACCAGAGCACCTTGTCGAAGCCGGTCAGACCGCCGTGCAGGTGGCACGGGATGCCGCCGGGGTCGTTGTTAGTGGCAAGAGTGTGATTTTTGCCATCGAGGGTGAACTTGCCGTCCTTGATGCGGTTTCCGAAACGACCCACCGTCGCGCCGAAATAAGACGTGTTGGTCAACCAGCCGTCCAAACTATCATAACCGTGGGTGAGATCCGCGGATTTCCCGGATTTGTCGGGGGCTTCCATCGAGACCAGGATCGCCCCGTATTCGGTGACCTTGGCCCGGAGTCCGTTTGGGTTGGTGAGTGTGAAAATCCTCACTTTTCGCCCGTCGGGCATCGATCCATAATGCTCCTCTTTGATTTCAGCTCCAGCGGCCATTGCGGTTTTTGATTGTAAGACGAGCACACAGGTTGCCAGCGCGAAGAAAAATGCTTTGGGTTTCTTCATGCCGCGGGAGCTTTGGCCAAGATGAGGGGCGGTGCCAAGCGTAATTCACCACTCAAATGGATGATGACGAAGCGGCTAACCCGTGATAGTTCCAAGGCCATGACGAACGATGCAGACTGGAAAGCGATGCTGGGCTCCATTTTAGCCGACTTCGGCTGCCAAACCGGAACCATTCACCAGGCCGCGCCCAACGGGCAAACGCTAACCCTCGTCTGCCAGATCGGCGTGCCGGAGAGCCTGATGGATAAAATTTCGACGATCCCCTTCGGCAAAGGCATCGCCGGAGCCGCCGCCGAGCGCGGGGAACCGGTGGAACTCTGCAATCTCCAACAGGACCTGGGCGGCGTCGCCAAGCCCGACGCGCGGGAAACAGGCGTGTCAGGCTCGCTCGCAGTGCCGGTTTTCTCCAAAGCGTCCGGCAAGGTCATCGGCACGCTCGGGATCGGGAAGTTCGCGCCTTACGAGTTTACGGCGGCGGAAAAGCACAAGCTGGCGGACTTCGCGGCGGAAATCGGCGGGCATTTCGAGCACAAAGAAGCCCGGGGTGATTGACCCGGCCGAGGATGTGATTAACCTCCCGCCATGACCACGGTGGAATCAGCAACCAAGGTGCTCGACACGATGCTCGGGCACCTCGGCTTCACGGCGACAATCGAGCTCCAGGAAACCCATGACGGCCCATGCCTGCAAATTCACTCGGGAGACAGCGAGGCGATCATCGGCAAGGACGGAGACCGCCTCGACGACCTCCAATACCTCGTCAACCGGATCGTCCGCCGGCACGCGCCCAAGGCGGAGCGCATCAAGGTGGACTGCGAGCATTTCCGGTCCATCCAGGAAGACCACCTCGCCGGAGAAATCAAGGGAATCGCCGAGCGGGTGAAAGCCACCGGCAAGCCGCTCCAGATGCGTCCGCTCAATGCTTACTACCGGCGCCTGGTTCACAATATCCTCGCCGACGATCCGCAAATCGTCTCGAATTCTCCGCAAGGAGATAACCGGCTCAAACGAATCACGATTTCCGCAAAACAAGCACCCTCCTCGGCCTCATGAAAAAATTCCTCTTTGACTGCGGCACCCGTGACGCGACCGCATCGCTCGGGTCTTTCGCACTCCGCGCCATGGTCGGACTGATGATGCTCTTCGGTCACGGCATTCCGAAGATCGAGAATTTCCAGGCGATCCTCAAAAAGGGTTTCTATCAATCGGAGGTGTTTCCTCTCAGCCTGATGTCGCCGCAGGTCAGCCTGTTGATGCTCATCGGCGCGGAGGTCGTGGCTTCGGCACTGCTAGTCCTCGGGCTGATGACGCGCCCCGCAGCGTTCGTGTTCGGCTTCGCGATGGTGGTCGCCGCTTTCGGCGCGCACGCGGCGGACCCGTGGTTCTCCGCAGGTGCCGGAGGATCGAAGGAACTGGCGCTGATGTATTTGATCCCGGTGATCACCATCATCCTGTCAGGAGCCGGCGGCTACTCGCTAGACGCCGCCATTTACAAGGAGAGCAAGCGCCGCCGCTGGTGACCATGGACACGCACCGACTTGTTCTTCCCGGCGACCTGAATCACTACGGATTCCTCTTCGGCGGCCGCATGCTCGCGTGGATCGACGAGGCGTCGTGGATCGCCGCAAGCCTCGACTACCCGCATTGCCAGTTCGTCACCGTGGCGATGGACACCGTGGAATTCCACCACAGCGTGCGCGACGGCACGATCCTGAAAATTTCCTGCGACCGCGAAAGCGAGGGCAACACCAGCACCACCTACGCGGTGAAGGTCATCGACGAAAAGGCCGGATCGATGCCCATTTTCTCGACCCGGGTGACCTTTGTCAGCGTCGATGACGCCGGCCAGAAGCGCGCCATCCGTGGCTGAAGCCCATTCCAAACCACTGTGGAACCTCTGATAGAAACCGTCGATGTCGTCCTGCCGTTGGAGAAATCCGAGGACGATGCCGCCCGCCACCAAGCCGCAGCGATCAAGCTTGGAATTCCGGTCGCGCGCATCGGCGGGATCAAACTGCGCAAGCATTCGATCGACGCCCGCCAACGCGCCGTCAAGGTGCAGCTCCGACTGGATGTGGCGCTCGACGGCCCCCTCCCCCCGGACGAGACGCCGCAATGGTCCGTGCCAGCCCTCTCGCCTAACGTCCGGCCGGTGGTCATCGTCGGCTGCGGCCCGTCGGGAATGTTCGCCGCGCTGCGTTGCCTTGAAAACGGACTGAAACCGATCCTGTTGGAGCGCGGCAAGGACGCCAGCGCCCGGCGCTTCGACCTCGCACCCCTGCTCCGCGAGGGCCGGGTGATCGAGGAGTCCAACTACTGCTTCGGCGAGGGCGGTGCGGGCACCTTCTCGGACGGCAAGCTCTACACCCGCGCCACCAAACGCGGGCCGGTCGCCAAGGTTTACGAAGTGCTCGTCGCCCACGGCGCGCCGGAGGAAATCCTCACCGACGCCCACCCGCACATCGGCTCGAACCTGCTGCCTAACGTCGTCAAGGCGATCCGCAACTCGATCATCGCCGCCGGTGGCGAAGTCCGCTTTCAAACCAAGGTCACCGATTTCCTGATCAGCGGAAACCACATCCGCGGCGTGCTCACCGCATCCGGCGAGGAGATCCTGGCGGACTCGGTGATCCTCGCGACCGGCCACTCGGCGCGCGACATCTACCGCCTGCTGGCGGCAAAAAACATCCTGCTAGATCCTAAACCCTTCGCCGTGGGCTTCCGCATCGAGCACCCGCAGCCGTTCATCGACCGCACGCAGTATCATCTCAACTTCGGCCAGGAACGCCCGCGGCTGCTGCCCGCCGCGCGCTACCGGTTAGCCACCAAGATCCGCGGCCGCGGCGTGCATTCGTTCTGCATGTGCCCCGGGGGCTGGATCGTCCCGGCGTCCACCGAGAATGACGAGGTGGTCGTCAACGGCATGAGCCTGTCGCGCCGCGACTCGCCGTTCGCGAACTCCGGCATGGTCGCCACCGTCGAGCCCGAGGACTTGCAGAAACTCGTCAAGGAACACGGCGTGCTCGCCGGATTGGTTTTCCAAAAGGAACTCGAGCGCACCGCCAAGATCGCCGGCGGCGGCGGCCAGGTCGCTCCGGGCCAGCGCGTCACCGATTTCCTCGACGGGAAAATTTCCTCAAGCCTGCCGGATACCAGTTATTTTCCAGGCACCAAATCCGCACCTCTACACGACCTGCTGCCGGAGTGGATCACCAGCCGGATGCGCGAGGGACTCCGTTTGTTCGGCCGGCAGATCCACGGCTACGTCTCCAGCGAGGCCCTGCTGCTAGGATTTGAAACCCGCACCAGCTCACCGGTCCGAATCCCCCGCCGGGACGACACTCTCGAGCACCCGGAAATCCAAGGCCTCTATCCCTGCGGCGAAGGCGCGGGCTACGCCGGCGGCATCGTCAGCGCGGCGATGGACGGCCTGCGCATCGCGGACGCCGTGGCGGCGGTTTCCAACCACTAGGTCTAACCCTCCGGATCATCCAGAAGGGCCTGCAGCCGGTCCCGCAGCGAAATAGGAACCCGTTCTAACCAGCTCTCATCCAGCATTCCGATTTCCATCATATCCAAGAGATGCACCTGATCTTTACGGCGATTGGAAGTGAGCTTCATCGTGACCAGCGCATCCAGATCGACGAGCCGGAAATCCGAATGGGAAGCATCGATTTCCTCTACATCAGGGGAAGGTTCGAGAGATTCCGGGCTGACCTTTTCTCCCGAGAAAATCAGGTGGACGCCATCACGGGCCTTCGCTCCGGGGCCATCCAGAAACATTTCAATCCGGCCCTTTCCACCGAGGATGGAAACCGACCGATACCTGAAACCGCCCCTGGCCATGACATTGATAATCGCATCCATATCCTCGCGGCGCACCAGTAAATCCACAGAGCGGGTGTTGCGAACCACGGAATCGTCAACCCGGGATACCCAGGCGGCCACGGCATTGCCACCGATGACGGCATAAGGCAGTCCAGCGGCTTCAAGCAGCGCGGTGGCACGGCGGAGACGGTCTTTAACTTTTTCAATTCCTTCGCTCATCCGTGTCCATGAGGTTTCACCGGTGATCATCGCAGGGGAAATCATGAATGTCCTTAGCCCGGCTGACGGGTATTGTCTAGATGGGAAACGCGGCTCTGCCGCACTTGCGCGAAAAAGCGGGGCCTTCGTGAGAAGGCCCCGCTTGATAGAACCGGCATGGCGGTTGGAAACCGCCGCCACGTTAGAACTGCGAGCTGAGCGAGAAGTTGAACTGGCCGCCCTTGTCCGCCTCGTCATCCGGCGAGGAAATCGGAATCGCGTAGTCGAGCGCCAGCGGCAGCGGACTGATTGGCAGCTTCAGGCGGATGCCGACGCCTACGTCGCTGTAGATATCGCTCGGGCTGGGATCCCAGCTGTCGGCATTCACGAAGCCCGTGTCGGAGAACACCGCAGCGCGGATGTTTTCGATGATCGGAACCGTGTATTCCACCGTGGCGTAACCCAGCGAGTTGCCGCCGTAAACCTCGTCGGTGTAGCCCGTGTCACGCGGTCCGACATCGCGGAACTCGAATCCGCGCAGCGTCCGGCCACCGCCAAGGAACATCCGCTCGAAAATCGGAACCTCGCCATCGATGCTGTCCACGAAGGCAAGCTCCCCGCTGAGCGAAAGGATCGTGTCCCACTTCAAGTTCCAGTGCTTCTGGCCTTGCGCGGAAAGCGTGAAGGTATCGACGTCGCCGCCCAAACCGGCATAAGTGAGACCGAGGTCAACCTTGTGCCCCGTGCGCGGCTGGATGCTGCTGTCGCGGCTATCATAAAGATAGTTCACCGCCAGGGCGCTGCGCAGGTAATCGCCGCCGATGTTTTCCTCGGAAAGCTCGGAGTTGGCACCGCTCGGACCGTTGGGACCGGCCGGATAGACGTCGCTCGAATCCACTTCCGAGTCGATTTCGACCTGCTCCAGGCGATATTCGCCCTTGATCGAGCTCTTCGCGCCGAGAGGCTTTCTGAGAGAGATCGCGCCACCGATGTTGGTCTGGTCGTAGTAGTCGCTGAAATAGGACGATTCCTTGAAGAAAAGCTCGCCACCCAAAGACAGCTGCTGGTCCATGAACCAAGGTTCCACCAGCGAGACGCTGAACTCGGAGCGCTCGGCACCCGCACGCAGATTCATCCCGAAGCGCTGGCCGCCACCGGTGAAATTCCATGGGTTGAACAAGTCGAAGTTGGTCTGCTCAAGCGTGACGAAGCCCACGATGCTGTCGATCGAGCTGAAGCCCGCACCCACGCCCACGGAGCCGGTCGCCTTTTCCTCGACGAGCACGTTCACGTCGCGGTATCCGGAACCGCCCGGCGAGCCAGTGGTTTGGACGTCGCTGAAATATTGCAGGTTCGTGAGACGGGCCTTGGTCGTTTCGAGCTCGACGGAGTTGAACATATCACCCGGCTGAAGCGGGATTTCCCGGCGGATCACCTTGTCCTTGGTCTTGGTGTTACCCGCGATGTTCACGCGGCCTACCTTGAAGCGCGATCCCTCGGTGATACGGTAGGTGATGTTCACCCGGTTAGGACCGGCGTCGCGAATATCCGGCGTCACCAGGACATCGGCGTAGCCGCGCGATCCGTAGAAGCTGCGGATCATGGTCATGTCGTCACGCATCTTCTTGGAAGAGTAGGCGGAGTCACCGACGAGAGTCAGTGACGGATAGAGTTCCTCGGGTTTGAAGACGGTCATCTTGCCGAAGCCGACACCCGCGACCGTGTAGCGCTCCCCCTCGTTGATCGGGATCACCAGGTCCACGCTGCCGTCGCCCACGGGAACGCGGTTGATACCGGGGCTGTTCGCGCGGAGATAGCCCTTGTTGCGATAGTAATCGAGAACCTTGTCGAGATCGGAATCCAACTCGTTCGACTCGAAACGGCCGGACTTGGTCAGCCACGAGAACCAGCCTTTTTGCTTCACCTTCATCTCCTTGCGGAGCTCTAGGTCGGTGAACGCGTTGTTTCCTTGGAAAATGATTTTACGAACCTCGTTCTTCTGACCCTCGTCGATCACGAAAATCAGGTCGGACAATCCCGCCTGTCCGGTCGCTTGCGTGCGGTGAGTGACCGTCACGTCAGGGTAGCCGTAGCCCTGATAGTATTTCTCGATGTTGCGCCGCGCTTCGAGGATCTGCTCGTCGCTGAGCGCGCCGCCCGCCTTGATCTTCGATTCCTTGGCGAGCTTCTGATCGGTAAAAGTGGAGTTTCCGACAAATCCCACGCCACCGAGCGCCGGACGCGTCGTCACCTCGGCGATCAACTTCACGCTGTCCCCCACCGGCTCCGCGAGGAAACGCACGTCGTCCACCAGGCCGGACTCGTAAAGCGACTTGATGTCGTTATCGAGATTCTCCGAGCGGTAGGGCGTGCCGGTCTTGGACGCCATGAGGTTCCGCAAGCGGGCTTCGTCCACCGTCTTTGCTCCCTGATAGCGGATCGCCACTTCGGAAATGTTTTTCCCCTCGAAATCCTGCGCGTGCAGGGTCCCTGCAAGCGCCACAAGGGCGAGTGAGGTGAGGGCGGCGAATTGACCCACGCCGCGCGGCATGGGGAGTGAGGGAGCTGTAGGGAATCGCATGCGGGTATTACGGATGGGCTATAAGGCCCGCCACCCCCCCGCCCCGTCAAGGTCAATAGCGGATTTTCCTGACGGCGGCGCACGGCTTTTTCATTTGAGGGCCTTTTTGCAGACCAAGTTGTAGGGGACTGCGGGTCTGAGACCTGGGAGTTCGAAGATTGTGAACCAGGTTTGCTTGGTGACGACCACCAGCCTGCGCACGCGTGGCAATCCGCATGCGATGGATTCGATGGGATAGACCTCTATTTTCGGCGTTCTACCCGACCGTGCCCGCGATCTTTTGTTGCGTAGACAAAAAAGGAGGCGATCTGGACTGCTTCCGACCTGTCCCACGCAGTCCGAAATGGCAACCCACGCGATGTCCGCACACTGGCTTTTCAAAGACTGAAGCCATTATTTGAAAGCAGGCTGGCGGGTCGGCGGGTCGGCCATTAGCCTCGCGCCATGATCGGCACCTTCACCCTAGTGATTGAGACCTCCACGCCCCGCGCCTCGCTCGCGGCCATCGAGCCGGGCGGGCATCTGGAACAACGCGAATTCACCAGCGACCGCAGCCATAACGCAGTTCTATTCTCCCCGCTCAAGGAACTGCTCGACGCGAGGAAGGAGTCCGTGGTCGGCCTCGTCCTCGTCGGCAGCGGGCCGGGGAGTTACAGCGGCACACGGGTGGGAATCGCCGCCGCCCAGGGAGTTGCGATCGCTTGCGGTTGTCCGGCGGTGGCGGTGCCGTCGATCCTCGCGGTGCCGTCGGCTCAAAATGGAGCGGCTTGCCTGGCCATCGGTGACGCGCGGCGCGGCAGTTTCTGGACGGCTAGAATGGAGAAATCCCGGCTGCTGGCCGAGCCCGAGCTCACCGAAGCGAGCGGGCTGGAAGTCATCGTCGCGGAGGCGATCGCTGACGGACTATCGGTTATTTCCTTCGAGGAACCCGGACGCTTCCCCCTGCCGCCGAAGCTTCAAGCGCAGGTGCGGCTCGAATTTCCGAATGCGGAACGGCTGTGGCAGGCGTGGCAGGCGACGCGCCCGGAAGTCAGTGAGAAATGGCTCACCGAGTCGCCGCAACCGATGTATCTCAGGCCCCCGCACATCACCCCGGCCAAGCCTCAAGACAGTCGAGGACTTCGGTCCGTTTCTCAAAGCCGAAGCGCGGATTGAAGCCCTCGACTATTTTTTCTGCCAGACGGTGACCAGCGAGGTGGTCCACTGGAACTTGCGGGCGGTTTCGCGGATCAGGAAGGGTTCGTCCGCCTGACGCAACAGCGTAAAGGACGGCGCGAGCATCGCTTGCAGCCACTCGAAAGTCCCGCTAACGGGCCAGTTCTGCGGCGGGGTGAATTCCTCAAGCCACGTGCAGGGAGTGGCGAGGACCAGCTCGCCGCCCGGTTTCACCAGGTCCGGCAGCCGGCCTAGCAGACGAAGCGGTTCGGGCAGGCGGCAAATCAGATTCGCGGCATGGACCCGGTCGTAGGTGCCCAAATCAGCCGGCAGGTTCATCGCGTCGCCCTGATGGAAGGCCAGCTTGGCGGCATCGATTTCCGCAGGCGCGCGCGCTTCGAGACACGTCACAACGGACGCTTCTTCACGGCGTTCATAAGCAACCGTCTCGCCGCGCCTCAGGCATTCCGCGGCGTGGATGAAGGCGTGGGAGTAGTCGATGCCGAGCGCGGTCCGGCAATTCCGCGCCATTTCAAAAGTCGAGCGGCCCACGGCACATCCGAGGTCGAGGCCGCGTCCGACGGTTCCGGGCGAAAAATGCGCCACCGTGCGACGGGGGAAATCCAAGGCCTCGCGCATACCCGAAGGCCAGGCGCGATCCGGCGTCAGGATTTCCTCCGGCCCGCCGAAATGGAATAACAGATATTCCGCGACAAGCTTGTCAGATTCGTAAATGGAACTCATCGCGCAAGCCGCCCCTCCACCTCGTCCGCGCGGTGATAGCCGGCCTGCGCTTCCCGCAGCGAGACGGTGCCGCTGTGGTCGGTGTCATAGAAATCGACAACCTGCTTGCCGGTGTAATGGACCTTCATCGGCGTGCCCTTGAAGCGATTGATGCCGTGGTCCACCTCTTTCGCGGTCAACTCACCATCGCCATCATCGTCCCAACGATCGAATTTTTCGAGCAGTCCCAGCATCTGACGTTCGGTCAGGTTTTCAGGAGTAACAGGTCCGGGGCCGCTGGCACAGGCGGCGACGGAGAAAATCAACGGCACAATCAAGAGCTTCATCATGGATTGAGGCTGGCGCGGCGGCGGGGATCGGGCAAGCTTTGAAGCACCGCATGCAAATTCGTCTCATCGTCGCCGGAAAACCCGCGCTTGCTTATGCCAAGGCGGGAGTGGAAGAGTATTTGAAACGTCTGTCGCGCGGCGGCGGGCACGAGTTGGTCGTGATCAAGGCGGGCAGCCGTGACGAGGTTTCGGAACGCTTGCTAGAGCGTTCGCAGGGCTGCTTTCGGATCGCCCTGGATGAGCGCGGCGAGTGCCTGACCACCCGCAGGTTCGCCGACAAGCTTGAATCGTTAGAGATGCGCGGCGACGTCAAGACCGTGGCGTTCCTCATCGGCGCGGCGGACGGACACAACGAGGAGCTGCGCGCGAAGTGCGACCTGATCCTCACGCTTTCCCCTTTCACCTTGCAGCACGAGCTGGCGCTGCTGGTGCTGCTAGAGCAGCTCTACCGGGTGGCGTCGCTGAAAAGCGGATCGCCCTATCACCGGGATTGATCCGCCGGGAAACTCAGCGGCGGTATTGGTTCTGCGGCATCATGCCGAACTGGCCCTGACCTTGACCGGCCACCGGGCTGTTCCACGGGATTTTGCTGGTCTCGGAGACCGGGCCCACCGGCCTCTTGACGGGCTCTTCGGCGCAGGAGGTAAAGCCGAAGCCGGCGGAAAGGACGAGGAGGAACAGGCAGAAATTACGTTTCATGCCCGAACATAAAAAAAGCCCCGCAGCATGCAAGCCTGCGGAGCTTTTGGGAATAAATAGTTGAATCAGTTGGTCACCGGCTGGGCGAGGATCACCCGGTCACCGGGCTGGAGACGCACGCCCGAAGAGAGGCTCTCAAGGTCGATCTCTGCGATGGTCTGGGTCGCCTCGATGGCCGACGGACGCACCCGGCCGATCACCCTTCCGTCGCGCTCGACCAAGAGCGGGGTTTGCGGAGCGAAGCCGGAATTCGAACCGGCACCGATGACGAGGAATCCCCAATCCTGGTTCACTGCGGTGACGACCGCGCCCATGGCATTGCGACTGATGCGGGAGTTGCGATCGATCAGGCGATTGACGAGGCGATCCGATTCCGCGCGGCTGGTGGTGACGCTTTTTTCAGCACCTTCCAAAAGGACACCGAGTTCCTCAAGCTTCGTCTGCTTGGCCTTCTTGTCGTCTTCAATCTCTAGGATTTTCTCCGGTAATGTATCGAGAGTCACGCCACCGCCGAGATCTGCGAGAATGTTGTTGACCTCCTCGAGGGCTTTGTTGAGCTGGGCAAACTCATCATCTTGGCTTTTGATATCTTCCTGCAATTTGGCGAGATCGTTCGCGAGCGAGTTTCCGGTGGACTTGAGAGAAGACACGGCCTGAGTGAGCACCTCGAGCTTTTCCTGGGAGGTCGCGAGCTTCTTTTTCTCATCCTTGATGTCTTTGTCGGCAACGTCCGCATCGGCGATGATCTGCTCTTTGGAGGCAATCGTCTCAGTCCGATCTTTTTCCAGAGCGACAAATTCCTCGTATTGAATATAGGAGAAGGCTGCCGCACCAGAGGCGACGAGGATGACGACAGAGTAAAGAATGGGTTTCATGGGATGTCCTTAAAAGGGAGTTTGAAAAATTCCGGGGCTCAGTTGCTGGCGGCTTTTCCAGCCGCTTGACCGGGTATCACGCGATCACCGACCTGGAGAGTGACGTCCGGCGCGAGCGAATCCGGCAAGATGCTGGCGGATGAAGAACCGGCCTCGACGGCGGTGACCAGAAGCTTGGCAATGGTCTCACCGTCGCGGACGACATCGAGGGTCGAGTTGGTCATCACGCCGACGTTGTTGCCGGAGGCCAGGGTGACGAAGCCCCAGTTCGGATAGATGGAGCGGATGCGGGTTTTCAGGGAAGGAAGCGACTGGCCGGTGGCGAAAGTATCGACTTTGAATTTGGTTCCTACGATGTCGGCTTTCAGCGCGGTATCCCGGGCGGTGAGGTCGGAGAGTTTGGCCTCGCTGGCGGTGATGGACTGGGCCAATTCCTCGAGCTCGCTGCTGGTCGCGCGCATCTTGGAGGAGAGTTCCTTCAAATCTCCCATTTTGGAAGTCTTGTCACGGATGCCATCGAGCTTCTCCTTGTTTGCAGCGATCTTGGCGGTGGCGGCGTCGATCTGCGCCTTGGTGGCGTCATTGGATTTTTGTTTGGGCGCTTCGGTGGCGGTCAACTTTTCGATATCCGCATCCACGCCAGCGATTTCGATGGGCAAGGCTTCAAGGACTTCCTTGGCCGCCTTGAGGCGAGCCTCGCTTTTGGTGAGGAGATCCTTTTCGTTCTGAGTTGCTACTTTGCGCGACTCGAATTCCTCCTTGTTTTTAGAAGACACGACAGCCGCGAGGGCGAGGACGATAGCGGTGAGAATTCCGAAGACTTTGGACATGGGGTTTTTTTGTAGTAAGCAGTCAATTCCTTGTGCGCGGGAACATTAGGAAGACGGAATTGGGCTCCGCAACCCCAAATTTCAAAGACTTTCAAACTTCACTCGACCTTGGCTTTACAAAGCACTCACGCGCGGGCATCGCTCGTGGGTTCCCATGAAGTCGATTCTCCGCGTTTTTTCATACCTGCGCCTCTACCCGGGCCTAGCGGCCGCCCAGCTTTTCTGCGCGGTCGGCATGACCCTGGCGGTGTTCGTGTTCCCGAACGCGACGGGTTTCGTGATCGACAAAATCATCCCCAATCCCGCGCGCCATCATGAATTTTCTTTTTGGATCGTCGTCGCCTTGCTCGGTTTCTTGACGAAGGACGGGCTCAATGCGGTCCGGATTTTCATCAATAACATTTTCGAGCAGAAGGTCATCTTCGACATCCGCTCGGATCTTTATGAGAAAATCCAGCGCCTTCCACTTCAGTGGTTCGACACGCGCCGGACCGGCGACATCATGACGCGGGTAGTCGAGGACGTGACCAACATGGAGCGGGTGCTCATCGACGGCATCGAGCAGGGGTTGATCGCCGCGCTGCAAGTGCTTGGCATCGGGATTTTCCTGTTTTTCCTGAATCCCACCGTGGCGGCGTGGGCCACGCTGCCGGTGCCGTTTCTGGTGGTGGGCGCGTGGATCTATTCGACCCAGGGCCGCGATCGTTACCGGAACCAGCGCGACGCCGCTTCCGATTTGAACGCCCTGCTCCACGACAACATTTCCGGCGTGCGCCAGATCAAGGCCTACGCGGCGGAGTCCGCCGAGCATTCCCGCTTCAACCAGTTTTCAAACCTGCTGCGAATCGCCACGCTGCGGATGATGAAATGGTGGGCGATTTACTCACCGGGCATGTCGTTCCTGCGGATGACCGGCTACGTGCTGGTCCTCGCCTTCGGCGGCGGCGCGGTGATGAAAGGCGAGCTCACCATCGGGGATTTCACGAAATTCTTGCTGTTCCTCTCGCTGTTTTACGAGCCGATCGACCGCCTGAACTCGCTCAATCAGATGATCCTGTCAGGTCGCGCGGCGGCGGACCGGGTGTTCGACATCCTGGACGCCGAGGAGGAACCCAACTCCACCCGCGGCACCGAGCTCCCCGCAGAAATCGCGGGCCACGTGCGTTTCGAAAACGTCACCTTCGCCTATCAGGATCAACCGACGCTGCACGGCGTCACGCTCGACGCCCAACCCGGCCAGACCATCGCGCTGGTCGGCTCGACCGGAGCGGGAAAAACCACGATGCTGTCCCTGCTGGCTCGCTTTTATGAAGCGACCTCCGGCGAAATCACCATCGACGGGATTGACATCGGCACGCTTGCGAAATCCTCGCTGCGAGGCCGCCTCGCCTACGTCACCCAGGAGCCGTTCCTATTCAACGGCACCGTCCGCGAAAACCTCCAGCTTGCCAAACGCGACGCCTCCGACGCCGATCTCTGGACCGCCTTGGAAGCCGCCCACGCCGACCGCTTCGTCAGGGAGCTCCCCGAGCAGCTCGACACCAACGTCGGCGAGCGCGGCGTGAAACTTTCCGGCGGCGAGAAGCAGCGCCTCTCGATCGCCCGCGCCCTGCTCAAGAACGCTCCAATCCTGTTATTGGACGAGGCCACCGCGTCGGTCGATTCCGAGACCGAGCGCCAGATCCAAGACGCCCTCGACCGCCTGATGGAGAACCGCACCGCCTTCGTCATCGCCCACCGGCTTTCCACCATCCAGAACGCCGACCGCATCTACGTGCTGGAAAAAGGCGAGGTCATCGAACAGGGCACCCACGCCACCCTCCTCGCCCAAGGCGGGAAATACGCCGAGCTCTGCCAGAAATCCTTCCTGGCTCCCGAGGAAGCGCCCTGACCGGATTTGCGCCTTGTCGCGGAGGCCCGCCGTTGCAAGCCTCCGTCATCTCCAATGGCCGCTCCCCAAAACACCATCGCGCTGGTTTACGACTACGACCAGACGCTCAGTCCCCGCTACATGCAGGACGACGTGTTGTTCCCCGAGTTCGGGATCGATCCCGCGCAGTTCTGGAAAAAGTGCAACGCCCTCGTCCATGACGAGAAATGGGACGGCGAGCTCGCCTACCTGAAGTGCCTGCTCGACTACCTTGGCATGGACAACGTCAGCAACGCCCGCCTCACCGAGCTCGGTGCCGGCCTGCGGTTTTTCCCCGGCCTGCCCGAGCTTTTCGAAGCCCTGCCGAAAGCCGCCCTCCGCCCCGACCACGAAGCCGCCGGCATCAAGGTCGAGCACTACATCATCTCCTCCGGGCTCAAGGCCCTGCTCGACGGCTCGCGCCTGCAGCCCTTCGTCAAAGCGATGTTCGGCTGCGAGTTCGGCGAGGATTCCAAGGGCGGCATCAGCTTCCCCAAGCGCGTCATTTCCCACACCACCAAGACGCAGTATCTCTTCCGCATCAACAAAGGTATGCTCGGCTACGACCAGGACGTGAACGACCACATGCCCGCCGAACAGCGCCCGATTCCCTTTGAAAACATGGTCTATGTCGGCGACGGCCCGACCGACGTCCCCTGCTTCACCGTGATGGCGAGAAACGGCGGCCAGGCCATCGCCGTTTACAATCCCGAGGACGCCACCGGCCGTTCCTTCCGGAAATGTTTCCAACTCTCCACCCACGCCGGCCGCGTCAAACACATCGCCCCCGCCGACTACCGCCAAGGCTCGCACCTCTGGCTGCTGCTCCAGGAAATGGTCACCGAGACCGCCGACCGCATCCTCCGCCGCAGAAGCGAGGAGCGGGAAAACGCCACCGTCGCGGCTCCGACTTTCTGAGAAATCGGTCCCATAAGCCCCATACGACCCATCTCTTCTACGACCCGCTATTCCTGATTGGCAGGCCGGATTCCGCTGCATAGCCTCGCGCCCTTCGATGTCCGACAAGAACCATTTTCACTTCACAGGGATCTGTGGCACGGCCATGGGAGCCGTCGCCGCCGCGATGAAACAACGCGGCTTCACCGTCACCGGCTCCGACGCCAACGTCTATCCGCCGATGTCCGACTTCCTCCGCGGCCAAGGCATCACCCTTACCGAAGGCTACGCCGAGGAAAACATCCCCGCCGACACCGACGTCGTCATCATCGGCAACGCCATTTCCCGCGGCAATCCCGAGGCCGAGGCCGCGCTCGACCGCAAGCTGCTCTATCATTCCCTGCCCGAGGTGATGAAGGAGTTCTTCCTGCGCGGCAAACGCAACTTCGTCGTCTCCGGCACGCACGGCAAGACCACCACCTCCTCGATGCTGGCGTGGATTCTCAAAAACGCCGGCCGCGATCCCGGCTACATGATCGGCGGACTGCCGAAAAACCTCGGACACGGCGCGCATTTCACCGACTCGGAATTCAACGTGCTCGAGGGCGACGAATACGACACCGCCTTCTTCGACAAGCGCTCGAAATTCCTCCACTACCTGCCCGAGTGCGTGGTGGTGAACAACGTCGAGTTCGACCACGCCGACATCTATAACAACCTCGACGAAATCAAACTCACCTTCCGCCGCCTCCTCAACATCGTGCCCCGCCGCGGCGTCGCCCTCATCAATGGCGACGAACAAAACTGCCTCGACGTCGCGAAGGGCGCGCCCTGCCCCGTCAGCACCATCGGCTTCGGCGAAAATTGCGCGCTGCGCATCGAAAACGTCAGCTACCAGCCCGACCGCAGCTCCTTCACCCTCGGTGGCGTCCCCTACTCCACCGGCATGACCGGCGAGTTCAACGTGCGCAACGCCGCCATGGCCATCGCCGCCGCCACCTTCGCCGGACTCACGCCGGATGAAATCCGCGCCGGGCTCGAATCCTTCGACGGCGTCGCCCGCCGCCAGGAACTCCGTGGCGAGGTCCGTGGCATCAAGGTCATCGACGACTTCGCGCACCACCCCACCGCCATCCGCCTCGCCGTGCAGAGCCTGCGCCAGCGCCACCCGGACTCGCGGCTGTGGATCCTGTTCGAACCACGCTCTAACACCACCCGTCGCGCCGTCTTTCAAACCGAGCTGGCAGAAGCCCTCGCCGCCGCCGATTTCGCAGTCGTCGCCGCCATCCCGGACCTCCACAAAATCCCGGAAAACGACCGGCTCGATCCCGACCAACTCTCCGCCGACATCGCCCGCCTCGGCGGCCGGGGCTTCTATTTGCCCAACCTCGAATCCATCATCGCCAAAGTCACGGAAACCGCCGAGCCCGGCGATATCATCGCAGTCCTCAGCAACGGCGGCTTCGGCGGCATCCACGAGAAATTGTTAGCGGCACTGGCTTGATACCGACGTCGTTTTCAAAAAAATCGCTCCCGGAAATTTAAACTCTTCTCATAACCGCCCATTCGCAAACCACACTCCACATCCATGGAAAACCTCTTCGACCTCACCGACCGCGTATTCGTCATCACCGGAGCCACCGGTGCCCTCGCAGGCTCCGCCGCCGACTATCTGGCAGCCTAGGGCGCGCGCATCGCCTACCTCGGACGCAGCCAGGAAAAACTCGACGCCGCGCTCGCCAAGTGCCGCGCCACCACCCCGGGCGCCCAATGCATCGGCCCCGTCGCCGACGTGCTCGGCCTGCCGCGCATCGTCTCGCAGGCGCGCGACATCGAGGCGATTTTCGGAATGGCCGTCAGCCCGGCGAACGGCCTGTGCTTCTGCACCGGCTCGTTCAGCGCGCGGGCGGACAACGACCTGCCAGAGATGGTTAGGGAATTCGCGCCGCGCATCCACGCCACCCACCTCCGCAGCACGCAACGACTGCCGGACGGATCGTTTTACGAAGCCGACCACCTCGCCGGCTCCGTGGACATGCCCGCCGTCGTCAGGAACCTGCTCGATGAACAAGACCGTCGCCGCGCGGAAGGGCGTGGCGATTGGCAGATCCCGCTTCGCCCCGACTACGGTCACACGATGATGGACGACCTGCCGAAGCCCGCGGGAAGCACCCCCGGCTATTCCTGCATCGGCCGGATGCGAGGTCTCTCCGAGCTGCGTGGCCTGATGCTGAGACTGCGCTTCGCGGAGAAGCTGCAAGGAATTGCTGGCAGCGAGAATCTATCGGCAACTGCGGCTTCATGATTTCAGGAAACCGGGATGAGTTCTAGCGCGGCGTAACCTCCAGCCACCACCGCTGACGGGATACGCGTTTCGAACGTGGCGAAACCCGGCCCGAGGCAGCTTGCTTAACAAATTCTAACACAACCCCAACACCCCCGCGCCACCTCGCGGATCGCCTCGTCCGTGGCGAACGCCCCGGCGGTGAGCGCAATTTTCTCTCCGCCCCGGATCTCCGCCGCCTCCAGCTCTGCCGGCGTCGCCACCACAAGAGCCGGCTTCCCCCGCCGCAGCACGGTTTCCACCAAGGCCTCGCAGGAAGATTCACCCGCACCGCCGACGATGAAAACCCGGTCGCAAACCACCAGCAGTTTTCTGCAATCGTCAGGTTTCCAGAACTGGTGGTGCCACCGAATTCGATGGGACCGGAGCCGTCCGCAAGACACGAGACGATCAGGTTGCCGTCATTGGCCACCCTCACTGACACGAATCGGACCGGTGTGGTTGTTGGACGTGTTTTGGAGTCTGACTTCGCCGTTGCTGTTGTCCGATGCAGCGATCCAAAGCGTGCCGATGCCACTGATTTGGTCGCCTGGTGTTGGCGGAAGCGCGGCTTCCAAGAGCCTCTGCAAATTTTTGAAAAGATCCTGCCCGGATCTGCCGTAATGTTCGTTTGATGCAAACAAGACTCGGGAGCTTTGATCGGTTGGGCCTCGTGGTTTCGGCGTGGGCGGCATCGCTGGGCGTGGGACTCGCGCTACAGGTGGAGTTTTTCACCGATGCGGTCGAATACCGGCTTGGGGAAAGCGTGATGATTCCCGTGCGAGCGACAAACGCGGCCGGGGAAGCGGCGTCTGCGGACCTCCAATCCGACAAGCCGGGAGTGATCGAAGTGCTGCGCCAGCCGGAATTCCTGCAAGGCCAAACCACTGGATTTGCCCGCATCCGCACACTTGCGCCCGGCGAGGTGAGTCTGCGCGCCGGCGGCTCGCGCCTGCGCCTCAAGGTCCTCAACGAGCGTCCCTTGTCGCTGCTGCAAAAAATGCGGCCGCGTTTCACCAGTCCCTCGGAAGGCAGTTGTGTCTGGGGCACCGTAGCCGTCGGCGTGGACATCTGGGTGGGCGTGCCGGGCGTCGATCGCACGGCGAAACCTGAAGCGTTTCTCCATCTGCCCGACGGCAGAAAACTCGCCGCAGTCGAGGCGTTTCCTCCGCTAGACGGACCCTTCTGGCGCCTGGTTTACCAGCTCGACACCACGTCCATTCCTCCCGGCCACTGCCTCCTCAAAGTCACGTGCAAGCCACTGGTCGAAGGGGGTGGCAAGATGCGGCCATTGGCGAGTGATGAGCATCTGCTAACAATCCTCGCGGCTCCGGGCAAGGACGAGATGATCGTCAACGGTGAGTGCGAGGACACCCTCGATACGCCGCGCACCGAACACATGGGCATTGAAGCTCCCGGCGTCGCGTTGGAATCAAGTGCCTCCGGCCATCGCGCAGTGGCCTTGCGACGCGGACGTCCCGCGTGGGTGATCCAGCCGGAAATCCAACAACCCGGCCGTTACCAATTGATGGTGCGCGCCCGCGGAACGCTTGTTGGCGCGGCCTATCCCTCGCTTGGCGTCGTCCTCGGTGAAAACGCGAGCGACTCCGGATCGGCGCGCCTCGTTTCCTCCTCGTGGCATCAAGTGCCCGTCGGTGTGCCGGTCAAACTCGGCAAGGGACCGCAATGGATCGGCGTCGTGCTGGCTAATGAGTTCAGCTATCGCAACCAAACCCAGCGCGTCGCCGACATCGACCGCTTCGAACTGCGCCGCGTGCCCGATACCGCCGCCGGTCCGGGTGGCGGCATGATGATGGAAGCAGGCATGATGATGCGGGAAGGCGCTGCCAAAACAGCCGACGACAAAAACAAAGCCCCATTCGCGCGCGGTCTCAGGGTTGCATTCACCACTCTTCATGATGGCGAGACGGTGAATGGCCGCGCCGAGATCCGCGCCATCCTTCACAGTCCGGCTTTGAAAAACGAGAAGGACTATCAGACGATCCGCACCGATCTCTGGCTCAACGACGAGCGCCTCGCCTCCGCCCAGGGTCGCGATCCGGTTTTCCACATCCATCCGCACGATTTGAAAAAAGGCGCGAATCGTCTGGAACTGCATGCCTCATCTCCCTGCGGAAATAACGCCACGTCACTGAGCCAGACGCTTTTCGCCGACTCGGCGGCGCACCCGCTGAAGAAACTGGAAACGGGAGATGATAGCAAGAAGTTCATCGACGGCGCGCCTCCCGTGGCGGAAGTGCTCTACCCGAAATCCGGCGCGGTCATTTCCTCCGCCGGCGACGCAATCGTGTTGAAAGCCTTCGATGACCTCAGGCTGAGCCACTTCGAGGTCTTCATCGACGGCAAGAAAACCCCGCTTGTATTTCCGGTCACGCGCGATGCGGGACCGATGCTTCTCCACCTTCCCGCGTCGATCCTTGCAAAAGGCCCGCGCAAGATCGAGGTCGCCGCTTTCGACACCTCCGGCAAGCAGACCCGCTCGAAAACCATCCCTGTCACCATCCGTGCGAATGCCGGCCCCGTCGTAACGCTTGCCTGGCCGCGCGCCGTGCGGCTTTCCACCACGCTCGGTTACGGCATGGATGAGGTGACGCTCGTCCGCATCCTAACCGCCGGGGAGAAGATCTGGCTCGACGAGCAGACCGGCACGCCGTGGGGCGGCCCGCATGACCAGCTCGTCGAGGCGCTCGCGATGACATGGTTTTCCGAAAGCGGCAACTATGAGATCCGCGGCCGCGTGATCGCCGACCTGCTCGCCACGCGGCATCCGGTGCGCGCGAGGTTCGCGTTGTTCGCGCAGAACCATTTCTCGACGTGGATGGCCAAGACCGGAGCCATCGCCAAGTGGGAGGAACACCGGACCTTCCGCAACACCGGCATCGCGCGTTTCCAAGATCTCCTTCTCACATCCGCCACCAGCCCGGCGATGATGGTCTATCTTGACCAACAGAACAGCCTCGGCCGGCAGTTGAACGAGAACTACGCCCGCGAGGTCATGGAACTTCATACCGTTGGCGTGCATGCTGGCTATCAGCAGGACGACGTCACCAGCCTGGCCCACCTCCTAACCGGATGGGGCGCGCAGCGCGAGGCGACGACGGACGGCGGCAGCATCGACTACAATTACCGCTTCTCGCCCTATCTCAACGAGGGCGCGCCGCTTGTGGTGTTCGGCTTTTCGGTTCCTGCGGCGCAATCACCGGAGATGGCGGACGACCGCATCCGCATGGTCTTCGAGATGCTTGCCTGCCGACCGCAGACGGCGCGCTTCATCTCCGAGAAAATCGTTTCCCATTACCTCGGCATGCCAGTGGACGAGCCTACCGTTGAAAAGCTAGCAGCGGAATTCCTCCGCAGTGGCGGCGACATGCGCCGGATGATCGCCGCCTTGGTGGCATCGCCCCGCTTCATGGCGGCGGAGCTTGATGGAAAACTCATGACGCCCGTCGAGTTCGGCGTCGCCCACCAGCGCTCGGCCGCCGCGATTCATCCGTGGTCCGTCATCGGCCTAGGCGACCGCAGCGGGCGCAATCTTTTCGACCGCGCGAGCCCCGATGGATTTCCGGAAACCAACGAGGAATACGCCGATTCGAACTATCAGCTTCAGAAGTGGACTTACTGCAAGGAGCTGGAACAAGGGTTGTCCACATCCCTGCCAGAAGGCTGGTTCGACGCGAACGCGCTTAAAGACCCGCATCATGCCGACGCGGTGATCGATCACGCGTTTGCCGCGCGCAGGGGCCGCGCGCCTTCTCCCGGCACCCGCGAGGCCATGCGCACGATTCTTCGGCAGGACGTCGCGGATCCGAAACACCGCCGTTATCTCTTCGCCTCGTTCCTGCACATGATGCCGGAATTCCAAACCCGTTGAAACTAACAAACACAGCCATGGACACCACCCGCCGCCAATTCATGCGCACCACCGGCACCGCCGCCATGTTCGGCGCGCTTACGCCGCCCCATCTCTTCGCCGGAAGCCAGCCGGAATTGCGGCCCGTCAGCAAGGGCAAGACACTTGTCGCCGTGTTCCTGCGCGGCGGCATCGACGGATTGAACCTCGTCGTCCCGCACGGCGATCCGGACTACTACAAACACCGCAAGGCCATCGCGATTCCCCGTCCGGCGGGCGATCCTAACACCTGCCGCGATCTCGACGGTTTTTTCGGTCTTCATCCGGCGGCCGCATCGCTCATGCCCTTGTTCAAGGATCACCTCGCCGTGGCGCTACAGGCCGTTGGCTATGCGCAAAACACGCGCTCGCACTTCGAGGAACAGGACACCTGGGAGACCGGCGTGGTCGGTAATTCCCTCTCCTCCGACGGCTGGCTCAACCGCCACCTCGCCAGCTCCACCGGACATGGCAGCATCCGCGCCGTCGCCATCGGCGGCAGCCTCCCGCGCATCCTGCGCGGCCGCGCTCCGGCCTACGCGATTCGCGGCATCGCCGACCTCGGGATGCCGCAAATGCGGGGCGATGCCGCGGCCATCCGCATGGCGCTAGAAACCGCCTACTGCACCAAGCCCGCCGCCGGACCACGCGCCGCGCTCGCCGATTTGCTCTCCCAAACCGCCGCCGCCACGCTGGAAGGGACGCGCCAGCTCGAAGCCATCGCCAAACAAGAATACAAGCCGGCCAACGACGCGAACTATGGCAAAACCGAAATCGCCCTCCAGTTCCGC
The DNA here is from genome assembly GCA_947462535.1 of Akkermansiaceae bacterium. Taxonomy (GTDB): domain Bacteria; phylum Verrucomicrobiota; class Verrucomicrobiia; order Verrucomicrobiales; family Akkermansiaceae; genus Luteolibacter. The sequence goes on along the minus strand of CANHPN010000008.1, from coordinate 1,314 downwards.
GAGGCCGCGCGCCTGATCAAGTCTAACATAGGCACCGAGCTCATCCAGCTCGATTACGGCGGCTGGGACACCCATAACAACCAGGGCAACGCCACCGGCGGCTATGCCAACCGCCTGCGCGAGATGTGCGCCGCGATGGCCGCCTTCACCAAGGATCTCGGCGATACGATGAACGACGTGCTCGTTCTCACGCTCAGTGATTTCGGCAGGACGGTAGCGGAAAACGGCACTAACGGCACCGACCACGGCTGGGCCAACTGCATGATCGCCCTCGGAGGCGGTCTCGCAAAATCCACCAAACCCGTGCTCGGCGAGTGGCCCGGCCTCGCACCTGACAAACTCCATCAAAACCGCGATCTACGCCACACCACCGATTTCCGCGACGTGCTCGCCGAGGCGGTTTCCTCTCACCTCGGAAACCCTAACACCGGCCATGTGATCCCCAAGCACGACTGCAAACCCGTCGGCCTGGTTTGAGGAGAAGAAGCGGACTGAAGTCGACTGGAGTCCTTAATGCTTAATGGTTTCGGTAGAGGTGGCACGAGGTAGCATGTTTCCGGGTCCATTTGGGGCTATTCCGTCCCACTCTCTAGCAACTCTTATTTTGCCGTAACTCTTTGTTTTCAAGTTTTTAGGGCACTTCCATAAACTCATAATCCGCTTGGAATTAACGGATTCTGGCACTGAAAATGCTTTCATTCGCCGCGATGGCCAAACGGAAAAAATATATCAATCGGGCAGATATGGGGTTCTTTGTAAGCCCCCGAGCGTCCGCCGTTTGAAAGGGCTCGATTTGCTGGGCGAAGATGGCCAGAGTGGCCGGTTTCAGGCGGCTTGTGGACGCTCCGACTTGATCGCGGGGTGGGCGGCGCGGTTTGCGGCGGCCCAATTGGCTGGCAGCAGGGTGTCGAGATCGCCCGGGCGGGTGACGGACACGGTATCCTACAGCACCACTCTCAGTGGCTGGACTGACGCGGTGCATGACGGATCGAACGTCATCATCACTTCTTCTAACGACTTTTACGGGGTTGGTGCTGACAAGGTGGAGGTGAAGATCAGCAGGTCCCTCGCGCCGAGCGGAAAGTTGTTCTTGCTGTAGCGAGCTGAGCAAAAGTGGAGGGAATTAATCTGAGCAAAAGTGGAATACTTCACCGAATCAGCGATTCCTCTGGCATCCTCGCATCCATTGTTTCCCGTTCGGCTCACCGCCGGAACGAATAGGGCTCTTCTGGAGAGCAACCCGAGTAGTCCCGATGGTGCGATAGGCTCCCAGGAAGGGAACCGCGCTCCGGGGAAAGGACGCTTTCCTTGGAG
>CANHPN010000007.1 GCA_947462535.1 Akkermansiaceae bacterium | reverse complement strand
TTGTGTGTGGAATTTCACCTGAGTGCCCCTCCGAATTGCTACAACTGATTGATTTTATGCTAATTAACACACTGTCCCCACCCTGTCCGCCATCGTCTAGCACGATCTCCGCAAGTCCTTATCAATCAGAGGATTGCGTGCCATCACCGGAAACCGCGACAGGTTTTCCACACACAATTCCACACAAGTTGACGCGGAAGCCGGGTTCGATGACCCGGAAACGCAAACGACGCAGTTCAATCGTGGAAATAGGAACAGGTCCGACCAAGGTCCGGATCTACACGATCAACCGAAAGGATGGATACGAGCAGTTCACCCTCGCATGGAAGGAGGGCGGCATCCGCGAGCCATGAGGTCCGCGAAAACTCGATATTCCAACCGGAACTGCTGCTGACCCATGGTGAAAATTTCGCAATCCACGCGAAAACCCTGCAGCTAGATCAGCCTCTGTGCCGGGCGAAAATCAGGCGTCAAAAACCTCAGTCCCGACTCACAAGCATCTGGACCAAGCGGTCCGCCAAGGCTACGGACTGGCGGAGGCTTGTGCTGAATCCGGCATGACGTGCTGTAGAGGGGTGGCTGGATCGCCGGAATTGACGGGGATCTGGCTTGATTTGTTAAGATCTGCGAAATAATTTCCGGGACTGCATCCCGCCTCGTGAAAAAGCGCCGCCCCAAATCCTCTGCCAGTCGCCCGCTGAAAAATCAGCGGCGGACGCGGATTTCCTTCGCGGAGGTGCTCAGCTCGGCGAACCGGCGGGCTCACGAGCAGGCGAACCGGCGGAGTGGGAAGCGCGGCGAGAAGTTCGTGTGGGCGGCGGTCGCCGAGGCCGAGTTCGACGACGGGATGGAGTCCGCCGAGTGGTTGAAGCGGCTGATGCGGTGGAGCCTGGCGTTGATGATTTTGCCGCTGTGCTGGGTGACGAGCTGGACGTTTCTATCCAGATTCTCGCAGGCCGCGGTGGATCAGGATTTCTGGAAAACGGCGGAGTTCTGGTATTTCGCGACGGGCGCGCTGGTGATGTTCGGCTGGTTCTGGTCCGGCTTGTTGCAGTCGTTTTTCCTGTATCTTTACGTGCTCGGCCATGAACTGACGCACGCGCTGTTCGTGGTGCTCTATCGGGGGAAGGTGACGGATTTCCACGTCAGCACGAGCGGCGGCTACATCACGACCAACAAGACGAACCTGATCATCGCGCTGTCGCCTTATTTCGTGCCGTTCTGGTCGGTGGTGTGTGCGGTGCTTTATGCGGTGGTGCGGCATTTCGCCGGACTTTCGCAGGAATGGGACCGTCTGCTTTACGCGGTCATGGGCATCACCTGGACCTTCCACATGGTCTGGACCTTGTGGATGATCCCGCGCGACCAGCCGGATTTGAAGGAAAACGGCACCTTCCTCTCGCTGGTGGTGATCTATCTGGCGAACCTGCTGGTGCTGGCCGGCCTGCTGTGCGTGGCCGGGGACTCGCCCTGGCAGAACAGCAAGGAATTCGCGATGGAGTGGCTGCGGCACGCGGCGACCTGGGGCGACATGTTGCTGCGCCGGACGAACGAGGCGATCGCCGGTTTACGGGCGGCGGGACGGTTCTGAGCGGAGCGGTTTTCCGGGTTGATATCGGGGACGTGCGGAAGGATGCTGCGGCCGTGATTTATCTGGATGCCAACGCGACCACGCCGCTTCCGCCGGAAGTGTTGGAGGCGATGTTGCCGTGGTTGCGGGACGGGTTTGCGAATCCTTCGGGCAGCTATGCGGCGGCGAAACTGGCGCGGCGGGCGATCGACCAGGCCCGCGGGCAGGTGGCGGAGTTGATCGGCGCGGAGCCCGGGGAAATCGTCTTCACCGGCGGCGGCACGGAGAGCGTGAACACCGCGCTTCACTCGCTGGACCGCTTGACGGGGCAGGGGACGGCGGTGGTTTCAGCCATCGAGCACAGCGCCGTCTTGCGGTTCGTGGAAACCCTAACGAGGGATCAGCTGCGGGTTCCCGTGGACTCCGGCGGGCGTCTGGAAATGGAGGCGTTCGCACGGGCCTTGGAAGGGGCGGCGTTTGTCTCGCTGATGGCGGCTAACAACGAAACCGGCGTCATCCAGCCGCTGCGCGAGGCCGCGGCGCTGGCCCGTGAGCGGGGAGTGCCGGTGCATTCGGACGCGATCCAGGCGGCGGGGAAAATCCCTTTGAACGTGAGGGAGCTTGGCGTGGACCTGCTTACCATCTCGGCGCATAAATTTCACGGGCCGAAGGGGGTGGGCGCGCTTTACGTGCGCGAGGGCTTGCGTTTCACGCCGCTTCTCCACGGCGGCGGGCAGGAGGCGGGGCGGCGCAGCGGCACGGAAAACACCGCGGGCATCGTGGGCATGGGAGCCGCCGCTGCGTGGATGTTAGGGGGGGCGAAGGAGCCCGTCGGCGCGATGCGCGACGCGTTCGAGGCCAGGGTGCTGGCGGAGATTTCCGGAGTCACGGTCAATGGCGAGCTCGCCCACCGGCTTCCTAACACCAGTCATCTTTCGTTCGACCAATGCGATGCGGCGGGCTTGCTGATCCTTCTCGACGAGGCGGGAGTCGCTTGTTCCGCCGGGTCCGCCTGCATGACCGGCAAGCAGCGGCCGTCCCATGTGCAACTGGCGATGGGGATTCCCGAGTCGCGTGCGAAAAGCAGCCTGCGGATCAGTTTCTCCAGGCTCAACACGCTGGAGGAAGCGGTGGCCGCGGCTGACGCGTTGCGGAAGGCCGTGGAAAAACTGCGGCGGGTGCAGGGTGCCGGCGTGGGGCCGGTGGTGGTGTATTCACCCGGCTGAAAAACGATTGTTAGCTCGCGGCGGCTTGCAAGCGGAGCAGCGGCTCGCGAGTTTTTTTGTCGGTGGTGGCTCCCAGCGATTTTGCGATGAGCTTTGCCAAGTCGCCGCGGTTGCTGCTCTTCCTGAGGATGGCGGTGGCGGCGTCCTCGGCGGCTGTCCGGAGCTCGGCTTTGGGGCTGAACTGGACGACGGTTAGCAATGACTCGAACTGGTCGTCGCCCGCGGCGGTGCGGAGGATTTGCATCGCGGCGACGGCGGAGCGGACGTCCGGCGAGGTGCGCGCGAATTCCAGCAAGGCGGGAGCCATCGAGCTGTTTGCGCGTTTTGCCATCACTTCGCGGATCATCGCCTCGCGGACTTCGGGGAGCATCTGCGTGCTGGTGGTGGCGAACTCGGTGATGCTTGCGTCGATGTCGCTGCCGTCGCTGGCTTTCGCGAGAGCGAGCGCTTTGAAGATGTTTTGCTGCTTTTCCTCGCTATCGGCATTGGCCGCCGCGTCGAGGAAACGGTTGAACTCCGCACCGGTCATCGGGATTTCGGTGATCCCGTCAGTGGCCGCCTCGACGAGCATGACTTGGAAGCGCTGGCTTGCTCTGCTTTGCTTGATCCGGTTGGAGAGCAGGAAACCGACGACGGCGATGACCACGAGCAAACCTGCCACGATGGCGATCTTCAAGCCTTTGCCGGACTTCTTAGGCGTGCGGGTGGGAACGTATGGTTTTGTTGGCAGGGCATGGTGTCTGGACGTCGGGGAGGGAGGCGGGACGTCCGGAATTTCGTGTGACGACGAGTAAATGCTGGGTTTCGACCCCTCGGGCGGCAGCAGGGGCTGGGGCGCGGTGATGACTTTGGGTGGCTCGGGGACGGGAGCTGGCTCAGGCTCGGCGGGCGCTGCTTCTTGAACGGGCGGGACATAGCCGGGAGGTGTCATCCGCGGATCGGTGACGATCCGTTTCGGCGGAGTTACTGGCTGAGTCGTAGCACTGGGAGTCGTCATGCGGGGGCGGGCCGGGACCACGGGTTTGGCGGTCCCGAGGCTCATCGTGGGATTGGGATTTTTGTCGTTCTTTAAAAACACCAGCAGGGCGTCTCTCGCCGATTCGGGGCGATCGATCGGCATCCGGTTGATGATCCACATGATCCAGTCACAGACCCAGACGGGAATATCCGAGCGGATTTCCTGAAGCGGAACGACCTGATGATGGAGGTGGGCCACCATCACTTCGTGGCCGGTTTCCCCGTTGAAGGGATACTTGCCGGTTAGCGACTGATAGTAAACGCAGCCCATCGCGTAGAGGTCCGACCTGGCATCGAGCGGAACCCGCTCGAACTGCTCGGGAGCCATGAAAAAGATCGAGCCGAAGACCGCTTCGATTTCCTCCAAGTCCTCCAGCGACTGGGAATGGGTCAAGGTCGCCAGGCCGAAATCCACGATTTTCATCTGGAATTTCCCCGAAGGGAGCCAGGTGAGCATCAGGTTCGATGGCTTGATGTCGCTGTGGATCAGGTTGAGTTCCTGGGCGGCGATGAGAGCTTCCAGAGTTTGGAGGGCGAGTTCGCGGAAGTCGAGCCAGGTGAGCGGTGCCCGCTGGATGAGCTCCTCGAGGGTCTTTCCGCTGATCAACTCCATGACCACGTATGGGCCGTCCTCGTCCGCGCCGACGTCATAAACGGTGACGATGTTGGGATGCTGGAGCGAGGCGAGCGCGCTGGCCTCCTTGATCAGCTGGCGGGTGGATTCCTCCTGAAGTCCGGGATCTCCGGTGGTGATGGAAATCCGCTTGATCGCGACTTCGCGATTCATCCGGGTGTCGTATCCCCGGTAAACCGCGCCCAGTCCTCCCTGGCCGATTTTTGCGCGGATTTCATAGCGATCTTCCATGGTTACGTCGTGCTTCAGAATGTAGAGAGATCCCCCGGGCCGCAACCCTGAAAACCCGGCGTCACGAAGCGGCGCGCTCGAGACGGTCCCTACGATAAAGGGTCGGCGAGGTGCCGACGATCCGGACGAAGCTCCGGTTGAATTGCGAAAGTGATTGATAGCCGACGAGAAATGCGATTTCCGAGATCCGCGCCTCAGGTTTGAGCAGTTCGCGTTTTGCCCAGTCGATCCGGCAGCGGTTGACGTAATCGGTGAGCGTCAGGCCGGCGGAATCTTTGAAAAGCCGGCAGAAATGCGATTCGCTTAGCCCCGCCTGGCGGGCGACCTGGCCGAGCGGCAGGGGCTGGTCGAGGTTTTCGTGGATGTATTTGCGCGCCTTGGCGATGGCGGCGGGTTCGCTTCCCTCCTCGATGATGGTGAGGGAATCCGCGTGTTCACTGAGTTGTTCGCCGAAGCTTTCGAGCAGGGTGACCATGCTTTGGTAGCGCTGTGGCTCGACGAAGCGGGTCTGCATGTAGGCGGTTTTGAGGGCGCTGCGGGCATTTTGGCTCAGCGTCTTGCGGCCGATCGCGCCTAGCAGGACAGTGAATTGCTCTTCGGTCGGTGTCTGGCTGAAGACTTGGCCGGTCTTCAAAAAGCCGATCACCGAGGCACCCATCTTGATCGGCACGGCGGTCGCGCAGAGGCCGGCGAAGCAATGGCAGGTGGTCGGCCCGTTGACTTCGGCCTCCTGCATCAGGCGACGGTTGGTTTCCAGACAGGCACCGCAGGCACTGTTGCAAAGATTGAGAGCTTCGCAAAAGGGGCTCCGGTTGATGGCCTGGTCGTCGAGGCACCAGTTGTCCGGATCTGCGGAAACAAGCCGCAACGGGAGCCCTGTAGCCGTACGGAACGCGTCCTGATAGATCTTGAACCGCTCCGAGCTGGCGATCCGTTGAAGCAAGGTGATTTCGAACTCCTTGTGGGCTGAATAGTTGGCTGACATGAACTCGTTTGAGGAAATCTAGCCAAGTGTAGGGAGATTTTTCGACGGGATCAACCTTTGTTCTTGGTTCGGCCCAGGGGAATTGTCGCGATGATCAAAATCGAGACGATTGAGCTTATCGGCATGAGCACTGCGGCGAGCAGCGGGCTCATTTTTCCGGCGCTGGAAAACGCCACGGTGGTCAAGTTGTAGAGCAGCGCGAAGCCGAAGGCCGTCCGCACCGCATTCGCCCGAGCCGCAGCGGTGTCTAGCAGGCGGGGGAGGAATTCCAGTCCCGCGCCGAGCGTGTAAAAGTCCGCTTTCGACTCCAGCAAGCTCCGGTCCACCACCGGAGTGCCGGTGACGAACGAGGCATCGAACGCCAGCGAGTCGTTCGCCCCGTCGCCCAGATAAAGCGTGTCCTGGCGGTCCATTTCCTTGACCGCGCGTGCCTTTTCCAGCGGTGAAAGCCCGCCGTGCGCCCGGTTTTCCGGCAGTCCGAGCGCCAGCGCCATGCTCGCCACCTTCTGGGGGTGGTCGCCGGAAAGCAGGTGCAGCGAAAGCCCGCGCCGCTCCAACTGCCGCAGCATGGCGATGGTGCCGGGGCGCAGCGATTCGCTGAAATGAAACGCCGCCACGAGTTCGCCGTTGCGCCGCAATTCGCTCCCCGCCGCCTCGGCTGCGGCCGCCACCGGCCCCTCGCCCGACCAACCGGCTTTGCCCAGCGACCAGCCGTTCATCGCGACTCCGAGCCCTGGAAATTCTTGGGTTTCGGGCATGTCACCCACTGCCAGCAGCTTTTGGCCGCGGGTGCCGAGCGCTTCGAGCAGCGAGCGCGCGATCGGATGCAGCGAGCCGTGCGTCATCCGCGCCAAGGCCAGCGCCGCCTCGTCATCCAGCTTCGCGACTGCCTCGGGATTTTCCAAAACCGGCCGCTCCAAGGTCAGTGTCCCAGTTTTATCGAAAATCACCCGCCGCACCCGCCTCAAGCGCGGCCACAAAGTCGCCGTCCTCGTGAAAACCCCAAGCCGCTCCATCGCCGCCGCCGCCAGATCGTCCGCCAGCGGGATCGCCACGCCCAGCGCGCACGGGCAGGAAACCACAAACACCGAAATCATCGCCTGCACGCCCGTCAGCCAGTCGCCGCGCTGTCCCCAAAAAACCAGCGCCGCCATGCCCGCCACCAGCACGATGCACAGATAGACCCGCAGCAGTTTTTCCAACCCCGGCGTCCCGCGCTCACCGTCCCCAGGTGCCGTTAGTTTCGCGATCAGCGAGTCTTCCCAGCGCTCGCTCGCCTCCACTGCGGCCGGAGTCCGGCTCAGCAAAATCGCGCCCGCAGGCAATCTCGCCCCCGCCGAATAGCGCACCGGGTCCGCCTCGCCGTGAATCCATTCCAGCGAGAAATCCGCCTCGCCCGCCGCCAGCAACCCGCTCACCGGTAGCGCCTGCCCGGGTCCTAGCAGGAATTTCAGCCCCGGCGAAATCTCCGCCCGTCCTACCGGCGCGCCCCCGCCATCCGTCCGCGGCACCGCTTCTGGCACCGGTTGTTGGCGCACCAGTCGCCGCCGATTCCGCTCGACCGCCGCCGTTTGCAGATACCGCCCGGCCAGCATCAGGAACACAAAGATCGACACGAAATCGAAATATAACAGCTGCTCCTTGCCCAGTGCCCAGCCCGCGATCGATCCCGCATAAGCCGCGGCCAGGCCCAGTGCGATCGGCAGGTCGATGTGCAGCGAGCCCGCCCGCAGCGCCCGCCAAGCCCGGTCCATGAAATAACCGCCTCCCACTAACATCGACAACGTCGCCGACAAAAACGCGATCAGCTTGAACAGCTCTGCGAACTCGAAATCCGCCGGCATTCCCAGATAGACCGGCACCGAGAAGCCCATCGTGTTGAGCGCGAAAGCCCCGCAAAGCCCCATCCGCGCAGCCAGTCGCCGCCGTTCGTGGTCGCCGCTCACCGCACCCGCCGGAGCCGCCACGTATCCGAACTGGCAGAGCTCCCGCAAAAACGGCTCCAGCTCGCATTTGCCCGGCATCCATTCCAGATAGAGCCGCCCGCTCGACGGACTCGCCGCCGCCCGGATGCTGCCCGCGTGCCGCGCGAAAAGTTTCTCCACCAGCCACACGCAGCCGACACAGGAAATCCCTTCTAACGCAAGATCCAGCCGCGCGCCGTCGCCGGTGGCCGCCGCCTTTTCCTCCGCCTCCGCGACCTTCGACGCCAGCCAGAAAAAATCGTGTTCCTCGAACGGTCGGCTCCGCACGGGAGCCACCGCCAGCCCTTGCTTCAAATCGTAAAACTGCTCGAAGCCGTTTTCTGAAATCAAGTCCGCCACGAATTCACAGCCCTTGCAGCAAAAGCGCATTGCCGCGCTCTTCGCCAGGTATTCCGTTCCACAATGTTCGCAGCTCGCCATTTGCGCGGAGTTTCTCGCGGACCGTCCGCCGCTGCCAAGCATCTCCTCTCACAAACCACGCGGCTTTTCTCAAAGCTTCTTCGCCTGAGACAGCAGTTCCTCGGTCGCGTCCACCCGTTCCCACGTGAATTCCGGGCGGCCGAAGTGCCCGTAACACGCGGTGCTCCTGAACACGGGCTCACGCAGTTTCAAGTGGTCGATCATCCCCTTCGGCGTGAGCGGGAAGACCTTCCGCACCAACTTCGTTAGTAAAACGTCCGGAAGTTTTCCCGTCCCCGAGGTATTCACCATCACCGACACCGGATCCACCAGGCCGATGCAATAGCCGAGCTGCAACAGGCACTCGTCCGCCAGTCCGGCGGCCACGATGTTCTTCGCGATATAACGACTCATGTAGCCCGCCGAGCGATCGACCTTGGTGCCGTCCTTGCCGCTGAACGAGCCTCCGCCGTGCGTCGCCCAGCCGCCGTAGGTGTCCGCGACGATCTTGCGGCCGGTCAGGCCGGTGTCGCACTGCGGTCCGCTGACTTGGAATTTCCCGGTGCCGTTGATGGTGATCTTGGTCTTGTCGTCTAGCAGGTGGCCGACCGCCGGGCGCACGACTTGGGCGATGATTTCCTGCTTGGCCTCTTCGCTGGTGAATTTCCCGTCGCGCGTCGTCACGGCGGCGGTGTGCGATGCGGCGATCACCACGTGGTCCACGCGCACGGCCTTGCCGCCGCGGTATTCCACAGTCACCTGGGTTTTACCGTCGGGACCGAGATAGGGGAGTAATTTTTGTTTGCGGGCTTCCGCAAGTTTCCGCGCCAACCGGTGGGCGAGTTGGACCGGCACAGGCATGAGTTCCTCAGTCTGCGTGCAGGCGTAGCCGAACATGAGTCCTTGGTCGCCCGCGCCAATCTCGCCGCTCTCCCGTATGACGCCGCAGCTGATGTCCGGCGACTGGCCGTGGATCGACCGCAAGATCGCTGCGGTGTTCACGTCGAAGCCGTATTCCGGCGAGGTGTAGCCGATCTCGTTTCCCACCTCGCGCACCAGCCGGCTCACGTCGAAAAGCCCGCTGCTGCTGATCTCCCCGCCGACGATCAACATGCCCATGGTCGCGTAGCACTCGCAGGCCACGCGCGCCAACGGGTCATGGCGCAGGCACTCGTCGAGCACCGCGTCTGAGATCTGGTCGCAGAACTTGTCGGGATGTCCTTCCGTCACGGATTCGGAGGTGAAGAACATGTTCTCGGGATACATCGACATGGTGGTAAACATAATCCAATTCCGGGAAATCGCCCGGGGTTGTTGACAATCGTTTCACAAAAACGCTGGAAGATTGCCATCCGGGTCCGGGCGTTTCATCGTCCCGCCCGCTCATGGCAGTCGAAACGAAACCCGCACCCACTTTCCGCAAGACCGCAGAACTCCAGCAGGGAGCGACGGCGGTGGAAGACGTCACCCGCGCCCTGCCGCACGCGCTCGGGCCGGAGAAAAGCCTGCTGTCCTCGATGCTCCAGGACCCGCAGGAATACATCGGCGTGGCGATCGAGGAGAAGCTCACCCAGGAGCATTTCTATCTGCCGTCGCACTCGACCTTGTTCGGGTTCCTCATCGAGCTGTTCGAGGCGGGAAATGAAGTCGAGCTCGTCTCGCTGGTGCAGCGGCTGCTCGACCGCGGCCTCCTCGACCGTGTCGGCGGCCCGTCCTCGCTGACGGATCTCTACACCTACGCGCCGAGCCCGGGGCATTTCCGCCACCATCTCCAGCACGTGAAGGACAAGTTCGTCCTGCGCTCGATCATCCAGAATTCCAACGAGGCCATCGCCCAGGCCTACGACGCGCCGGACGAGGTCGCCGCGCTGCTAGACTCGGTGGAGGCCAAGGTGCTCGCCATCCGCGAAGGCTCGGAAACGAACAAGGCACCCACGATCAAGCAGTCGGTCAACCAGGTCATCGAGCAGTTCCAAGCTCTGCTCGCCGGTGAGAAAGGCGCGCAGGGAATTTCCACGGGCTTCGAGGAGCTCGACCGGATGTGCAGCGGCCTGAAGCCGGGGGAAATGTTCGTCGTCGCCGCCCGTCCCTCAATGGGAAAAACCTCGTTTATGATGAACATGGTCGAGCACATCTGCATGGATCAGGGCAAGTCATCGATGGTGTTTTCCTGCGAAATGAGCGCCTTCCAGCTGGTGCAGCGACTGGTATTCTCGCGCTCGAAATTCGCGATGAGCCAGCTCTCTCGCGGCTACACGCCGACCAAGGGCGACCTCCAACGGATCCAGCGCGCCGCAGTCGAAACGTCCGCCGCCAAGCTTTTCATCGACGACACGCCGGGCATTTCCATCAACGAGCTCCGCGCCAAAGCCCGCCGCAAGAAACGCGACGAGGACATTCAGTTCATCGCCATCGACTATCTCCAGCTGATGAAATCCCGGACCAAGCAGGCGGAAAGCTCGCGCGAGCGGGAAATCGCCGAAATTTCCGCCGGCATCAAGGGTCTGGCGAAAGAGCTCGGCATCCCGATCTGCATCCTCGCCCAGCTCAACCGGGGCCCGGAAAGCCGCGCCGGCAAAAGCCTCGGCGTGCCGCGGATGTCCGACCTCCGGGAATCCGGCTCCATCGAGCAGGACGCCGACATGGTGGGCCTGCTCTATCGGACCGCCTACTACGCGGAAAACGACGAGGAGCGCGAAGCGGAAGCGGGTAAAGCCGAGCTGGTGTTAGCGAAAAACCGCAACGGCGAGACCGGCAGCATCCCGCTGACCTTCATCGCCGACCTGATGCGCTTCGAGACCGGCCCGCCGGCGCGGGAGGCGGAGTAACGGCAGCCACCGGTCGCAATATGTCCCGATTGTCTCAGTCGGGACCGGAATCCAGGAACCCGACTGAGACAGCCGGGGCACTTTCTTCGGACTCGTTCGGAGAATCCATCTTCACCACGGTCGCCGGTCGGTGCGATCAGAGTGACTCGCGGCGACCGGTGATCGCCGCTACTTTCACTCGCTCCAACAGTGCCGGATCCGCCTCCAGCGCGTCGGCCACCGCGCGGATGACCCCGAGCGTGGGGCGCGAGACGTGGTGCTCCATGCCCTCGACGTCTTTGTAAATGGTTTCCTCGTCGATGCCGAAGAGGCGGAGGAAACGGGTGAGCGTCTCGTGGCGCTCGATGATGGCGAGGGCGATGCGGTGACCTTCCTCGGTGAGGACGGTGCCGCGGTATTTCTCGTGATTCACGAGTCCTTCCGCGTCGAGACGCTGGAGCATGTTAGTCACGCTGGCCTGGGAGATCCCGAGGTTTCTCGAGATGTCCACGGCGCGGGCGTAGCCTTTCGCCTCGATCAGATGGAGGATCTGTTCGAGGTAGTCGTCCATGGCGGTCGAGCCGCTGGTGCGCCGGGGAGGTAACGTCATGAGAGGGGGAACCTGACGAGCTGAATCCCGGAGGGAAAGCCCGGTTTTTCTATAAAGTCCGGCGTTGGATACCTGGGACAACCGTTGGGGGAGCTGGGAGTGTCACCCAAACGGAATCCCACCCGTGAGACAAGATCTGGCAGATCCGGAAGAAGTGATTCACCGCCACAGCTCGCAGGCATGCGCCGCGAATCCCGCGCCGAACGCGGTGAGCCAGAGCTTCCTGTCATCCGCCCGGGCCGCCGCCAGCCGCCGCTCCAGCGCGAAAAGCACCGAGGGACTGCTCATGTTGCCGTGATCCCGCAGGACCTCGCGTGTCTCAGTTAGGCGGAACGGCACCACGCTTTCCAAGGCATCTATCACATCGCGCCCGCCGGAGTGGGCGAGGACCTGGTCCGGATCGGCCGTGCGCTGTGCGAACAACCCGGCCACGGCTTCCGCTGCCAGTCCGGGCACCGCGCGGTGCAGTTGGTTTTTCAACTTTCCCGCCGAGTTCACAAAACGGATTTTCTCACGTTCCTGCGGGCGATGGGTGGTGGTGAAGTTTCCGGCCTGCCAGTCGCCGTCGGCACCGTCGCTTGTCCAGATCGCTGCCGCAGCCCCGTCGCCGAACAGGCAGAGACTGATCAACACGCCGGGGTCGTCATTGGCGAAAAACGCCGACGAACAGATTTCCACCGCCACGGTTGCGACCACCGCCTGCGGATTCGCCGCGAGAAATCCCTGGGCGGCGCGCATCATCGGGATCGCCGCGCCGCAACCGAGGCCGACGAGATCCGCCAGATAGACGTCATGCCGCATTCCCGTTTGTTCCGCCACGTGGCTGCTCACGCCGGGGCACAGGTAGCCGGTGCAGGTACAAACAAAAAGCGCGTCCACCTCCGTCGCCACCCGGCCGGATTTCCGCAAGGTATCCAGTAGCGCGGCGCTTGCCAGCGGCGGTGCCTCACGCTCGAAGCTGTTGTTGAGTTCCTCGGCGCAGTGGCCGAACGACCCCTCGATCGAATCCAGCGCCAGATTCCGCCGTTCGATTCCCGAGGATCCGCTCGTGAGGATTTTTTCCATCAGCGCGGCGGATCGCGGCTTGATGGCTGACAGGAAATCGCTGCCGGCCATCGCGTCCCAGCAGGATTTCTGGGTGAACGAGCGGGGCGGGACGGCGCTGGCGATCGAGCGGAGATACATAATAGAAAAAAGGAATTGCTAACGAACCATGGCGAGCATCGGCTGGAATGGCAGCAGCCGGGCGGAGGCCAGGCTTTGGAGCAGGGATCGCCCGCCAGCGTCTAATAGAACCGCATGCAGCACGCTCGAGACAGCCAGCCTGCGCTTGAACTTGTGACTCACCGACGCCCGCACGGTGTTCATCGTGTTTTGCCAGGAGCGTTCTCCCCGCGACCACGCGACGAGCGGCCCGACCGCGCATTCGGCCGCTTGGAACGCCATCGACATGCCGTTTCCCGTGAACGGGGGAATCATGCTCTCCGCGTCGCCCAGGCAAAGAAGGCCGGGCACCGGAATCTGGCGGCCGAGCTCGAAGCCCGCCGTGGAGGAAAATGAATCGGCGCGCCACTCGCTGTGCCTCAAGTGGGTGGCGAGCTCCCGGTTTCCTCCCGCTTCCAGATAGGCTGGCAGCAGGTCCTTGCCAGTCGCGCGGATCGACCGGTCGATCCGGAACAGCCCGCAAACATTGGTCCAGCCTTCTTCCACGTCCGCGAGTCCGGCGTAGCCGTTAGTCCCGGCGTGCATTTCCAAATCCGCCGTTTTCGGCAGGTTCCGGACGTGGGCTTTGAGACCGATCCACTGGCCGTTGCGGGGTCGTCTTCCTGCGGTCCAGACCAGCCCGTCCTGCGGCTCGGGGCGGGCTCTGACGCCTGTCCTAACAGCGCCGCCGAGGGAAGTGACATGATCGCGGAGACGCTTGTCCAAACGATGCCTGGAAACCCCGAGCGCCGGATTCTTGATATGATCGCGGTGGATCAAGCGCCCGCCATCGTACCAGCCAAGCGACCGGTGGCGGAGCGCGTCTTCGAACAGATTGGCGATTCCAAGCGCGGCGAGCGTCTCGCCGGTGACGCCGGAAATGAACTCGCCGCAAACCCGGTGCCGCGGATAGATCCCCGCCTCCAGGACTACCACCGGCACCTCGTGCAGGCGCAGGGCGGCGGCCAGCGACAATCCGGCCAAGCCCCCGCCAGCGATGGTGATTTCCTGTTTCAATGCCGCGATGCTAACACGCGTCTGGCCCCGCGCCACGTGGAAGTTTCGCGGATTTGCCAGCGACCTGGATCGAGTCCGAGAAGTCCGGTGATTTCCCCCGCCGCGAAGCCCGCCCGGATGCTGACGTGCATGTCGTGCCGCGTCACGCGATTGATCCACGGGTGCATCAATCCGCCCAGGAAATGCGGCAGTCGGGTACGGTCCGGTTCGTTGAAAACCAGTAATTCGAATTTTTCAAACCAGCGGCCCAGCGCCGCCAGCGAATCTTTCTCGAAGTGGTGCAGGAACAAATTCGCCACCAGCACGCCGCCCGGTTCCGGAACAGGCGCGACGAAAACATCCCCGCGCCGCCACTCGACCCGCAAATCCAGATCGCCGGGTGCCGGAGCCAGATCATAGGCGGTCACGGTCGCATGAGGAAACAATCGGGTCAGTTTGCCGCAGAGCATTCCGTCGCCAGCGCCGATCTCGACGATCCCGCGTCCCGCCGCCTCCGGAAACCGGCGGACCGTCCGGCACACCCAGTGCTCGTTGCCCATCAGCAGATTGATCCGTCGCAGGTCCCGTCGGCTGCGCTGGGCCTCCGGATCATCGTGAGGCAGATGATCAAGCAGTTCCGGGATGACGACGCGTTTTGTCACTGGCGTGCAGGCTAGTTGCCGCGCGGTTTCCCACAACGCATAAGATTTCCCGTGATGACTTGCTGGCATGATCGATCTCCGCCTAATCTCGCGCCATGCCGCAGCCACCCCGCCGACCGTTCCGCGCCCAACAAGGCCGGAAACCCGCGCCACCACCCGGAAACAAGCCGCTTTCCAAAGACCGCGGCTGGGATCCCGTGGCCGCGTGGTATGACAAGCTCGTCGGCGAATCCGGCTCGGACTATCACCAGAACGTCATCCTTCCCGCCGCCCTGCGGATTCTCGCGCCGCAGCCCGGCGAGTCGGTCATCGACGTCTGCTGCGGCCAAGGCGTGCTGATCCGGAAGCTGCTAGATTCGAAGGTCGGGAAATTCACCGGAGTCGATGCCAGCCCGCGCCTGATCGAATCCGCGAAATCCCGCCACGGCGCGGACCCGCGGGTCTCGCTGATCGTCGCCGACGCCTGCCAGCCCGGACCGTGGGCCGATGGCAGCCACGACGCCGCCACCTGCATCATGGCCGTCCACGATGTGCCGGACCTGATAGGCATGTTCTCTAACGTCGCCCGCGCCCTCAAGCCAGGCGGCCGCGCGGTGATGGTTTTCATGCACCCGTGTTTCCGGATTCCCCGAAAATCCCACTGGGGCTGGGACGCCGATCAGAAAATCCAATATCGCCGGCTCGACAGCTACGGCACGCCGCTGGAAATCCCCATCACCACCCATCCGGGGAAGGGGACGGGAGAGCAGACGACATTCCATCACCGCCCGCTGGCGGATTTGCTAACTGCCATGGGAAAAGGCGGCCTCGCGGTGGTCGCCTGCGAGGAGCTCTACAGCCACCGGCGTTCGCAGGCGTCCGGTCCGTTCAGCAAGGCCGAGCACGCTGCGGCGGAGGAATTCCCGATGTTCATCGCACTCAAGGCGCTCAGGATCTAGCGGGAATTTTCCCTGCAAGCGCTCCCGCCGCCATTCCCGCCATCAGGCCGGAGCCGAAGCCAAAGACGTGGCCCAGCACGTCGGTGCGCGGGTCATGGCCGCCGCCCAGCATGCCTAGCAGGATAACACCGCCCAGCACTGGGGCGGCGATCTTCGCCCACGGCAGCCGCGCGCGGGAACGCAGGGTTTCAAGAATCCCGAGACCCGATAGAATCCCCAGCGCCGCGAAGACCGCGGTGGACGCGCCGAGCGAGACGAACGACTCCGAATAGGTGAGCCGCGAGGTCAGCGCGTTACCGAGCGTGCCGCAGGCGAGGATCATCGCCCAGCCCTTCAGCGCACCCACCGACCTCGCCACCAGCGTGGCGAAAACCGTCCCGATCACCAAATTTCCCGCCAGATGCGGGACGTCGGCATGGAGGAAAAGCCCGGTGAACGGCCGCCACCATTCTCCCCGTTCGATCAGCCCCACGCTCGAAGACGCCGCCCGCCCGACGAGCGACGCGTCTTCTCCCTGCCAGTAAAAAACCGCGATCAGCGCAGCAATCCAGATCCCGCAAAGCCACCCGCCTGCCGGATGCCTCGCCCAGTCACCCAGCACTGCCGGCTTCTCGACCGGCAGCGCGATTTCCCGACCGTAGGCATCGAGCTCCTTGGAGATTCTATCAGCGGGCGGCGACTCCGCATGCAGCTCGAACTCGCCGGAACGTTCTGCCGGCTCCACCCGGCAGGCCTCGCCCATCGCCAGAATCACCAGTCCGTGGTCATACGCCTGCTCCCGCGTCGGATAGTGCCCGACCTGGACCCAGTTTTCATCTGTCTCAGGGCTCGGGTCGGTTTCGGTTGGGGCGTCCATCAGTTGCACCCGCAAAGATTCACCCGCAAACCGATCCGTCAATCGCCACTTCCGCCAGGGATGACGCGTGGAAATGAGGCAAAGAATGTGTCCCGGTTGTTTCAGCCGGATTCAGCGGGTTTGGTCCAACACCAGGAACGCTGTGCCGCACTCATCCAGCGCGCCTCCGAGAAATTCGCCGAAGCTTATGACTTGCTGCTTGCTGACCCACGGGCGGCTCCAGTTCTGGAGATCGGTGAAATTGACATCCGCCGTGAGGTCCTGGCAGCCGGGGTTCTGATAGATCGCGGGGCCTTCGAGGCGTTGCTGGAGAAGATAGCTGCGGACGGTTCCGCAGGGCCGGCGATGATAGAGGGTTTCCGCTGCCGCGCCGTAGTCGATGGTGAGCATTCGCCCGGATTTCCACGACGGCAGCCATTCCGTGAGATAGCGGCGGTAGGAATCGTGAACTTCGATGCATTGGCCAGGCGGGTGGCTTTCGAGAAATCCCGATGAGTCCGGCAGCGGGGCGGGCGGAAGCAGCGTTTCATGCGCCCGGCGTTGCTCGTCGAAACTGACGGCGAGCTCCTGCCAGCCATCGCCGGTTTTTTGAAATCTACGGACCGGGAAAGCGTCCACCAGTTCGTTGGAAAAGATGACGGCGTTTCCTCCGCAGGCGGCGAGGGCGTCGTTCATGTCGCGATGCCAGGCGGCGCGATTTTCGAGCAGTTTCCGCTGGCGTTCGGCGAGTGGGGCAGAGGTTTCTACCAGATGCAACCGGGTCTTCCAACGCAGATGCCACGGCAGGTTTTTGAGGACTCCGGCGGCGAGTTTTCCTTCGCCGGGGCCGATTTCGATCAAAGCCCGGCAGCCGCTTTCGCGCAGAGCCCGCGCCACCCACGCGGCGATGGCCCGCGCCGGGGCTTCCGAAAGCATCGGCGCGGTCGTGAAATCCCCGGTCCGGCCGACACCGGAAATCCGCCTCGCGTAATAGCCGGTTTCGGGGTCGTGCAGGGCTTTCGCCATGAACTGCTCGAAGGAAATGGGCGGCTCGGAGTGCATGGCGCGTGATCTTCAAACAAAACAACCGCGATTCCTCTCGGATCGCGGTTGTTTGGAAATTCAGGGAAATCGGGAACCAATCAAGCCTGCGCGGCGGCAGCCGTGCGAGCCTTGCGGATCATGCTGTTCACGGTTTCGGATGGCTTGGCACCGACGGCGAGCCATTTGTCGGCGATCGCGAGGTCGATGGTGTAATTCACACCTTCAAGAAGTGGATCGTAGGTGCCGAGTTGCTCGATGAAACGGCCGTCGCGACGCTTGCGGCTGTCAACGGCAACGATTTTATAGTAAGGGCGGTCTTTGGTGCCCTTGCGGTTGAGTCGGATGGAAACGGCCATGGTATTAAAGCTCTTTGGAGTGCCCAGGAAACGGGCGGGCGGGGAAATTGCAAGATCCGCCATGGCTTGCCAAGCAGAATCTTGATGAATTTGGGATTTCCGGATGGTGTCGAATCAAATGACTGCCGGAATCCAGGGAATTGCCAGCCGCAGGCCCGTTGGGTCTGTTTCACGCGCTGCCGGAGTTGTGCGAGCCGGGAGAGTGGTTTGGCGGGGTGTGCTTCCGCGACGAGCTGTTTGCCGTCGTTGGAGTTGATGTTGGCGCTGAGGGATTTGTAGCTTATGAGGGCCGCCGATGATCGAGGTGGCGGCGGGATTCGATGCGCTTGACTGGCGACCGCCAGCCGCTGGGCGACTCGAAGTGACCTGTTGTTTCCGCGCGGCCTCACTTAATGCAGGTGCAGGACCGCGCCGACGATGGTGAAATAAATCATCATTCCCGAGACATCGACGGTGGATGCGAGCGATGGCGCGGAGACCACGGCGGGGTCGAGATGGATCGCGCGGGCGGCGATGGGCAGCAACGCGCCGAGCACGGTGGCCGACAGGACCTGGACCGTGAGCGCGGCGGAAACGGCGAACGCGAGATGGAGGAAATCAAAATCCGCGCCGGTGCCCTGCTGCATGTGCGGGAGGATAAAGCTGATGAACGCCGCCATCGTGATGCCGAGGGTAAGTCCTAGCAGCACTCCGGTGCGGGCTTCCTTCCAGGCGATCCGCAGCGCGTTGCCGGTGCTGATTTCGCCGAGCGCCATCGCCCGGATGACCATGGTGGCCGCTTGTCCGCCGGAGTTTCCGCCGGCGGCGACGACCATCGGCAGGAACAGCGCGAGGACGAAGGCTTTTTCCAGGACCTCGCTGAACCGATACATCACGTAGCCCGAGCCGATGGAGACGAAAGCCAGCCCCACGAGCCATGAGACGCGGCGGCGGAACTGGAGGGCGACGCTGGTGTTCAGATAGGAAACGTCGGATTGCTCGCCGCCGATACCGGAGAGTTTTTCGATGTCCTCGGTGGACTCTTCCTGGAGAATTTCGAGCGCGTCATCGTAGGTGATGACTCCTAGCAGATGGTGGAACTCATCGACCACGGGCAGCACGATGAGGTCGTATTTGGACAAGGTCCGGGCGGCTTCTTCCTGGTCGGCGGAGGCGAGGACATACTCGTCGGCCGCCTCCATGATGTCGTGGACCGGCGTGTCCCAGGTGCTGAAGGCGAGGTCGCGGAGGCGGACTTTTCCGACGAGCCGGCCTTGCTCGTCCACCACGAAAATCCGTGCCAGCGTCTCCGCGTCGTCGCGGTCGCGGCGGAGCACGGTGATGGCTTGTTTCACCGTCATGTCGGCGGTGATCCGGCCGACGTGGGTGGTCATCCGACCGCCGGCGGTGTCCTCCTCGTATTTGAGGAGGTTGCGGGTGAGCTCTTTGTCGCGCGGGCCTAGCAGGCTGAAAAAACGGACCTGTGCTTCCTTGCTGACGACTTGGAAGACGTCCACGCGGTCGTCGTCCGAAAGGTTTCCCAGCAGCACCCGCAGCTGGGCGGGCTTGAAGTAATCCAGCGCGCCCTCGATGAGCGGGTAGGGGAGCTCGGCGACGAGGTCGGTGGCGAGTTCCGGGCCTATGGTTTTGAGGAGGAGGTCGCGTTTCTCGTCGTCGAGATTCTCGTAAAGATGCGCAAGGTCGGCGTAGTGGATATCTTCGGCGGCGGCAAGCAAGGCCGAGCAGTCGGACGCGTCCAGCGCCCGAAGCAGCTCACTCATGGGATTTTCTTCCAGCTCGTCCGCCACGCGCGGAGAGTGCGCGGCGGGCTGGAGGCGGGCAAGGAAAAGGACGTGCTAATGTGGATCAATTCCACCCGATCGTGTCCATCCGGTTGTCATGGTGGCGACGGCCAGCTGGAACTCGGCGGGCAGCTGCGGGAGATCCCCCAGCGACTCCTTAAAATTGAGGGCCTGCCCCTTAAAATTGAATCTGGCGAGCTGCGCGCCGGGGAACGGGTGAGGCCCGGCGGCGCATACAGATGGTGGCGGGAAAAAATCCGCTTTCTTCACTGGCAAGGGTGCGGGCTTCGTGTTGTTTTTCCGGCGTGTCCGCTGTCACGAATATTTCCACTTACCGCTTCGCCGAGCTGTCGGGTCTGAAGGAATTGCGCGAAAATCTCAGCACTGACTGCAAGGCTTGGGGGCTGAAAGGGACGATTCTGCTCAGCACGGAGGGCATCAACCTGTTCGTCGCCGGAGCTGCGGAGTCCATCGACTTGCTGCTCGCGAAACTCCGTGAAATTCCCGGCCTCGAAGGTCTGGAGCCCAAGATCAGTCTCAGCGACGACCAGCCTTTCAACCGGATGCTGGTGCGTTTAAAAAAGGAGATCATCTCCTTCGGCATGGAGAGCATTCGTCCGGCGAATTACACCTCGCCGAAGATCGCGGCGGCCGAATTGAAGCGCTGGCTCGACGAAGGCCGTCCGGTGACCTTGCTTGACACCCGCAACGATTACGAGGTGAAGCTCGGCACCTTCAAGGGCGCGATCATTCCTCACATCAACACCTTCCGCGAGTTCCCGGATGCGGTGCGGAAGCTGCCGGAAGCGCTCAAGGACCAGCCAGTGGTGATGTTCTGCACCGGCGGCATCCGCTGCGAAAAAGCCGGGCCGTTCATGGAGAGCGAAGGCTTCGTGAATATCTACCAGCTCGACGGCGGCATCCTCAAGTATTTCGAGGAATGCGGCGGCGACCATTACGACGGCGAGTGCTTCGTCTTCGACCAGCGGGTAGGCGTGGACCCCGGCCTGCGCGAGTCCGGCTACGCGGTTTGTTTCGCCTGCCAGGCCCCGCTCGACGCGGCGGACCAGGAGGACCCGCGGCACGTCGAGGGTGTGAGTTGCCCGCATTGTTTCGTCAGCGAGCCTGAACGCATGGCGGAACGAATCACCCGACTTCACGCGGAGATCGCGCGGGTTTCAAATCCCTTGCCCGGCTCGCTCGCTCAGGAAAACCGCCGCCCGGTGAACATCCCGGCGGCTCTCGACGGGCGGACCTTGCTCGAAGCGCTGATCGAACTTTTCCCGCAGGTTTCTCCAACAGAATGGGAGGCGCGCTGCGATGCCGGGCGCTTCGGGAACTACGGCGGCAGCGCCCGTGGAAAAGACCACGTCGTGCGTGGCGGTGAGCGCGTCGTCCAAATCTTCCCGCCGGAGGTCGAGCCGCCGGTGTCTGCGGACATCGAGGTGCTGCATGAGGATGAGGCGATCCTCGTCGTCCGCAAGCCCGCGCCGCTGCCGATGCACGCGTGCGGCCGCTTCCACCGCAACACGCTCCAACACATTTTGAATGAGGTTTACGCGCCGAAATACCCGCGCCCGGTGCACCGTCTGGACGCTAACACCACCGGCCTCGTTGTCTTCGCCCGCACCCGCCATTTCTGCCGCCTGCTGCAGCGCCAGTTCCTCGAAGGCGCGGTGGACAAGCGCTATCTCGTCCGCGCGCTCGGTCATCCGGCACAGGACGTGTTCTTTTCCGAAGCTCCGATCTCCTCCGAGCCCGACGTGATGGGAACCCGCGTGATCGATGAGTTAGACGGCTTGCCCTCGCGCACGGATTTTCAAGTCATTGAGCGCCGCGAGGACGGCACCTCCATGATCGAGGCGAAGCTGGGAACCGGCCGGACGAATCAAATCCGCATCCATCTCTGGCAGCTCGGTTTCCCCGTCGCGGGCGATCCTGCCTATCTGCCAGACCACCGCATCGGCCACACGCAGACGCTCGATCCCGAGGCTCCGCCGCTCCAGCTTCACGCCTGGAAACTCTCGTTCCAGCACCCGCGGAGCGGCGCGGTCATGAATTTCGAGACCGAACGTCCGGACTGGTCACGCCCGACGGCTTAAGTTCAGCAGGGGATATCGGTTTCCGGCTCGGTTCCTTTCAGCATGGCTGGCTGGTGGCCGTTGTGTTTGTGAGTCAGCGCATACGCCCCGGCGGCGAGCAGGCCGATGACGACGGCACCGCCGATCAGTCCAACGGGATGGCGGCCGCCGAGGTCACGGATGAGAGTTGCGGCGTGCGCGCCACGGCTGGCGATTTGCTGCTTCGCCTGGCCGGCGATTTCCCGCGCGCCGTTCGGCAATGTCTGGCGTGTGGTGTGGGATAACAGGTGGCGGATGTCGTCGCGCAATGTGGAAACGTCCTCGCGGACGCGATTCATGAGTCCGGTTGTGCGGCTGTCTTTAAATAGGGAGGCGTTCATGGCTTCGGTGATTAATGGTTGAGGGAAATCGAGCGGTGGGAAATTAGCACGCTTCCCCGGCCATTGCAAGATTCCGCTTAAACCAAGTGCCTGACGACCACCTCGCGGACCCGCGCGGCAACCTCGTCGAGCGTGCCGCGGGTGTCGATCACCCGGACGAAGCTCTCGTCCTTGAGCGAGAGGAAAATTTCCCGGCAGCGCTCCAGGTTCTCGCGCTTTTCGAACTCGTTGGCCGTGTCGCCGCGCGCGCCGATGCGTTCGAGCGCGGCGTCCACGTCGAGGTCCATGATCAGCAGTAAATCCGGGACCGGCGCGAATTCCTCGTTTTTCCGCCGGATTTCCGTCGGGTCGAAACCGCGGGCACCTTGGTATGCCATCGTCGAGAAATAATAGCGGTCGAGGATCACGACCTTGCCGGCGGCGAGCGATGGTGCGATGAGCTCTTCGACGTGCTGGCGGCGGTCGTTGAGGAAATATTGCAGCTCGTTCTCCGGTGAGAGCCGGCCGGTGGCGGCGGACTCGCGGACTTTTTTCCCCCACGGTCCGGCGGTGGGTTCGCGGCTGAGAACCACCTCGTGGCCTTGCGAGGCGAGCCACTCGCCGAGTCGCTGCGCCTGGGTGGATTTGCCGGTGCCGTCGATGCCCTCTATGACGATGAAGAGCCCGCGCCCTGTGGCGATGGATGCGGAGGCAAATTGCGGGGTGTTTGGCGGAAATGATGGGCCCATGGACGGCGGAGAGAGAAGCACGGTGAGGCCGACTTGTGAATCTGAATCCGCCCGCAGGATCCGCTCCAAGCAAATGTGGCTGGCGCATCTCGCGCCAGACCGGCGAGGTGGTGTCTCGCCGCCTGATTTCTCCTCCCGCCCAAGCGGCGCCACATGAATGGCATCATGCCTCGCGGTATCACAAATTCATCCATCAACGTGAATGCTCGAGGCTTTCTAATTGTTTGCGGATAGCCCGGGGAAACCCATAAATGAAAAATCAATAAATGATAGGTTGCATTCTCTCGGCATTTAGTGAATAGTGCAAGGCTATGAATCATTCATCGCGATCATCAATGTTGTTGCCAATCGTCACAGTTTGGCTAGCCGCAGCCGGGTCATCATGGGCCACGGACTATTACGTGAGCCCTTCGGGAAATGATTCAAATCCCGGAACAAGCGTTGGCACTGGCGCATGGCAGACGACTTCCAAGGTCAACGTGCATAGCTTCGCTGCCGGCGACCGGATCCTCTTCGAGGGCGGCCAGACTTTCGGCGGCAGCCTCGGTTTTGGCAGTGACGACACCGGCAGCGCGGCCAACCCGATTATCGTCACCTCATACGGGGGCGGGCGCGCGACGATCAATGGAGGTGCCGGCAAGGGCATCGTCATCTACAATACCGCAGGCATTTCAGTCAGCGACTTGTATGTGGTCGGTGCTTGGAATGCCGCGACACAAAGCGGCAATACGGGGAATGGCATCGAACTGTTTACGGACATCCCCGGTGGTATCAAACTGGACTCGATTTCCATCAATAACGTCGCGGTTCTCGGCTTCAAGTTGAATGGGATCATCATCGGTGGCTATCCGGCGGACGGCAGCAAGAGCGGTTGGAAAAATGTCCTGATCCGCAACAGTGAGGCCTACAATAACGGCGGCGCGGGCATCTCCTCCTTCGGCTACTTCTCCATCAGCGCCACGACTTACGCCCACGAGAACATCGTCGTGCGCGACTGCAAGGCCTATTCGAACCGCGGGCTCCGGGACACCGCCGGCAACTCGGGAAACGGCATCGTCCTCGGTGATGTCAACGGTGCAATCATCGAGCGCTGTCTCGCCTATGACAACGGCGACCTGAACAACTCCAACTTCGAAGGGCCCGTGGGCATCTGGACCTACGACTCCAACGATGTGTCGATTCAGTTCAATGAATCCTACTCGAATAAAAGTGGCAATTCCATCGTGGACGGCGGTGGATTCGATCTTGACGGCGGTGTCACCAACTCGACGATGCAGTATAACTATTCCCACGGAAACTCCGGGCCGGGCTACCTGATCTTTCAATACAGTGGCGCGAGGCCGCTCATGGCTGGAAATACCGTGCGCTATAACATCAGCGAAAATGACGGGCGCGGGGGCCACCATGGCGGGATTTGGATCGGCGGCGGAGCGGCGGTGCAAGCGAACCGGATTTATAACAACACCATCTATCTATCTCCTGCGCCTGGCGGCATGCCGACGATCTTCACGAACCTCGGGGTTGGCTCGGGCAATTCCGCATGCAATAACATCTTTCAGACCAGCGGCGGGGCCCTGCTCATCAACTCATCGGGTGCCATGATTGACAGTCTGTTGTTACAAGGAAACAACTACTGGCCCGGTGGCTCGGCATTTTCCGTCAAATGGGGCGCAACCACCTACTCCACGCTCGCGGCATGGCGAAGCGCGACCCAACAGGAGAAAAGCGGCGGCTTCGACACCGGTTTCGCGCTGGACCCGCTGCTCGGCAGTCCCGGGAACGGCAGTACGATTGCCAATCCCGCGCTGCTCAACCAACTGAGCGCCTACCGCTTGAATTCCACCTCGCCGATGATCAACTCGGGCCTGGATCTCTTCGCGCTCTATGGCGAGTCGCCTGGATCCCGGGATTTTCATGGCGGCACCTTGCCGCAGGGCGGGGCCTATGACATCGGGGCCAATGAATTCGCGGCGATCACCATCCTAACCGGACCTGCGGCATCTCCGAACCCCGTCACTCATGGAAGCACCGGCCTCGCCGTGACGGCGACTACCGCAGTCGGGGAGGCGGACCTGATCTATACTTGGGGCTGGATCGGAACTCCTCCCGCACCGGTAATCTTCAGCGTGAACGGAACCAACGCGGCAAAAAACACCACTGCGAGCTTCAGTAAATCCGGAGCCTACCAGCTATCCGTTACTATCACCAACTCCGGCGCGGCGACGGTCACGGGAAACCTCCCGGTCACCGTGAACCAGACCTTTGAGTTCTGGCTCACGGAACATGGATTGACCGGAGCGGATGCCCAGCCAAGCGCCGATCCCTACGGCGTCGGCATTTCCAATCTGCTGGCCTACGGTCTCGGGATCGAACCCCAGGCGGCGAATCCGCAAGCCGGGCTGCCCGCGTTGCACCTCCCGGGCGGCGAGCTGGTATTGAACTATCAGGCACCCCGGACTGACCTGATCTATCAGCCAGAGTGGTCCACAAACCTGGCGGAATGGCAGACAAGCGGCATCACCATTGTTCCGAACGGCGACGTCCGCAGTGCTTCGGTCCCCCGCGGCACGGACCCGGGGAAATTCATACGCCTGCGTGTCAGTCGCTGATTTACGGTCTCCCAGGGGGCCGGTCAATCCATGGTCGGGAACCGGTCCCGAAGGGGAATCTATTTAGTCCGCTGCGATCTCAGAGGTAGCGGGATTCGAGATGGGCGAGGTAGGCGTCGGTCGTTGGCGCGCTGCCGGTGGCTTGCCGGATGAGTTCTGCGGGGTCCAGCATGGCACCATGGGCGTGGACGGATTTCCTCAGCCAGCCGAGCAGCGGTAGGTAGTCGGCGCGGTCAATCGCGGCGGCGACGCTTGGGTCTCTCCGCGCGGCGGCAAAAAGCTGGGCGGAGTTGATATTGCCGAGCGTGTAGGTGGCGAAATAACCGAGCCCACCCATCGACCAATGGATGTCTTGCAGGCACCCGTGCTTGTCATCTTTGGGCGCAAGCCCGAACAAGTCGCGGAAAAGTTCGTTCCACGCGGCGGGCACATCAGCGACTTTCAAGCTGCCGCTGACCATCCGCCGCTCCAGCTCGAAGCGGAGGAGAATGTGCAAGTCGTAGGTCGCCTCGTCCGCTTCCACGCGGATCGGCGAGAACTCGGCGCGCCACAGGTAACGCAAGAATTTCTCCAACGGAAATCTCGCCAGCTGCGGGAAGCTTTCCTGCGCGGTGGAATACCATTTCTCCCAGAATGTCCGCGAGCGGCCGACGTGGTTTTCCCACAGCCGGGATTGCGATTCGTGGATGCCTAACGAAACAGCGCTGCCGGAAGGAAGGCCGAAATCCTCGGCGGGCAGGCCTTGTTCGTAGAGCCCGTGACCCGCTTCATGGAGCACGCCGAAGAGAGACGAGGTGAAATCCGACTCCATGTAGCGCGTCGTCAGTCGCACGTCGCGCGGGCCGAGCGTGGTGCAGAACGGATGCGTCGTGGTGTCGATCCGGCCCGCTCGGAAATCAAAGCCGATGGCTTCCGCGACGCGTGAGTTGAAATTCTGTTGGGCGGCGATAGGGTAGGGGCCCGCAGGCAAACTTGGCGCATGGGCGTCGGAGTTTGCCACCGCGCGGGCGGCGATCTCGCGTACGGCGGGGCGCATCGCGTCGAACAAGTTAGCTACGGCGGCGGAGCTGGTGCCGCGCTCGAAGCCCTCTAGCAGCGCGTCGTAAGGTTCGTTCGCGTAGCCCCAGAGTTCCGCCTTTTCGCGGGCGATTCCGAGCAAGGTTTCCAGATGCGGCGCGAAGCTGGAAAAGTCCGAGCGTTCGCGGGCATCTGCCCACACGTGCTTGGCGAGCGAGCTTGCCACCGAGTCGCGGGCGACCAGCTCGACCGGCAATTTCGTCGCCCGGTCGAACTTGCGGCGCAGTTCGTGGAGGTTCGCGGTGAGTTTGAAATCAGTGCCGGAATTCGCGGACTCAGCGGCTTCGAGATCCTTTTTCCAAGCATCGGAAGTCGCGAGTTCGTGCGCGCGGGAAGAGAGCCAGGCGAGTTGATCCGCCCGGAATTTCGCGGCGGCGGGCGGCAGATAGGTTTCCTGATCCCAGCCGATGACGGCGGCGGCGGAGTTGATCACCGCGAGTTCGCGGGCTTTTTCGAAAATCGGCATGACGGATGAAACAATCCGGATTCGCGCGACCTTGCAAGCGTGGCGCTAATTTTCCCGCGTCATCCGCTCGCTCGTCGTGAAAATGAAGTTCGCCGACTTCCACCGCACCACCGCCGAGCGCCCCGGCCACCTCGTCGAACCCGCCATCTTCGAGGAACTCCTCACCGAAGCCTGGTGGCGCGGCAACAACCGGGCTGTCCGACTGCTAGGTGTCGGCGTCCGTTTCGAAGACCTGCGGGAATCCCAGCAGATGGAGTTCTTCGGCTGACACTGCCGGGATCCATTTCCGCTGGTGTAGCGTTGGCTTGACAGTCCGGGTAAATTAAGGGTTTCTCGGAGCAGACGATGGCGAGACGACCGATGGCATGTGTCAATTTGACGCGACTGGAGGCCCGGACACGAGTGATCCGGGGGGCCGGCAGCATCGTGTTCGTGGTGTTTTGCATGGCCGTCGGCTTCGTGGTGGTGGCGACGGCTTTCCCGCAGCGTCGCGAGCTAGAGAAGCTGGAAGCCAAGCTGAAACAGGCCCAGGTCCGTGAGGCGACGGTTCTAGCGGATCGTGAATACCATCAGGTTGAGCACCGGGCCTTGCGGGAAGACCCCGCGTTTTTGGAAATCTACGCCCGCGACCGTTTGGATTACTACCGCACGGGTGAGCGGATCTTGAGGTTTCACAACGGCCGTTGAGTTGGATTTTTGCCGCTTGGCGGGGAGCTCCGCACGATCTATTCCGTGCCCATGCGCAACGATATCGAACGGGTCCTGATCGATGAGGCGGTGATCGAGAAGCGCCTCGACTCGATGGCTCTTGAAATCGAGCGGGATTTCCCGAGCGGGACCTTGGTGGTGATCATCCTGTTGAAAGGCGCGCTCGTCTTCGCCGCGGATCTGCTCCGGCGGGTGCCGCGGATTCTCGAAATAGAGTGCCTTAACGTGGCCAGCTATCACGGCGGCCTGGAAAGCTCGGGAAAGGTGGATTTCCTCGACCGCCATTTCCCGGAGGTGAGGGGCCGCCATGTTCTTTTGCTAGACGACATCCTCGACACCGGCAGGACCCTGCATGCGGTCTCGGGAAGGCTCATGGAGGAAGGAGCGGTGGCTGTCCACACCGCCGTCCTACTAGCCAAGGACAAGCACCGCGCCGAGGAGGTCAACGCGGATTATGTGGGCTTTGAAATCGGCGACGAGTTCGTCGTCGGCTACGGGCTGGACTACAACGGCAAATACCGCAACCTGCCTTACGTCGGCGTGCTCAAGAGGTCTGCGGTCGTTTGAATCGTGGCGGCGGTTTCGTTTACTCAAGATTCTGGTCCAGAGCTTTTGCTGTAATGAATTGCAGGAAGGTGAGGCGGCGGTCAATGATCTCAGCTACAGAAGCGCATCATGAAACACGGCACCGCCATCACCATCTCGATCGTTGTCAGCGTGCTGTTCACAGTGTTTTTCATCTACCCTGCGGGGATGATCGTGAAGCAGGCCTTCGAAGGCACGCGGGCGGATGGCTCACACTTTTTCACCCTGGATTTCCTCGCCTCGGTTTTCCGGAATCCGATCTATCGCGAGGGGCTTTGGAATGCCTTCGCGCTGGGAATTACGAGCACGCTCGCCACGTTGGCCATCGCCTTCCCGCTCGCGTGGATCGGCCACCGTTATGATTTTTTCGGTAAGCCGGTGTTAGGAGTTCTAGTCCTCGCGCCGCTGATTTTGCCGCCCTTCGTCGGCGCGGTCGGGGTGAAGCAGATGCTCGGGGTGAACGGCGCTTTCAACGCGCTGCTCATCGACATGGGCCTGATGGACGCGGCGCTTCCGCACGACTGGCTGGCTCACGGTCGCTTCGCCGGGATCGTGCTGATGAACGCGCTGCATCTCTATCCGATCCTTTACATGAACATCGCCGCCGCGCTGGCGAACCTCGATCCGGCGTTGGAGCAGGCCGCCGAAAATCTCGGCTGCCCGCCTTGGAAGCGTTTCTTCCGGATCACCCTGCCGCTCGCGATGCCCGGCGTTTTCGCGGGGGCGTCCATTGTCTTCATCTGGTCCTTCACCGAGCTGGGCGTGCCGCTCGTTTTCGATTACGCACGGGTCGCGCCGGTGCAGATCTTCGACGGGCTCAAGGGACTGGATAGAAACCCGATTCCCTACGCGCTGACCGCCGTGCTGCTCATCGTCGCCGCCGGGGTTTTCGCGGTGTCGAAGTTGG
This sequence comes from Akkermansiaceae bacterium, assembly GCA_947462535.1. GTDB lineage: Bacteria > Verrucomicrobiota > Verrucomicrobiia > Verrucomicrobiales > Akkermansiaceae > Luteolibacter. Next base: position 41,825 of record CANHPN010000007.1, on the reverse strand, counting down.
TCATGGGTCGCTCGCCGCTCGGCACCGCGCCGCGGCCGAAGGGGCGCTCGTCGTCATTGCGCGTCGGTGGCTGGAAATCGGCAGCCTGCTGCTTGTTCTTTCTCGGCGTGTTCGTCATCGCGGCGATTCCGCATCTCGGCGTGTTGCTGCTTTCCATCGCGGGCCGCTGGTATGGCACGGTGATTCCCGACGAGCTGACGCTGCGCCATTACATCGAGGCGCTCGGCAACGGGCTGGTCGTCCCGTCCATCCGGAACAGCCTGCTTTACGCCGGTTGCGCGACGCTGGTGGCGCTGGTCATTGGGCTGTCGGTCGCCTGGGTGGTCGTGCGCTCGGATTTGAAATCCCGCGGATTTCTGGATGCCGTGGTGATGTTGCCGCTCGCCGTTCCGGGGTTGGTGATGGCCTTCGGCTACCTCGCGCTTTCGCAGGAGGGAAAGGCGTTCCATTTCCTCGTCGGAGCCGGTGGCAGCCCGTTTCTGTTAATCGTCGTGGCCTATGCATTCCGCAGGCTGCCCTATGTCGTTAGGTCGGCCGTCGCAGGTCTCCAGCAGAGTAATCCCGCGCTGGAAGAAGCCGCGAAATCTCTCGGTGCCACGCCGCTGCGGACGCTGCGCCGGATTTCCATCCCGCTCATCGGCGCGAACCTGGCCGCCGGGGCCATTCTCGCGTTCGCCTTCGCCATGCTGGAGGTGAGCGACAGCTTGATCCTCGCCCAGCAAGCGCAGCATTACCCGATCACCAAGGCGATTTACACGCTGCTCAGCACGCTCGGAAACGGCACCGAACTCGCCGCCGCGCTCGGCGTGTGGGCGATGATTTTCCTCTCCGTCGCCATCATGGGAGCCGCCGTCCTCGGCGGAAAACGCGGCGGTTTGTTCAAGGTCTGAGAGGTGGTGTTTTGAAATGTAGTCGAGGACTTCAGTCCGTTCTTGCGTGGAAGAGAATAAGGACTGGAGTCCAAGAGGCTGCGTTTTAGCAAAATTTCCGGCTGAGCGACTCGGATGTGGGATCGCCAAATCGCCATGGAAACTCCGTTGCCCGTGAAATTCCGAGCCGTCCTCCCGCGCGCAACTCACTGGATTTGACTCGAAAAACGCGGGTTTGATCCGGTTCATCGAACTATGTTTTTTCCAAAGGCCGCCGTTTTGCCGGAGTCATGATTATTTACCAGAAATTCCTTTTGGATCTAAAATCCGTGGTGTAGTCATGTGATTGGTAAATCCTAAAAAGCCATCATCTGGAAATCTATGAATGCTACTCAATATCCAAACACGGGCGCGGGGCCTGTGACTTCGAAATCCCCCAAATCCGGATCGCAAAAATCCAAAAATTCGTCCGTGGATTCCTCCGGATCGAGCAAGAATTGGATGCGCGGTTGCGATGAAACATGGATCAACCATTACGATGCGGAATGGCAGGCTTTCATTGAGGCGCGTTCCTCGCAAAAGTCCTGCGACGCCGGAAACTTCAGCGGGACTGACATGCTTCCCCGCGTTTGGAATATCCCCGCAGAGTAAGTGCTTGAGTAAGGGGGGGCGGTCTTCCGTGACGGCCTATGAGCGAAACCGCCTGCCCGACGTGCGAGGTGACCGATGTTTTGACTCGCTGGGACTACTTCGAGTGTTTCACTTGGCAGTCTAGCAACTTTATCTTCCGCAGGCGCAGCGCGTTGCTGATGACGGAGACAGAGCTCAGGCTCATGGCGGCACCCGCGAGGATGGGGCTGAGCAGGATGCCAAAAAACGGATACAGGATTCCGGCGGCCACGGGCACGCCGAGGGTGTTGTAGATGAATGCGAAGAACAGGTTTTGGCGGATGTTACGCATCATCGCGCGGCTGAGGGTGATGGCTTGGGCGATGCCGCGGAGATCGCCTTTCACCAGGGTGATGCCTGCGCTTTCCATCGCGACATCGGTGCCGGTGCCCATGGCGATTCCGACGTGGGCGGCGGCGAGGGCGGGCGCGTCGTTGATGCCGTCGCCTGCCATGGCGACGATGTGGCCTTGGTCGCGGAGTTGGCGGATGCGCTCGTGTTTGTGCTGCGGCTCGACGCCGGCTTCCACGTGGTCGAGGCCGAGGGATTTGGCGACGGCTTGGGCGGTGCGCTCGTTGTCGCCAGTGAGCATGATGATTTTCAAGCCGAGCGCGTGCAGCCGGGCGATCGCTTGCGGGGTGGAGGTTTTGATCGGGTCTGCGATGGCGAGGATACCCGCGGCTTTGCCATCGATGGCGGCGAAAATCACCGTGCGGCCTTGGGATTGCAGTTCCGCAGCCTTGCTTTCCAGCGCTTCCAATCCGGTGACGGATTTCTGTTGGAGGAACGCGGGTTTACCGATGATGATCTGGCGAGCGGCGAGATTGCCAATCACTCCGCCGCCGGTGACTGAATTGAAACCGGTGACCGCCTGCGGCGTGATCCCGTGTTGTTTGGCACCGTTGACGATGGCGGCTGCGAGGGGATGCTCGCTGTTTTGCTCGATCGAAGCGGCGGCGAGGAGGAGGTCGTTTTCACTCGTGCCGCCTGCGGTGATGACTTCGGTGAGGCGGGGTTTGCCTTCGGTGAGCGTGCCGGTTTTGTCCACGATGACGGTGGTGACTTTTTCCATCACTTCGATGGCTTCGGCGCTACGGATGAGGATGCCGGCCTGGGCGCCGCGGCCGATGCCGACCATGACGGACATCGGCGTGGCGAGGCCGAGGGCGCAGGGGCAGGCGATGATGAGGACTGCGACCGCGTTGACGATGGCGAAGGCGAGGCGGGGCTCGGGACCAAACGCCGACCATAACAGAAAAGTGACCAGCGAGACGGCGAGCACCGCCGGGACGAAATAGCCGGCGACCTTGTCCGCCAGCGCCTGGATCGGCGCGCGGCTGCGCTGGGCTTCGGCAACCATTTTCACGATGCGGGCGAGCACGGTGTCGCTGCCGACGCGGCTGGCGGTCATGATGAAACTGCCGGTCGTGTTGAGCGTGCCGCTCGTCACCGGATCGCCAACGGTTTTAGGAACAGGCATTGGTTCGCCGGTGATCATGGATTCGTCCAGCGAGGACTGGCCTTCGAGGATGTCGCCATCGACAGGGACTTTCTCGCCGGGGCGGACGCGGAGTTTCGCGCCGGGGCGGACGGATTCGAGCGGCACGTCGCGTTCGTTGCCGTTCTCGACGAGGCGGGCGGTCTTGGGCGTGAGATCAAGCAGCGCGCGGATGGCGCTGCCGGTTTTGCCGCGAGCGCGGAGTTCGAGAACCTGGCCTAGCAGGACAAGCACGACGATCACCGCGGCGGCCTCGAAGTAGATGGCGACCCGGCCGTGGGTGGCGAGTGATTCGGGAAACACGCCGGGCGCCAACATCACCGCCGCGCTGAATGTGTAGGCGGTGCCGACGCCGATGGCGATGAGCGTGAACATGTTGAAATTCCGGCTGAAAAGCGAACGCCAGCCGCGTTTGAAAAACGGCCAGCCCGCCCAAAGCACTGTAGGCGTCGAGAGGATGAACTGGGTCCAGCGTGAGGCGTCGCCGCTGAGGCGTGGGTCGTGGGCGAGCGAGGGGATCATGTGGGACATCGCCAGCAGGAAAACCGGCAGGGCGAGCGCCGCGCCGATGCGGAGGCGGCAGGTTATGTCCACCAGTTCGGGGTTTTCCTCCTCGTCCGGAGTTTCTGTGACCGGCTCTAACGCCATCCCGCATTTCGGGCAGTCGCCGGGGGTTTCCTGACGGATCTCCGGGTGCATCGGGCAGGTGTAAATCGTCTTGCCGGTGGACGTCGGGTTCCGCTCCAGCGCCATGCCGCACTTGGCGCATTCGCCGGGTTTGTCGGATTCCATGCCGGGGCACATCGGGCAGAAGAATTTCGCTTCCGCCGTGGGTGCGACCGGGGCGTGATTCCCGCCGCAGCAAGAGTGAGCGGTCTTGGGGGCGGTGCTTGGGTCCACGTCCAATCCGCAAATCGGGTTTTTCGCCATGGCTGCTTTTACTTCGTGTGTCGCAAGCTCTTCAAGCAGGGAAAAGGAAAAGCCGCCTTCCCGGTGGGGAAGACGGCTTTTTGAATGAGTCGTGCGGGGTCTAACTCAAGGAGTCGGCACCAGCGAGATGGTCTTGAGAATCCGCGAGGCGATTTGATAGGGATCGCCTTGCGAGTTCGGACGACGGTCTTCGAGGTAGCCCTTGTAGTCGTTCTGCATGAAGCTGTGAGGAATCCGGACGGACGCGCCGCGGTCGGCGAGGCCGTAGGTGAACTTGTCGATCGACTGAGTCTCGTGGAGACCGGTCAGGCGGAGGTGGTTGTCCGGGCCATAGACGGCGATGTGCTCTTCGCAATGTTCGCCGAAGGCTGCCATGAGAGCTTCGAAGTAAGCCTTGCCGCCCTTTTCGCGGAGGTAGGTGGTGGAGAAATTCGCGTGCATGCCGGAGCCGTTCCAGTCGCCCTTGATCGGCTTGCAGTGGTATTCCACGTCGATGCCGTATTTTTCGCAGAGGCGGTTGAGGATGTAGCGGGCGGTCCAGATCTCGTCGGCGGCGCGCTTTGAGCCCTTGCCGAAGATTTGGAATTCCCACTGGCCTTTGGCGACCTCGGCGTTGATGCCTTCGTGGTTGATACCGGCGTCGAGGCAGAGGTCGAGGTGCTCCTCGACGATCTGGCGGGCGATGTCACCGACGGCTTTGTAGCCGGCACCGCAGTAATAAGGGCCTTGCGGCGCGGGGTAGCCATCGGCGGGGAAGCCGAGCGGGCGACCGTCTTGATAGAGGAAGTATTCCTGCTCGAAGCCGAACCATGCGCCGGGATCGTCGAGGATGGTGGCGCGGCCGTTGGTCGGGTGCGGGGTGACGCCGTCGGGCATCATGACCTCGCACATCACGAGTGCACCGTTCTTGCGGGTGCTGTCCGGGTAAATGGCGACCGGCTTGAGCATGCAGTCTGAGCTACGGCCTTCAGCTTGTTGGGTCGAGCTGCCGTCGAAGCCCCACATCGGGAGTTGTTCGAGGCTTGGAAAGCTGGCGAATTCTTTGACTTGGGTTTTGCTGCGGAGATTCGGCACGGGGGTGTAGCCGTCGAGCCAGATGTATTCCAATTTGTATTTGGCCATGATATTGTTGATTTTCAGTGATTAACGGTAATTAGTTTCAGAAATCCCCGGAAATGAAGGTATGCCTTCACCCGCCGGAGACGGCTGACGCGCATGAGAAAGCATCATGCGTGCCAAGCTTCAAGCCGATTTTGTCAGCCGGGATTCTCGCCCCCGGGAGGGGCTGCAACCGCGATGACGATGAGGCTTGTATCGTCGATTCCGGAGTTGTCGATCGCTCGTTTTAGAAGTGTTTGCGCGGTGGCGGCCGGGGTGCCGCAGCAGCTGGTGAGGGCGTCGGAAATGTGGCGTTCCCAGAGTCCGTCCACGAGTCCGTCCGAGCAGACGAGGAAGCAGTCGCCGACCTCGTAGGTGATGGCGGCGAAATGTGGGTTCACCTTGTCGTGGCCGCCGCCGACCACTTCGTAAAGGGCAGCGCGGCGCGGGTGGGAGCGGTATTGGATTTCGCTGATTTCGCCGCGTTTCCATTGGCTCCAGGCGTAGGTATGGTCGCGGCTGAGTTGTTCGAGCTTGCCGCCGCGGGAGCGGTAGATGCGGGAGTCGCCGGCGTTGGCGATGTAGAGATTTTCCGGGGTGAACCAGGCGAGGGCGAGGGTGGCGGCCATGCCGTTTTTGTCCGCGCTGCCGTTGCCGGTGGCGTTGATCTCGTCGTGAATGGAGCGGAGGGCGTCGGCGAGGTGGCTGAGCGAGTCTGGAAACAGGCCGGAGGCGGCGGCCTTGAAGGTTTCCGGGATGATTTCAGTCATCTGTTGGAGGATGATCGAGGAGGCGATGTGGCCGGCGTTGCTGCCGCCCATGCCGTCGGAAACGGCGAAGACGAGGTCGTGGGTGGCGAGCGCGTGGCTGCCTGTTTCCGGGAGGGTTTCGGCACCTTTTGGCCCCGAGGCGAAGGCGATCAGCGAGTCGTCGTTGCGGGGTTTGCGAGACCCGCTGTGGGTGAGGGCGGCCCAGTGAAGGATTGCGGCTTCGGTCACGGATGGGTGGGGTCAGATAGCGGGCGAGACGAGGCCGGGCGGCGGCGGCAGGATTTCCGCGAGCTCGAAGTCGATGATGCAGAAACAGCCGAGTTTGTCCGAGTAGGTGATATTGCGCGGCTCGGCGTCGAGGTGGCGGATGCCGTATTCGCGCTCCAGCTTGGCGAAGAGCTGGTCGGATCTGGTTTTCGAAATCTGGTCCGCCAGTTTCCCGCAGTTGGTGGAAACGAAGTAGAGTTCCTCCGGGTGTTCCTCCAGCAGGCGGGGGACGTAAGGGCAGCCACGCTCTTCGAGCACTTTGAGCACGGCGACCTCGGTGGCGTAGCGCTTGTCCGCGTCGGTGCCTCGCAAGCGTTTGTGGACGTTGCCGTAAAAGTCGATCCGCACGTTTGAGCGGATGCCGTCTTTGAGAGGTTCGAGGGCCATGGGCGTGCTTTTAAGGAAGCCCCGGCGGCGGGGTCTGTCACGCATTTGTTGTGGTTTTCGCAGGAATCCAGCTCGGGAAAAATTCCTGTAAATGTCCGTTGCCAGCCGGATTCCGCAAGGTTATGCAGCGACATGTCCATTGTTGCCGAAGACTCCGCCGTGATCGTAAAAACCAAGGAACTGTGCGCCCAGATCGCCAGTGATCCTTCATTCCTCAAGCTTCAAGCTGACGTCGAGCGCTTCTTGGGCGACGATTCGGCCCGGCTCCAATATCAAAGCGTCCACGAGCGCGGCGAGGAGCTCCACCACAAACAACACGCCGGCGTCGAGCTCGGCGCGTCGGAAATCCGCGAGTTTGAAAGTGCCCGTGACGCGCTTTTCGAAAACGAGATCGCCCGCGATTTCCTCTCCGCCCAGCGCGAACTGGAGACGTTGCAGAAGGAGATCGGCAAATACATCGGCAGCACGATCGAGCTCGGCCGGGTGCCGACTGCGGAGGAGCTCGCTGACAAAGGCGGCGGTTGCTGCGGCGGTGGTGGTGGCGGCGGCGGATGCTGCGGCTGAAGCGTTTTGAATTTCACGAAAAAGGCCCGCCATTCTCCGATGGCGGGCCTTTTTATTGGTGCTTGAGCCGCGAGGCTGCCGGCCCGTCGAGGAAGAATTGGGTTGCCGGGTGTGTTTTGAGGCAGGAGGCGCCGATCCTGGTGGAGACGGGGCCTTCGATCGCTCTGCGGACGCCGCGCGATTTCAGGGTTCCCCAGGCGAGCACCACGATCTGGCGGGCCTCCAGAATCGTGCCGTAACCCATGGTGATGGCGTGGGTGGGGACTTGCTTGAGGCCACCGAAGGCGTCGGCGGCGGCGTGCCGGAGCCGATGGCTGAGCAGGACCCGGTGGGTGCGGCAATCGAGCGGGGTGCCCGGCTCGATGAATCCGATCTCACCGAAGCGTCCGATGTCGAGAATTTGATAGTCGATACCGCCGGCGTGGGCGATTTTCGCCTCGTAGTGGGCGCAATGTCTGAACGTTCTGGCGTCGGAGATGGTCGTCGAGAGGAAGTGGATGTTGCGGGGCGGGATGTCGATGTGGTCGAACAGATTCCGCTGCATGAAGGAGCGGAAACCGGCGGGGTGTCCGTTTTCGAGTCCTTGGTATTCGTCGAGATTGAAGGTGACGACGTTGCGGAACGACAGTCGCTCCTCACGGTGGAGGTAGATGAGTTCCTGATAGAGCGGCAGCGGGGTTTTCCCGGCGACGAGTCCGAGGACGGCGGTGCTCCCGAGTGCGGCGCGGTCGCGGATCAGTTGCGCGATTTCCGCCGCGATTTGGGCGCAGGCGGAATCACGAATGGAAAAAATGCGGTGGCGGGGGGTGCTTGGCATCGCTGTGGATGCTGGGCTCAGGATTCGATTTCGACAATCAGATTGATCTCGACCGCGACATCGAGCGGGAGGGCAGCGACGCCGAGGGCGGTGCGGGAGTGCTTGCCCTTGTCGCCGAAGATCTCGACGAGCAGTTCGGACGCGCCGTTGATGACTTGCGGGTGGCCGTGGAAGTCGGGCTCGGAGTTGACGAAGCCGTTGAGGGTGACGATCTGCCTGACCTTATCGAGCGAGCCGATTTCATCGCGGATCACGGCGAGGCGGTTGAGAATGCACATGCGGGCGGCTTCCTTGGCCTCTTCGATAGAGACCTGGCTCGGGACTTTGCCGATGACTTTCTTGTCGCCGTCGATGGGTAGGCCGCCGGAGAGGAAAAGCAGGTTTCCGGTGCGGACGCAGTTGACGTAGGCGGCGATGGGGGTGGGGACGGCGGGCAGGGTGAGGCCGAGCGCGCTGATTTTTTCGAGGATGGACATGGGTAGGCGTGGTTATTGGTTGATGGGGAAATCGTCGGTGATGAGGGCGACCAGCTGCTCGCCGGAGCGGGTGAGCGTCGCTTGGTTGCCTTCCCCGGTGATGAGTCCGCGGGTGAGGTAGCGATGCGGGAGGCTAGACGGGCGGACGGAGGTGACGAGCGGTGCGGCGACCTCGCGCTGGCTGGGATTGAAGGCCACGGGCAGGCCGGTGGCGCTGAAGCTGATTTCCCACGAGATGGCAGTGGCGGCGGACCCGCGCTTGATCCACGGGTAGCGCGCGACGAAGTCCGGCGTGCCGCAGGACGGGACGGTGACTTTGAAATAAACCGGGGTGTTGGCGATGAACTCGCTGAACTTGATCGCGGGATTGGCGCGATGTTCGAGGAAGAAGCGCGAGACTTCCGTGCCGCTGAGGTTCATGCCGTTGAAGATGCCGTGGAAATTGGTCCCACCGCCGCTTTTCTGGTGCCAGTCTTCATAGTGGGCGCTGAGCAGCATGCCGAGTTCGAGGTGGCAATGGGCGCGGGTCCGGTCGATGCCTGCGCCGGTGTAGCCCATCCGCCCGAGCACGGAACCCGCGCTGACCGGATCTCCCGGCTGGCAGGTGATTTCCGCGAGGTGGGCGTAGAGCGAGAAGACCGACGAGTTTTCCCAAAGGTGTTCGACAACGACGTATTTGCCGTAGTTGCTGCGTCCGGCGACGGGGCTGACGTGGGCGACGCGGCCCGCAGCGATGCTGGAAACCAGGTCGAGCGGATTGCCCGCCTTGTCGCGTCTCACCGGGGAAATATCGATGCCTTCGTGGAACTTCGTCAGCAGGACCTGGTCATTGACGCGGATGGCGGTGCGGACGAATCCGTAGGAACCCGCTTCCCAAGGCTTGCTGGTCTGGCCCTCGAAAGTCCGGTCCACATACATGTAGAATCGGTCCAGGGCGCCGGTGAAGAGGTGGTGGTTTTCCGTCGGCAGGCGAAGATCGATCGGCGCGGCGGCGAGGCTGCTGGCCAGGAAAAGAAGGAGGGCGGGAAAACGGATCATTTCAAGCGGCTACTTCTTTTTGTTTACTTCATCGGCGCGCGGCAACTCCTCGTCGAGAAGCTTGACGTCCGCAGGCGTCACGCCCTTCCAGATCACGATGAAGCCGTCATTGACCTGCTTGTCGATGATCACGGCATCCACGGCGCGACCGTTGACCTGCGCGATCAGCCAGCGGCCCTGGTTTGCGGCGGTGACGGCCGCGAAACGGTTCATCGCGTTGGTCTTGAGCTTGAAAACGATCCCGAAATCCTCGCTCGTATCCGAGGGAAAAGGTATGAACGACACGAAATCCTTCATGCCAATTTCCGGCATGCGGCGGAAATATCGGGTCTGCTCTCCGATCATCTGCGGGAAAATCATCTTCGGGTTGTCGGTGGCCTCTGTCTCCAGGTGGAAAGTGACGGACGCCTTGTTTTCATTCTTCCCGCCCCCGAAAAGCGGCGGTGCGAGGGCCAGGACGGCCACCATCAGGAGTACTGCTGCGCACGATTTCATGGGCGGAGTGAAACAGAATAAGCCGATCCCGGAAGAAAAATCGGGAGATGCCACCCAAGGCTGACTCTTCAATCTGGATGGTCTATTCTAAGAGCGGGGATCGGGGAGAGAAGGGTGCTCACGCTGTCGAGCCGACCGAGGGCAAGGGTGGCTCGCTCCAAGAGACGTCGACGGTTTCCAGTAAGATCAAGGGGGGATCCGGCGGTAGCGGTTACGGCACATAGGCAAGCCTCGTTTCGCGCCGCCGTCGGGTCGGGAGCCAAGGGCAGGGAGCCTTTCGTGCAGACGCACGTCGTCCTTGCCAAGCGGGGTTTTGAAAATGTCCGGGTAATGGCTTGCAGGGCGCTGGCGGCCTTGGCCTCGATGGAGGTGGGGCCGGTGTGCTCGGTGCCGATGCCCCAGTGGGCGATATCGACGTGGTGGGATCCCCAAACGGTGATCATGCCGAGGTAGTATTCCTCCATGCGCAACCAGCCGGGACGCTGGGCGTAGCGCTCCTTTACAGTGGCCCCCTGAGAGTGGACGCGGTCCACGGTATAGGGCGCGAGCGGAGTGCTGCCGAGCCACATGTCGTAGTTGAGATTGGAGGGCACCGGAATGACTTCGATGCTGCCGCCGGAGGGATCGCTGGGTAGGCCGATCCTCACGGTGTGGACCTTGCCGATGCGGCCGCTGCGCACCATCTCGCAGGCTACAGGGAAATTTACAGGGGAAAAAGGAATCGACCTTTGGGCGGGGAGTCTCAGAATCCGGCCATGCCCGGTCGCGAAGATCTCAAGAATTTGTCCCTGCTCGGAAAATCCGAGAACCGCCTGCCTGCCAGCCCGGATGAGGCGGAACTCGATGTTTTCGCGAATCTGCGGCCCGGCCGGCGCTACTGGATCACGCTGAATTGCCCGGAATTCTCCTCGCTGTGCCCGGTGACCGGCCAGCCCGACAGCGCGAAAATCGTCATCCGCTACGTTCCCGGCGATCTCTGCGTGGAGACGAAGAGCTTGAAATTCTATCTGGCTTCCTTCCGCAACCAGCCGGCCTTCAACGAGGAAATCGTCAACCGCGTCCTCGACGATCTGGTGGCCGCCATGAAGCCGCAGGAAATCATCGTCCGCGGCGAGTTCGCCCCGCGCGGCGGGATCCAGCTGACGACGGAGGCGACTTACCCGGACGCTCCGAGATGAAAGTCTGCGTGTTGCTGAGCGGCGGGATGGACTCGGTCGCCGCATTTTACGAGGTGCTCGCCACCTACGAGGTGGCGGCGTGCTTGTCCTTCGACTACGGCGCGAAGCACAACGCGCGCGAGATTCCGTTTGCGAAACTGCATGCGGATAGAAACGGCGTTCTCCATCAGATCATCCCGCTGGATTTCATGAACCGCCTGTTCAAATCCGACCTGCTACAGTCCGGCGGCGACATCCCGGACGGCCACTACGCGGAGGAGTCAATGAAGCAAACCGTCGTCCCTTTCCGCAACGGAATCATGCTCGCCATCGCCACTGGCTACGCGGAAAGCATCGGCGCGGAGGGCCTGGTGATCGCCGCGCACTCGGGCGACCACGCGATCTATCCGGACTGCCGCGAGCCGTTCATGCAGGCGATGGCCGCCGCGATGGGCGAGGGGACTTACGCGAAAATCCAGCTGCTGCGTCCGTTCATCGCCATGGACAAGGCCGCGATCGCGCGGCGCGGCGTGCAGCTCGGCATCGATTTCTCCGAAACCTGGTCGTGTTACAAAGGCGGCGAAATCCACTGCGGCGTCTGCGGCACTTGCGTCGAGCGGCGCGAGGCGTTTATCCTCGCGGGCTTGCCGGATCCCACCCTCTATGAGCAGACTCCGGAACTGCCCGATCTTCCTTACCGCGAATGAACGCCAATTCACGCGAATGAGGAATTTTCTGCATGTTTTCAGTTCAGCACCATTTTCCAATTCGCGTGAATTAGCTTCCATTCGCGGTTAAAAATCTTCTCTACCATGTATAGAATCTGCAAATCCCTCGAAGTGGAGAACGGCCACATGCTCACCAAGCATCCGGACAAGTGTCGGTTTCCGCATGGCCACACCCGCAAGGTCGAGTTCGTGATCGAGGCGGACGAACTGGATGGCCACGAGATGGTTTGCGATTTCAAAATCATCAAGGACGCCGTCGGCGAGTGGCTCGACAGCTTCGACCACGCGATGTGCATGAACACCTCAGACCCGGCTTACGAGGATTTTAAGGCTCGCTACGGCGAGCGCGTGATTGGTTTCGATAACCAAGATCCGACCACCGAGCTGATGGCCCGCACGATTTTCGACCACACCGAAAAAGCCCTTGCCGCGTATGCCGCGCGGACCGATACCCGCTATCCACTCCAGCCCGGTGTGCGGCTTGTCCGCGTCCGCGTCTGGGAAACCTCCTCCTCGTGGGCGGAGTATGAAAGAACTCTCTAATCATGGCCAAAAAGACCTCCTCATTGCCCGACATCCAAGCGACCCCGGACACCCGCGGCATCGCGATCGACCAGGTCGGCGTCTCTGATCTGCGCTATCCGATCCAGGTGCTGGATCATGAGGGGAAAGCTTTCCCCACCGTCGCGAAAATTTCGATGTCGGTGCATCTGCCGCATCATTTCAAGGGAACGCACATGAGTAGATTCCTCGAAGTGCTGAGCAAGCACGAGGGCGAGGTGACCATGCGCACGCTGCCGGACATTCTCCACGATTTGAAAAAGCGCCTTGATGCCGAGGAAGCGCACATCGAGGTGGCGTTCACTTATTTCGTCACGAAAAAGGCACCGGTCTCAGGCGCGTCCGCCAAGGTCGGCTGCGATTGTGTTTTCAAGGGAACTTCTAATGGGACCGTCGATGACTTCGTCCTCTGCGTCACCGTTCCGGTCACCACGCTGTGCCCGTGTAGCAAGGAAATCAGCGAATACGGCGCCCACAACCAGCGCGGTTACGTCACCCTGGAAGTCCGCCCGAAGTCGAAGAAAAGCGGCTGGGAGCTGATCCTCATCGAGGACCTGATCGCCATCGCCGAGAAGTCCGGCTCGGCTCCGGTTTACGCCCTGCTCAAGCGCACCGACGAGCGCTTCGTCACGATGCAGGCTTATGACAATCCGGTCTTCGTCGAAGACGTCGTTAGGAACGCCGCCGCTCTGCTGCGTGCCGACAAGCGGGTTTCCTCCTTCACCGTCAAGGCGGTGAATCACGAGAGCATTCACGACCACAACGCTTTCGCCACGATTATCGGCCAGGCCACCGACTAACAGAACTGCTTCGCATGCCGAAGATCATCCCGCCGGAAATCCTGTTGGAAGCCTACGCGGAAGGGGTGTTCCCGATGGCGAAGGATGGCGAGATCCTGTGGTTTTCCCCCGAGCGGCGCGGTCTGATCCCGCTCGACGGGCGTTTCCACATCCCGCACGGCTTAGCCAAAAGCCTGAGGCGCAAGCCTTTCGAAATCCGTTGGAACACCGCATTCCGCGAGGTCATGCTCGGCTGCGCGGTGCGCGAGGAAACGTGGATCGACGAGATCATCCTCGATAGCTACTGCGCGCTCCACGCCACCGGCCACGCGCACTCCGTCGAGTGCTGGGATGTGGAAGGCTTGCAAGGCGGGCTTTACGGCGTCGCGCTGCCCGGCGTGTTTTGCGGCGAAAGCATGTTTTCCCTCAAAACGGACGCGTCCAAGATCGCGCTGGTCGCTCTCGTCGAGCGCCTTAGGGAGAAGGAATTCAGCTTGTTGGACACCCAATGGATGACGACGCACCTCCGCCAGTTCGGTGGCTACGAGCTCTCCCGGCGTGCCTATTACGCGGCTCTTCAAAACGCCCTCGGCACCACAGGCCAGCCCCTCGTTTGACCGATCCATCTCTGGTCTTGCATCTTGCTCCCTGAATCCTGAATCTCCCGACCTCAACCATGCAGCTCCTTGAATTCGAAAAACCCGCCGCCGAACTCGAACGCGAACTCGAAAAACTTCGCACCAAGTCCGCGTCCCAAAACATCGACCTGTCGGACGAAATCTCCATCATGGAGACGAAACTTGCTGAAACGCGGGCCGGGATTTACAAAAACCTAACCCCGTGGCAGCGCGTCCAAATCGCCCGTCACACGAACCGTCCGTTCATGCTCGACTACGTTTCCCTGGCTTTCACGGATTTCTGCGAACTCCACGGGGATCGCCACATCGGCGACGATGCGTCGATGCCCGGTGGTTTCGCGCGCATCGGCGGGCACCGGGTGGTGATTATCGGCCATCAGAAGGGCCGCGACACCAAGGAAAACCTCAAGCGCAATTTCGGCAGCGCGCATCCGGAAGGCTACCGCAAAGCGATGCGCCTGATGAAAACCGCCGAGAAATTCGGTCTGCCGGTCATCACCCTGATCGACACTCCCGGCGCGTTTCCCGGAATCGGCGCGGAAGAGCGCAACATCGCCGAAGCCATTGCCTTCAATCTCCGCGAAATGATGCTGCTCAAGGTGCCGGTCATCGCCATCGTTCTCGGCGAGGGCGGCTCGGGCGGGGCACTCGGCATCGGCGTCGCCGACCGGGTGATCATGATGGAAAACGCCTATTACTCGGTCATCAGTCCGGAAGGTTGCGCCGCCATTCTCTGGAAACACCGCAAACACGCGCCCGAGGCCGCCGAGGCGATGAAACTCGTCGCGCCCGATCTCATGAAACTCGGCCTCATCGACGACGTGATTGACGAGCCCACCGGCGGCGCGCACCACGATCATCAAGCCACTGCGGATGCCTTCCGCGACAAGGTGATTTCCCACATCGAGCAATTGTCCGCTCTCTCCACCGAGCAACTCCTCAACGAGCGTTACGCGAAATTCCGTAACTTCGGCGAGTGGCAGGGGAGATGATCGTTGCCATCCGTGTTAACAGAATATCAGCCAAGATAATCAAATACTATGTCTAACAAACCACTCAATATCGGTCTGGTCGGAGGAGGCAAGGGCGCCTTCATCGTGAACCCCCATCAGAAAGCAATTCACATGGACGGCACTCGCCGGGTTGTCGCCGGGGCGCTTTCCCCTGATGCCGCGATCGCGCTCGAGGAAGCCGCCAACTGGGCCTATCCAATCAAGGGTTATGCGTCCTATGACGAGATGATCGCCGCCAACGCGACCCTGCCCGATGACGAGAAGCTCGACTACATCCTCATCGTCACGCCCAACTTCGTGCACTTCGATCCGGCGATGAAGGCGATGAAGGCCGGCATCGCGGTATTCTGTGAGAAGCCGCTTTGCCTCAATCTCGAGGAAGCTAATGAACTGGTGAAAACCTCCCGCGAGCTCGGCGTGCCCTTCGCAGTGGCTCACACCTACCTCGGCCACTGGACCACCCGCTTCAGCCGCTACATTGTCGAGAGCGGTTTGTTGGGAGACGTCCGCTGGGTGGACAGCTACTACATCCAGGGCTGGCTCGCCTCCAAGGTGGAGGCCACCGGCCAACAGCAGGCCAGCTGGCGCGTCGATCCCAAGCGTGCGGGCGGCTCCGGCTGCGGCGGCGATATCGGCACCCACGCGCTCATGCAGTTGCGCTACGTCACCGGCCTCGAAATCACCGAGCTTTCCGCACAAATGGAGACCTTCGTCGAAGGGCGCATGCTCGACGACCACTTCACCATTTACTGCAAGCTCAGCAATGGCGGCAAGGCATTGGTCCGCGCCTCACAGATCTGCATCGGTCACAAGAACGACCTCGGTATCGACATCGCCGGCAGCAAGGGCACCCTGCGTTGGTGCCAGGAGGATCCGGAACGCCTGACCATCCATCTGCCTAACCAACCCGACCGGGTCTATTGGCGCGGCGCGGTCACCCCGGGCGACGGCTTCCTGCCGGACGACGTCCCTGCAGATCTAATGGCGGAACCAACGATTCCCGCCGGCCATTCCGAGGCGTTTCATGACGCCTTCGCCCGTCTCCACCGTTGCTTCGAAATAGACGTCAGGAAATGGAAAGCGGGTGAGAAGTTCAGCACCGATGGAAGCAAATACGCCACCGTTGACGACGGTTGGATGGGCCTCGCCTTCATCGAGACATGCATCAAGAGCAGTGAGAAAGACGGTGCGTGGGTCGCCATGCCGAAGAGCGTCCGATAGCACGTACCTGCGTGTCCAGCGACGCTGCGTGGTGTCGCCCGATTTGATCGGGCTTTATGAGCCGAGTTCTTCGATGATCCGCTCGATCACCGACTCGTCCTCTTCCACCTAGCGAAAGATTTCCTGCTCCGGGCCGGTGCGTAGGTTGTCGAGGGATTCGATGATTCTTGGCGAAGCCTGCCGCATGAGCGGCAAGCGTTTCCTCCCAGATCCCTCGTTCACGGGGGAGAGGCGGGTTGTTGTGGATGGCTGGGGGTGAACGCAGGGGAGATGTGATGTGGAAGCGTCGAGATTTTTCCGGGCAGAAATCCGCGAAAGCGGAGCCGGGCAGAAGTCAGAGCCGTCATAGTAGTGTTGAGGCGGGGTAGCTCCCGTGGGCGAAGGGCGGCAGGGAAGTGGAAGTGCAAAAAACCATCAACCGCGACGAACCATGCGCGGCAGTTCCCATTTGGCGGCAAGATGGATTTCCAGCAAGGGCGCGGCTCGCGGGCAAACAAAAACCCCGCCTTTGCAGGCGGGGCTGATTTTACCGAACGGGAGATGGCGGAGCGGACGGGACTCGAACCCGCGACCTCCAACGTGACAGGCTGGCGCTCTAACCAACTGAGCTACCGCTCCATGTCCCGCTCGGGTGCGGGACGCTATTTAGCCGACCCGGACTGCGCAATCTCTTTTTTAAGCTTTTCTGATTTTTCTCAGGAAGCCTTTCGAATGCTCAGGAAAGCGACTCCACCGCGGCTTCCAGCGAGGCGAGATCCTCGACGGAATGGACGGTGACTTCCTTGTCGATCTTCGAGACGAGTCCGGCGATCACCTTGCCGGGGCCCAGTTCTAGGAAGGTGCGGTGGCCACAGGCGATGAGCAGTTGGATGGATTCCGTCCAGCGCACGGAGCCGGTGACTTGCCTTTCCAGCGTGCTGCGGATCTCCGCGACGTCGGATACGAGCGAGCCCCCGAAATTGCAAACCACCGGCAGGGCGGGGGACTCGAAGGACACCGTGGCGAGCTCGGCGGCGAGTTTGTCCTGTGCGCTTTGCATCAGCCGCGAGTGATAGGCTCCGGCGACGTTGAGCTTGATCGCCCGGCGGATGCCGAAATCCTTGGCTTGGGCGATGGCGGCGTCGATCCCGGACGCGGTGCCGGAAAGCACGATCTGGCCGGGCGCGTTGAGATTGGCGACATCCACATCGGCCGCAGCGGCGAGCGCGCGGACCTGGGCTTCCTCACCGCCGATGAGCGCGGCCATCGCTCCTTCGGTCGCCAGGCAGGCGGCTTCCATGAATTCCCCACGGCGGGCGACGAGGCGCAGACCGTCTTCGAACGAGAACGTCCCGGCGGCGGCGTGGGCGGTGAATTCTCCGAGCGAAAGCCCCGCAGCGGCGACCGGTACGAGATTCGGCAGCCGCTCGCGGATCAAGGCGAGCGCCATCAGGCCATGGAGGTATAAAGCGGGCTGGCAGCGTGAGGTTCGGGTCAGCTCTTCATCGGGGCCGTCGAACATGATGTCCGAGAGGGAAAACCCGAGGGCTTTGTCGGCCTGCACGGCCATGCTGCGGGCGGTGGCGGAGGTTTCCACCCAGTCCCTGCCCATGCCCGTTTTCTGCGCGCCTTGTCCGGAGAATAATAGAACGATTTGGCTCATGTCGGGCGAGGTTTAGTGAAATCCAAGCCACGAGGAAAGGGGAAATACCCGTGAGCTGCTCGGCATCTCAACTTGTGGACTTCTGCGATCCGGTGGATCATGGCGCGTTCTTGCCATGTTACGAATTCTCGTCCTCCTTTTTCCCGTGCTCGCGGCGCTGGCGCTTCTCCCGTCCTGTCAGACGCTCCATTTCTACAGCCAGGCCATCAGCGGGCAGCTGGAAATTTCCAGGAAAAGCCGGCCCAACGATGAGGTCCGCGCCGACCCCGCAAGCCGGCCCGCCCTGCGCAACCAGCTTGCGGCGGTGGAGCAAATCCGCCGCTTCGCCAGAGACCACCTCTCGCTCCCGGGCGATGAAAGCTACGGCAAATACGCCGATCTCGGACGCCAGCACGTCGTATGGGTGCTTTACGCCGCTCCCGAATTCTCTCTGAAAGCGAAAACCTGGCGTTACCCGGCCGTCGGGAAAATGGACTACCGCGGCTATTTCCGCGAGAAGGATACCGTCGCGCTTTCCGGGCAGCTCAAGACGCAAGGCTACGATGTCTTCGTCGGCGGCGTGGACGCCTATTCGACGCTCGGCTGGTTTCACGATCCGGTGCTCAACACCTTCGTCGGCTACCCGGACATTGATCTGGCGGAAACGATTTTCCACGAGCTCACCCATCGCAAGGTCTTCCACCGGGGCGACACGGTCTTCAATGAATCGCTCGCCAACGTCGTCGCCGAGGAGGGTGTGAAGCGCTGGTTGCGTCATCAGGGCCGCCACGCGGATTTGAGGAATTACGAACAACGCCTGGTCCGGCGGCGCGAGTTCTATCAGGAAATCGACCGCTCCCGCTCGAACCTCGAAAAACTCTACGCTTCCGGCCAAGCCGCGACCGCCATGCGACAGAAAAAAGTGGCGATCCTCGCAAACCTGCGCGATCAGTTCCGCAAACTTCAACGCCGCTGGGGTGGGCGCTGGCTCGTGCCCTGGCTCGTCGAGGACATCAATAACGGTCACATCGTCTCGCTCAAAATCTACGCCGCGCACATGCCGGCCTTCGAAAACCTGCTCAAGCAGTGTGATGGAAACCTCGATCTTTTTTTCAAAAAAGCCGATCACCTCAAACTCCCCAAAAAATGAACCCTCGATCAGACGAGCGCCGGACCGCCCACGATTCGATGGGCGAAATGGAAGTCCCCGCAGACGCGCTTTATGGCGCGTCCACCCAGCGCGCGGTGTTGAACTTCCCGATTTCCGGAACCCGTCTGCCACCGCGCCTGATCCAAGCCCTCGGCTTAATCAAGAAAGCCGCCGCCGAGACCAATGCGGAGCTCGGCCTGCTAGAACCCGCGCTGGCCGCAGCCATCGCCGGGGCGGCGGAGGAAATCGCCGCAGGTCTTTATGACGACCAGTTCCCGGTGGACATCTATCAAACCGGCTCGGGCACCTCCACCAACATGAACGTCAACGAGGTGATCGCGAGCCGCTGCGACCAGCTCTCGGTGGCCGTCCACCCGAACGATCACGTCAATCTCGGGCAATCGTCGAACGACACGTTTCCCACCGCGATCCATGTGGCGGCCGCGCAGGAAATCCGCAACCGGCTGGTGCCCGCGCTCGAAAGCCTGGCCTCCGCGCTGGAAATCAAGTCGCGGGCCTTTCATGGGGTTTTGAAAATCGGCCGGACCCATCTGATGGACGCCACGCCGGTCCGGCTTGGACAGGAGTTCGGCGGCTGGGCGCGCCAGGTCCGGCTGGGAGTCACCCGCGCGTGGAAGGCGGTGGACGCGCTGATAGAGCTTCCGCTCGGCGGCACGGCGGTCGGCACCGGGCTCAACACGCATCCGGATTTCGCCGGCAAGGCGATCGTCCGGCTGGGAGAGCTCACCGGGATTCCCTTCCGCGAGGCGGAGAACCACTTCGAAGCGCAGTCGTCCAAGGATGCTTGTGTCGAGGCGCACGGCCAGCTCGCGACCATCGCCGTCTCGCTGCACAAGATCGCTTGCGACGTCCGGCTGTTAGCATCCGGTCCGCGCTGCGGGCTGGGGGAAATCCGGCTGCCCGCCACCCAGCCGGGCTCGTCGATCATGCCCGGCAAGGTCAATCCGGTGATGGCCGAATCCGTCACGATGGTGGCCGCGCGCGTCGCGGGCAACCAGACGACCGTCGCCTGGTGCGGCGTCGGCGGATTTCTCGAACTCAACGTCTCGATGCCCTTGCTTGCGGCCTGCCTGTTGGAGTCTATCAGTCTGTTGGGAAATGCGGCCGCTGCGTTCGGCGAGCGCTGCGTCGCCGGGATTCAAGCCGACGAGGAGCGCTGTGACGAGCTCATCGAGCTATCGCTCTCGATGGTCACCGCGCTGGCCCCGCAGATCGGTTATGACCGGGCCGCCGACATCGCGAAGGAATCCGTTTCCAGCGGCCGGACTGTCAGGGAGATTTGCGCGAGCCGGTTCGACGAGCTCGGACTCAAGGCGGAGGAACTCGCCGGATTGCTCGATGCGGCGAGGATGAGCGGCGACGCCGGTTAGTCGATGTGGGACACATTCTTCCACGGTGCTTGCGATTTCCTGACCGGGCACTATTCTACCGCGAACCAATCACCCACATGTCCGAAACCAAATCATCCCCGAAAATCACCGCCTATCTCAAAACCTTCTGCGGCTGGAGCGAAGGCATCCGCGCCATCATGCGCAAATACGACCTTCCCTACGAAGAGAAGGATATCATCAAGAATCCCGCTTTCCGCTGGGAAATGGAGCAACGTAGCGGTCAGTCGCTGTCGCCGTGCGTGGAAATCGACGGCCACATGCTGCCCGATATTTCCGGCGAGGAAGTCGAGAAATGGATGCTGGAGAACGGCTATTTCGAGGCGAATGACGCTACCCCGGACGCGCCGATCAATTCGTCCTGCACCGACGAGCAGCACGCGGAAATGGCGCTCGGCCGCACGCCGGTCCCCGGCAAGATCCGGTTTCTCGACTGAAGTCGATTTTGCAGACAAAAGCCCCCGCGTGGGGCATTTCCACTCTTGAACGATGAATTCTCCCGCAAGCGAATGGAAACAGTGGCTGGCCGAAAACGGTCCGCGGCTGCTTCTTTTCGCCCGCGGCTGGAGCAATTCCCGCCATGACGCCGAGGATCTCGTCCAGGAGGCGATCCTCAAAATGTGGCACCACCAAGCCGACAAAGGCGGCGGGACGCCCGATCTGCCACTGGTTTTCTCGACGATCCGCTTTTGCGGACTCAACCTCCACCGCAGCGAGTCGCGCCGCCGGAAGCGCGAGGAATCGGTGATTTATCTCAGTGATTTCCAGGATGTCTGGCTCGATCCGGTGCTCGAAGAGGACGAGGAGGCGTTGATTTTACGCGAAGCCGTCCAGAATCTCAGCCAGAAACTGCGGGAAGTGGTGGTGATGAAATTCTGGGGCGGACTGACGTTTCTGCAGATTTCGGAAGCGCTGGCGATTTCGCCCAACACGGCGGCTTCGCGCTATCGCTACGCATTGGAACAACTGGCGCACGAGCTGCGCCGCGTGAAAGAGGACCGCCATGCAAGCGCCTGATCCCGTCGAAACCATCCTCGCCCGCTTGATGCCGCCTGCTTTTAGCCAGGACGGGCAGTTTGAAATCGAGGAGATGATCGATGAACTGGCCGGTCCGGAGCCTGAAAACGTCGTCGGAATTTCTTCGGGGCGGTGGCAGGTCCGTGCGCTCATCGGTGGCGGCATCGCGGCTGCGATTGGCGCGCTCATCGCGGTTTTGCCGCTGGATCCAGCCTCGCGGGTGGCGGCGGTTGTGCCGGTGCCTGCAGCTTCGGGGCTGCTGCTTCTCAGCGAATCCGACCGGATCGAGTCGATGACGGACGAGGGCTGGCAGGAAGATTTTAACGGCCTGGCGATGCGTGCCATCCGTCTCAACGCCGTGGAGGAAAACAGCGTGCTGGATGAGGAAAGCGGAATGGTGGTTCAAATTTCCGAGAATCGTGAAGAAGTCCTGCTGGTGCCGATCAGCGCGTTTTAAGATGAAAAGCAGTCTTATCGCCGCAATCCTGTTCGCGCAGAACTTACTGTCCGGCGGGCAAACCGCAGAACCGCAGGTGCTTCAAGCGCCCCAGGCTTGGCTCGGATTGCGCGTGGCCAAGCCGGACGCGGCGGTCACGGTCCATGTGCCCACGATCCCGCCGGGAGTTGGCTTCGTGGTGAAATCCATCGATGAAGGCGGACCCGCGCAAGCCGCCGGGTTACTCGAATTGGACCTGCTCTGGAAGTTCGGCGACCAGATGCTGGTGAATGAGGCGCAACTCGCCACCTTGCTGCGCCTCGCCAAGCCCGGCGAGGAGGTCGTGATCTCCGGATTCCGCGGCGGTAAGCCGCTTTCCGTCGCCTTGAAGCTGGGACAAGCACCGGTTTTGACCAAGCCGTTTTCCGGTGAAATGGTCGAATCAGCCGTCCTTCCAGGCAGCTGTGACGGCCCGATGCGGGTCGTCAATGTCGCCGAAAAAAGCGCGAGCTTTTCAAACGACGAGGGCCGGGCAGTCGTCCGCCGCGAGGGGGAGATTTTCAAAGTGAGAATCGACGGACTCAAAGGGGAGGTGATTTTCGAGGGCGATTTGTCCAAGGACGAGGATCTTGCCAATGCTCCGGAGACCTGGCGACGGAGAGTTCAGGTCCTTTGCCGAACATTGGACCGGGCACTGGACGGAGGCATGGTTTCCCAGCGCCAACCCCGCCCGCGGGTGGTCCCGCCAGTGCCTGAAAAGCCGTGAAATTTGGCTTTAGGTAGTTTTATCATTGGAATGCCTTGCGTTTTACAAGTCGGCTTCCCATCTTCTTTCCCATGCATTCTGATGTGGCGAAACTGGTCGAGGCCGGTCGCATTCCCAAACCAGTCGGCGAGCGCCTTTCTCAATTGGCTCCCGGAAACTTTTGTATTCACAAATCCTTCGGCGCCGGCAAGGTGGTGGACTGGGATCTTCCCGGAAAAAAAGTCACCATCGACTTCGAGAAATCCACCGGCCAGACGATGGAACTGCAGTTCGCTCTCCAGAAAACCGAGTGGATCGGCCCCGAGGATTTCCGGGCGAAGAAAATCGAGCAGCTCGAAGAACTTCGCAGCCTTTCCAAAAGCGACCCGCTCGCGCTCATTGTCCATCTCCTCGAAAGCCACGGCGGCAGCATGACCGGCGACGCCCTCGAAAAGGAACTCTCCGGCGCGGTCATCCCCGAAGCCGGCTTCAAAAAATGGTGGGATGTCACCAAGAAAGCCCTCCGCGAAAGCCGCCTCGCCGCCGTCCCGCAGAAGCGCGCCGAGCCGATCGTGCTTCGCGTCGGTGACCGCAGCCCGGCGGACGCGCTCGTTGCTGATTTCGAAGCCGCCCGCGACATTAAAGGCATGATCCGCGCCCTGGAAGCCATCGCAGCTGACATCGGTGCATTCGAAAACGACGCCGAAGCTCTCAAGCGTCTTTTGAACGACATCGACGAGGGCGCGAAAAAAGCCGCCCGCGTCCAACTCGGCCAAGCACTCCAGCTCGTCGCCGCCCGCGACGAAGTCATCGGCTCGTCCAAGGCGCTCGAACTCGATCCCACTGCGGTCCGGCTCTCGGATCTCCTGCTTTCCGCCGATCCCAGCCGCTTGGCTGAAGAGGCCGGCGCGCTTCCATCCGGCCGCCAGCGAGCGGTGTATGAAGCGTTCCCTAACGCCTTCGCCGCAGACTGGGTCGGCAAGATCGTGCAGGTTTTCGACCGTGTCGGTGCGCGCGGCGTCACCGAGATCGCCCGTATTTTGTTGGAGCGCGACGCGATGCCTGCCCTCGTCACGCACCTTCGCTCGGCCATCGCCCGCCGCGCCCTCGGGCCGGACGCCCTGATCTGGGTTTGCCGCGAACGCAAAGGACCGTCCCAAGAAATTTTCAGCGCGGACGTCGGAGCCGCCGTCCTGAATCTCTTGGAAAACGACCATCTATCAGACGGTCCGCGCAAGACCTCGCGCCTCCAGTCGCTGCTCGGCGATGACAAGACCCTGCTGACCGACCTCGTCGGGATCATGGACGTCAACGAGGCCCGCAATTTTGGCCGCCGCCTGCTCGATTGCCCGGTCTTCGGCGATCTTGAGAAAAAGTCCCTGATGGCCCGCATCATCAAAGCCCGCCCGGAAACCGCCGAACTCGTCAACGGCGTGAACGCGAAACGCCCGGAGGAAATCCTCCTCGTTTCATGGGAAAGCCTGGAGAAGAAAAAGGCCGAGCTTGATGACATCATCCGCAACAAGATTCCCCAGAATCTCAACGACGTGAAAATCGCCCGCTCCTACGGCGACCTGCGCGAGAATTTCGAATACAAGTCCGCCAAGGATCTGGAAAAATATCTGGGCCTCCGCCGCAACGCGTTGGAAAGGGAAATCGCCAATTCCCGCGGCACCGATTTCAAGGGCTCCGACGCCAGCAGGGTCAACATCGGCACCGTGGTCACGCTGACTAACTCCGCCGGCGTGGAGATCGTCATGACCGTCCTCGGTGCCTGGGACTCCGAACCGGAAACAAAAACCGTTTCCTATCTATCCGAAGTCGGCAAGGCCCTCGTCGGCCGCGAGGCGGGTGACACTGTCCAGGTCCGTGACGAACTCACAGAAGTGATGGGCGAGCTAACCATACGCTCGATTAAGCCGTTCAATCCCTGAATTTCAAAAACCCACCCATCAAATACAAAAGCATAATTATGGACTATACCACCATTGTTGAAATCCGTGGCCGCGAAGTGATCGATTCCCGTGGCAATCCTACCGTCGAAGTTGACGTCCACCTCGAAGGTGGCGCGATCGGCCGGGCCTCCGTTCCTTCTGGCGCTTCCACCGGAGAAAACGAAGCGGTCGAACTCCGCGACGGCGACAAGGCCCGCTACGGCGGAAAGGGCGTGCTCAAGGCCGTTGAAAACGTCAACGCGA
The DNA here is from genome assembly GCA_947462535.1 of Akkermansiaceae bacterium. Lineage (GTDB taxonomy): Bacteria > Verrucomicrobiota > Verrucomicrobiia > Verrucomicrobiales > Akkermansiaceae > Luteolibacter. The sequence continues at coordinate 17,274 of CANHPN010000007.1, read as the reverse complement.
TCCTCGCCCCCGGACTCCTCGGCTACTGCGCCACCGAACAAGCCTCCATCGATGCCGCCATGCTCGCTTTGGACGGCACCCCGACCAAAAAGAATCTGGGTGCAAACGCCATCCTCGGCGTTTCCATGGCCGTCGCTAAAGCCGCCGCCTCGCAGCTCGGTCTACCGCTTTATAAATACCTTGGCGGTCCTAACGCCAAGGTGCTTCCCGTCCCGATGATGAACATCATCAACGGCGGTGCCCACTCCGACGCGCCTATCGACTTCCAGGAATTCATGATCGTGCCTGTCGGCGCGCCGACATTCCGCGAGGCCCTGCGCTACGGTGCCGAGGTGTTCCACGCACTCAAAAAAGTCCTCCACGACCGCGGCCTATCCACCGCTGTCGGTGACGAAGGTGGCTTCGCCCCGAAACTCGACGGTGCGGAAGACGCCCTCGGCGTCATCGCCAAGGCCATCGAACTGGCAGGCTACAAGCTCGGTGATGACATCGCCATCGCCCTCGACGTCGCCGCCTCCGAATTCTTCGACGCCAAGCAAAACGCCTACGTCTTCAAGAAGTCTGACAAGTCGGTGAAAAGCGCCGAAGAACTCGTCGCCTACTACGCCGGCCTCCAGAAAAACTATCCGATCATCTCCATCGAAGACGGTTGCGGTGAGAACGACTGGGACGGTTGGAAAATCATCACCGAAAAGCTCGGCAAGACCACCCAGCTCGTCGGCGACGACCTTTTCGTCACCAACGTCGATTTCCTTAGCAAGGGCATCAAGCTCGGCGTCGCCAACTCGATCCTCGTCAAGGTGAACCAGATCGGCACCCTCACCGAGACCTTCGACGCCGTCGAGCTCGCCAAGGAAAACAGCTACACCTCCATCCTCAGCCACCGCTCCGGCGAGACCGAGGACAGCACCATCGCCGACCTCGCCGTCGCGACCAACTGCGGCCAAATCAAAACCGGTTCCATGAGCCGCTCCGACCGTATTGCGAAATACAATCAACTCCTCCGCATCGAGGAAGAGCTGGGCGATGACGCGGTCTTCGGCATCAAGAAGCTCAAAGTGCTCGGCTAACCGCAGAGCAAAGGCCGCCAAGGGCCGCAAAGCCGGGACGATGGGTTGTTGAGTCGGGACGGCCGGTATGGACTGTTCCGAAATTTCGGGGCTTTCCACTGGCTTTCCACCGGCCGACATGTCGGCCAGCCTGAGGTCTGGCTCTGGCAAATTGTGTTAGGTTTGTGTTGGGTCCGGCCGGTTTTTGATCATACCATCTCCCATAAATTAGGGGATAGGTCCCAGCTGGATCCGCCGTAGTAGGTGATCCACACGTCAGGACGGGTGATCCGGCCCGGACTGCCTCCGGCGATGGGATGGTCCGGGTCGGCGAGATACGCGTATTTGTTAGAATTGGCGTTGAGCATGTGTCGCAGACTTCCCAATCCGCCGGGGATACTTGCACCGGTGAGATTGTTCGGATCCCTGCCGTGCTCAACGCTGCCATAACCTACCATGTTCGACTGGCCGGCCAGGATGAAAACCTTGGGTTTGCCGTTGCCCGCAGGCGGATTCACGGTTTGAGAAAACACTTGAGTCGAGGTGCTGGGCTGGTTGGCCGCATTGCCCGCATAACGGGCACTGATGTGCCGCCAGCCGGCCGCGAGTTTCCTGGTGGTGAAAGCAGCCTTGGTGCCCTTCAGGGTGGAGCTGCCCAGGGCGGTCGTGCCGTCATAGAAGGTGACCGATCCAGTGGGGGCCTTACCGGTCACAGTGGCGGTGAAGGTTACGGCTTCGCCCGCCTTGCTGGAGCTGTTGCCGCCGGTTCGTACCAGCGTGGTGGTGGTTGGTGCTGTGATGACGCCGGCCATCTCTGCTGTGGGGGACGCAGTGGCACTGACTGTCAGCGTGCCCGGCCCGGCGAAATGCACGTCATCCTTGTGAGTTGCCGGAGAAAGCGTGGACCCGTAAGTGCCGTTCGCTTGGGCAGCCCCTCCGTTGAAAGTCAGCGCAGCACTTTGTTGGTTGCCGATGAAATCCAATTGCATCTTGGCCCCGGCAGCTGTAGATCAAAGTGCCGGCAGTTATGTTAGATCTCAAATCGATGGTGCCGACGGCCGCGGTGCCTGGTGTGCCCAGGTTGCTGGCGGGCGTGCCTCCGCTGACACTGTTGAGCGAGGCCACCCGCAACGACCCGGCGTTCACGGTCGTGGGGCCGGTGTAGGTGTTGGCACCGCTGAGTATCAAGGAGCCCTGCCCGGTCCCATTTTTCGTCAGCCCCCCTGGTCCGCTCACGTTGCCGCCGATACTCATGTTCCCGGTGGTCCCTAGATCGAAGGTCGAAGTGGCCACCAGGGTGATCGGTCCGTTCAGGTTTGCCGGGAAGCTGTTGCCATTGCCCACGGCCGCTCCGTTGAGCGTGAATGCGTTCGTTAGATTGCCGTTACCATTCAAGCCGAGGGTGGCAGGCGAGTTCACGGTCACGGCACCGGTTCCGAGCACCGTGTTTGCCATGCTGCCCAAGGCGACGGAACCGGCATTGATGGTGGTGCCGCCGCTGTAGGTGTTATCCGCGAGAAGTCTCAATCCATAACCCGCGCCGCCACGCTGGCAAACGTCGACGCCAGGCCGGCAATCAAGGGAAATATCGCCACTGACATAGGTAACTTTTGCCGTTTCATGGTCCTGCTAGAAATTAGCCTTTCCGGTGAAGCCCGATGGAAAAGCCGCTGGCCGGACCGGAGGGCGGGGAAAAGGAGGTTGATCATTTTGTATTTTTGATAGAAGACAGGAGATGCTGGATAGTCACGCGGACGCTTGCTGCATGTTGGCAGGAAGTCGATCCACGAGGCACTGGTGTCGATCTAGCGAGCCCTGCGGAGGCATGCAAGAAGAGGCCGAGCGCCCCGTTCGTCCATGATTCCCTCGCCTGTCGGGTCCAGGGCGTTGAGGGTTTGCCGCCAGTATCCCCGGGTGAGGCATCCCATTAGGATCTCGGCATGTTGGATGCACTCAAATGCCTCGGCGCGCCCGGCTGAGCGTCGGGCCGGAGGGGATTGTTCAATCAAGGGGTTGCGTTGCCGGGGTTTTCTGGCAATTCTTTTTCGCTTTGTGGAATTTCAAGTGAATGACGGCCTTTCTTTTCAGTTGTGATCACGCGACCTGCGCGGTGCCGGAGGCTTATCGGGAGATTTTCCGCGGGTCTGAGGATGTTCTGACTTCGCCCGAGGGGTGGGAGCCGGGTTCGCTGAATCTATCGCAGGGTTTCGCGATGAAATTCCGGACGCCGCTGGTTCACGGCGACGTGACGCGGCTGCTGATTGATTTCGGAAAGGACGGCGACGCGCGCTGGAGCCGGTTTTCGATCAAGCTGCCCGAGGCGACGCGGGTGAAGTTGGCGGACCGCCATGAGCGGCCCTATCGGATGGCGCTGAACCAGCGGATCGCTGAGGATCTGCGGCGTCACTCGGCTCTGTTGCATGTGATGATCCACACGGATCCGGAGACGGACGGGATGGTGATGTTGGAAACGCCGGTCGGCGCGAAGCTGGCGGATCGGTTCGCGGCGGCGTGGCGCTCGCGGTTGGCGGCGGCGGACGTCGATGTCCGCCATGTGAGCGGGGTGGAGTCGAGCCCGCTGGCGGCGACTCTGGCCGGGGCTTTTCCGGCGGACCGCTACGCGCAGGTCCGGCTCTCGGTCTCGCAGACGTTTTTCCTGGAAGGGCGGCCGTGGCGCTGGGAGACCTTGAAAAAACTTCTGTTGGACTCGCTCGTTTTGGTCGGGAGTGAGGTGGTGGTCAGCGCCCCAGAATCCCCTTCGACTGGTCCATGCTGAGCGAGCGTTGCTCACGCCAGTCGATGATTTCGGGTTGTTCGTAGCCGCGGCGGCGGTTGTCGGTTTCCGTGTTGGAGCCTTTCTTGATCTGCTTGCCGCCGGCCTCGCGGGCGGTACCGGTGACATAGGCGTTGGTTTGATAGTTGTCCGGAATGTTGGCGTTGGTGCCGCCCTCGAGGGCACCCTTTCCCTGGAGAGAGGAGGATTTCTGGAAGCGGCTGCCGTCGGTGTTTCCCTGGTAGGTCTGGCGGCCGTAGTCCTTGTTTCCCCACCAGGATTTCTTGGTGTAGTCGCCGGTTTTGTAGGCCTGTTTTTTGAAATCTTTTTTGGCGTCGTGAGTTTCGCCCTGGCTCTCGTAAGGGCTGCGGCGGTCGTTTTGGGGCTTCCAGTTGCCTTCGGAGTCCTGCTTGTAGCCGTTGCTTTCATTCATCCGTTCGCTGAGCCCCTTGCGGGCGGGCGTGCTGGATTTATCCGGGCCGGAATCCGAAGTGCAGGACGCCAGCAGAAGCAGTGGCAGGAGAAGGGATTTCACGGTTGGGCGAGGCGTTTTTCGAGTGCCGGGTCGGGGACGGCTCCGCGCTCGAGGGCTTGTTGATAGTAATTTCTCGCTTCGTCGAGACGTTTGCCCCGGGAGCACAGGAGCGCGAGGTTGTAGTAGGGTTCGCTGAGGATCGGGTCGGCGGAAATGGCGGCTTTGTAGTGCGACTCCGCCTCGTTTTTGCGACCCAGTCGGTTGTGGATGATGCCGAGGAGCAACTGGCTTTTGGCGTCGGCCGGCGCGAGTTCCACGGCTTGTCTGACGTTTTGTTCGGCGGCGGCAAGGTTGCCGAGCGACATGAACGAGAAGCCTAGCATTCGGTGCGCGTAGGGGTTGTTCGCATCGAGCTCGACGGCGCGGCGGAAGGTGTCGACGGCGGCAGCGGGATCTTTCAGGCGCAGATTGACCACTCCGAGTTTGCAAAGCGCGGGGATGTGGCCGGGGTGTTGCTCGACGATCATTTGGAAGAGTTCGCGGGTGGGCAGGTAGCGTCCGGCAGCGAAGGATTTCTCGGCGGTGCGCTCGAAGACCGAGATGTCGCGGTTCAGCTCGGCGGTGTTGCGGCCGACGGTGGCGCGGTCCTGGGCGAAGGGTGAAATGAATTCGCCATCCACCTGCTTGTCGGCGATGAGGCGTTGCTCGTCGGGGGAAAGCTCGATTTCCAAGCCGTCGAAAAGTTTGACGGCCTGGGCGATGCGTTCGTCCTTGGAGCCCATTTCCTTGACCGCCTCGATGAGGAGGTCGCGCGCTTGGCGGCGGCGTTCCTGGACCCGGAGCTGGCGTTGGATGATCTCTCGCAGGACGTTGACTTCCTCGGGGTTGGCGGCGACTTGGCCTTTCGAAAGCGCGGCTTCCTCGCCTTTCAGACGGTTTTCCAAATCCGCGAGGCGGGTGTCTTGGTCGCGCTTTTCCTGATGGAGTTTGTTGATCTGGGATTTCGCGATCGCGAGATCGCGGAGGGCGTCGGTGATGTCGTCCTTGGCGCTGTTATTGTCGAGGTTGAGGCGTTCGACTTTTTCATTGGCCTCGCGGAGATTTTTGGCGAGGCCCATGTTCTGTTGGACGAGGTCCTGGATGCGGCCGTCTTCGTTGAGCTTGAGTAGCGCGCTCATTTGGTCACGTTCCTGAAGGAGGGAATCACGTTCCGTCCGCAGTTGGGCAAACGCGTCACGGCTTTCCTGCAGCTCGCTGATCAGGTCGCTGATGCGCTCATTGGCCTTGCCGAGTTCGGTGCTTTTTTGGGCGAGTTCCTTTTCGAGCGCCTGGAGTTGCGAGCGTTGGCCAATGACGACGGAGTTGGCGACGTCGCGCTCGGACTTGAGGTCGCGGTCGAGATCGGCGTGTTTTTGGCGCACCACCTTGAGATCCGCCTCGAGAATTGCGTTGCGTGCGAGGGCCTCGGTGTGGGCGCTACGGCTTTGGCTGAGCGCCATTCCCATGGCTTCGCGTTCCTGCTCAAGTCCGGCGATGCGCTGGTTGAGCGACTTCATTTCGTTTTCGACGGGCCGCGACGCGAGTTGGGCCCGGAGCGACTGGACGTTGGTTTCCGCCGCGTTGAGCTGGGCTTGGACAGCATCGCGCTGGCGGGTGATGTCGCGGATACGGGAGGCGTCGCGAGATGATTCCAAGATCGCGGACTGATTCATTTTCGCAATCTCGCGGAGACGCTTCAGCTCGGCCTCCGCCTCGGCAAGCCGACGGGCGGCGAGCGGGTCCACTTCGAGGATGCCGGGGGTGGGCTGGATCACGCGGTTTTCTTGCTCAAGTTCGGCGATGCGCTGGTTGAGCGCCTTCACTTCGCTTTCGACGGGCCGCGTCGCGAGTTGGGCCCGGAGCGACTGGACGTTGGTTTCCGCCGCTTTGAGCTGAGCTTGGACGGCATCGCGTTGGCGGGTGATGTCACGGATGCGGGAGGCGTCGCGAGATGACTCGGCGTCAGCGGTTTTAGCGGCTTTGGCGATCTCGCGGAGCCGTTTCACTTCGGCCTCGGCCTCGGCAAGTCGGCGGGTCGCGAGCCGGTCCACTTCGAGGACGCCCGGGGTGAGCGGCATCACGCCGGGCGCGGGTTCGATCATGGTGCCGGATTTTTTCACGCCGCCTTCGAGCTCGGCCACGACGTTTTGGTTTTTGCGGCGTTGCTCGTCGGCTTTCGCGCGGATTTTAGCGATGGCCTCGGCATTTTGCGAACTGCGGCCGTTCACCATTTCCGGCTTCCACGCCGGGTAATAGCGGCGGACCGTTTCGATCAAGGTCCGGGCCTTTTCAAGTTTGTCGGCCGCACCCACGAAATCTCCGCTGGCTTCGAGTTGTTCCGCGGCGCGGATCGCGAGGTAGCCTTGGAAATAGACGTCTGACGGATCAAATTGCGCGGGTTGGATCGGCGGCGGGGCTTGGGCAAACGACGGCGCGGCTGCCAGCAGCAAAACCGAACTTGCGAGTCGGGCTGCGGGAAGGCGCAAGTGGGTTGCAATCCGGGCGAACATTGAGGCCGCAACCTAGAGAAGGGATGGCCACGGGGCAAGCGGGATTCCCTGCCAGCGTGTGCGGTTTTCCATGAGACCGTGAACTGGATGCAAAAGTTTCTTGGAACTGCGGAACTGTCGGATATGGTAATAAACGCGCCATGTCCTGAATTTGGCTTTCCGCCAAACTCACGATGAAAGGAACACACCATGAACTCGTCCTCCCCCGATGGTTTTATCAAATGGTTCGCCGAGATCTCGATCGACGACGTCCCGCAGGTCGGCGGGAAGACCGCGTCGCTCGGCGAGATGGTCCGCGAGCTCACCGGCCGCGGCGTGAAAGTGCCCGACGGCTTCGCGATCACGGCCGACGCGTTCCGCCATTTTATCCGGGAGGCCGGGATTGGCGAAAAGATCCGGGCGACGCTCGCGGACCTCGACACGCGTGAAGTGGCGAATCTGAGCGAGCGCGGGCAGGCGGTGCGGCAGGCGATTGTTGGCACCACCTTGCCGACGGATTTGCAGGATCAAATCACCGCCGCCTATCTCCAATTAGAAGGTGATGTCGCGGTGCGCTCGTCGGCCACCGCCGAGGATCTACCTTCCGCGAGTTTCGCCGGACAGCAGGAAACCTATCTGAATATCCGTGGTGCCCCGGCGCTGTTGGAGGCGTGCAGGCTTTGCTTCGCCTCGCTGTTCACCGACCGTGCCATCAGCTATCGGGCGGACCGCGGGATCGACCATTTCAAAGTCGCACTGAGCATCGGCGTGCAGCGGATGGTCCGCTCGGATCTCGCCTGCTCGGGTGTGATTTTCACCATCGACACCGAGACCGGCTTCCGCGACGCGGTGATGGTTAGCGCGGCTTATGGGCTGGGTGAGAACATCGTGAAAGGCATGGTCACGCCGGATGAATACACGGTCTTCAAACCCACCTTGAAAACCGGCCACCGGCCCCTGCTGCAAAAGATCGTGGGCAGCAAGGAGTTCAAACTCGTCTATGACGTGGACAGCGGGAAACCGGTCAAAAACATTCCTGTTCCGCTAGAAGACCGCGCCCGACTCGCACTGACGGATGACGACGTGCTGCAACTCGCGCGCTGGGCCTGCATCGTCGAGGACCACTACTCCGCCAAGCGCGGGCACTACATGCCGATGGATCTGGAATGGGCCAAGGACGGACTCACCGGCGAGCTGTTCATCCTGCAGGCGCGGCCTGAAACGGTGCAGTCGCGCAAGAATCCCGACGTGCTCGAATCCTATCAACTGCAACAGCGCGGCACCGTCCTTGCGCGTGGGCGGAGCGTCGGCACCAAGATCGCCACGGGGCGGGTGCGCGTCATCACCCGCCCGGAATTCATCGGCCAGTTCCAGGAGGGCGAGGTGCTCGTCACTGACAAGACCGACCCCGATTGGCAGCCGATCATGAAGAAGGCCGCGAGCATCATCACTAACCGCGGTGGGCGCACCTGCCACGCCGCCATTGTCAGCCGGGAAATCGGCGTGCCCGCCATCGTCGGCACGGTCAACGGCACGGAGTCGCTCAAGGACGGCCAGATGGTCACCGTGAGTTGCGCGGAGGGTGACACCGGTTTTGTCTATGAGGGCGAGTTGCCCTTCAAGGTGGAGTCCACGAATCTCAAGGATCTCGCCAAGCCGCGCACCAACGTCATGATGAACCTCGCCAATCCCGAGCAGGCGTTCTTGCTCTCGTTCATCCCTAACGACGGTGTCGGCCTCGCGCGGATGGAGTTCATTATCAGCACCTACATCAAGATCCACCCGCTCGCGCTGGTAAACTTCGCGCAGCTCGCCGACCCCGTGGCCAAGGCGGAAATCGAGAGGCTCACTGCGGGCTACACTGACAAGCCGCAGTTCTTCGTGGACAAGCTCGCGCAAGGCGTCTCGATGCTCGCCGCCGCTTTCTATCCAAAAGACGTGATCCTTCGCCTCAGCGATTTCAAGACCAACGAGTATGCCAACCTGATCGGCGGCCGCGCCTACGAGCCGGCCGAGGAGAACCCGATGATGGGCTTCCGCGGCGCGAGTCGTTACTACCACCCGGCCTATCAGGAAGGCTTCGCACTGGAATGCAGGGCGGTGAGAAAAGTCCGCGACGAGATGGGACTCACCAACCTCAAGCTGATGATCCCGTTTTGCCGCACCATCGACGAGGGCCTCAAGGTGCAGGCGGAGATGGAAAAACATGGCCTCAAGCGCGGGCGCGACGGGCTGGAAATCTACGTCATGTGCGAGATCCCCAGCAACGTGGTCCTCGCCGAGGAGTTCTGCGACATCTTTGACGGCTTCAGTATCGGCTCGAACGATCTCACCCAGCTCATCCTCGGCGTGGACCGTGACAGCGAGATCGTCGCGCCGATTTTCGACGAGCGGAACGCCGCAGTGAAGAAGATGATCGCGCAGGTCATCGCCGTTTGCCGCGCCAAAGGCCGCAAGATAGGCATCTGCGGGCAGGCCCCGAGCGATTATCCGGAGTTCGCGCAATTTCTCGTCGAGCAGGGGATCGACAGCATTTCCCTCAATCCCGACACGGTGCTCAAGACCACGCTCGCGATCCTGGAAACGGAGCGGAAACTCGGAGGGAATTTCTAACCATGCAAGCGCGCCGCCGCTACGAGCCGGGACCGGAGGTGGAATCGTTCTACCATCTGCGCGGCTGCGATCTCGCGGGGCGGGCTTGCCAAGGCACGGCTTGCTTCGTGGCTCGCAATTCTAGCAGCGAGACGCAGCCATGTGAAGACCCGCGGGTTTACTGTCTCGGGCGTTGCTTCGAATCCCCGGCGACGGGTCTCTCCGAGCTGCGTCCCCGCATCGAAGTCCACTCGCGCGAAGCCGTCGTGCTCAAGCGGCTGGTGGAAGGCGGGGCGCGCTCCCTCGAAACGTATTGGCGCGGCGGCGGCTATCACGCCTTGGAAACCGCTCGCGCCGCTCCGCCCGCTGCGGTGCTCGACGCGGTCGAAAAATCAGGCCTGCGCGGTCGCGGCGGCGCGGGATTTCCGACCGGGCGGAAATGGCGAACTGCGGCGGCTCAGATGTCCGCGCCGAAGTATATTGTCGCCAATGCGGACGAAGGCGACGCGGGCGCGTTCAGCGACCGCTTTCTGATGGAAGACGATCCGCACGCGCTGATCGAAGGCATGGCGATCGCCGCCCACGCCATCGGCGCGGCGCGCGGCTGGATCTATCTGCGCCACGAGTACCCCGCCGCGCGTTCGTCGCTGGAGCTCGCGCTGGCGGAGGCACGCGATGCGGGAATTCTCGGGCGTGGTTTAGACATCGAGGTTTTCGTCGGCCACGGCAGCTATATTTGCGGTGAGGAAAGCGCGCTGCTGCTGTCGATCGAGGGCCGGCGTCCCGAGGTCGTGGCCCGCCCGCCTTATTTGACGGAACACGGAATTTTCGGCCAGCCGACGGTGGCGAACAACGTCGAGACCTTCGCCAACGTGCCGTGGATCATCGAGCATGGCGGCGATGCCTATCAGGCATTCGGATTTTCCAAGAGCCGCGGCACCAAGCTGGTGTCGCTCAACTCGCTCTTCGCGCGGCCCGGTTTGTATGAAGTCGAGTTCGGCATTCCAGTGCGGCGGATCGTGGAGGAAATCGGCGGTGGTTTGCGTGTGGGCGCGCTCAAGGGCGTGATCATCGGCGGCCCGTTAGCGGGTATCATCCCGCCGCGGTTGCTGGATACGCCGTTCGGTTTCGAGGAGCTCGCGGCCATCGGCGCGAGTGCCGGTCATGGTGGGGTCATCGCGTTCGACGAGCGCACGTCCATCGCGGCGCTGGTGCGGCATGTGTTTTCGTTCGGAGCTTACGAATCGTGCGGCAAATGCACGCCCTGCCGCCTTGGCACCCGGCGCATCGAGGAAATTTTCGCGAAAGCGGACGACGGCGAGTGGCGCGAAATCGTGAGCGCCTTGAAATGGACGAGCCTTTGCGGCCACGGCACGGGACTCGCCGCGTTCGCGGAATCCGTGATGCGATACTACGGAGAGGAGGTCGCGTCATGCTTCGCGTAACGATCAACGGCCGGCCGTGCGAGGCGCCCGAGGGGGCGACGATCCTCGACGCCCTGCGCGCCCACGGCACGGATGTGCCGGCGCTTTGTCACGATGAGCGGCTGCATCCGAGCGGCGCGTGCCGCCTCTGCGTGGTCGCGGTGAAAGGTTGGAACCGTCACGCGACCGCCTGCAATACGCTTCTGCTAGAAGGCATGAAAATCGAGACGCACTCGCCCGCAGTGGAAGACGCGCGGCGGACTTTGCTGCGCCTGCAGGCGGCGGACTACCCGGCTGCAGCCGTCATGCAAGCGCCCGACAAACCTTTTCACTACTGGCTGCGGCATTACGGCGTCGCTGCCGGGGACGGTGCGGGCGAGCATTTCACCGACACCACGCATCCCTATCTGCACGTGGACATGGAGCGGTGCATCACCTGTTCGCGCTGCATCCGGATTTGCGATGAAGTGCAGGGCCAGTTCGCGTGGCGCGCGTGGGGGCGCGGCGACGCCACGCGCATCCTGCCGAACCGCGGTGGCAGTTTGCTAGAAAGCGATTGCGTGAGCTGCGGTGCCTGCGCGGACACCTGCCCGACCGGCGCGATCGAGGACCGCTCGGTGCTCGAACACGGTAGGCCGGACGCGTGGACGCGGACGGTTTGTCCGTATTGCGGCACTGGCTGCGAGATGCTTGTCGGCACGCGGGATGATCGCATCGTGCAGGTGAAACCGGTGGCCGACGCGCCCGTTAGCAAGGGTCATCTCTGCGTCAAAGGCCGCTATGCTTTCGGCTTCACGCACTCGCCGGACCGCGTGCGCGAGCCGATGATCCGCGAAGGATCGGAATGGCGGCCGGTGACGTGGGAAGAGGCGACCCGGTTCGTCGCGACGCGGTTGCAGGAAACCCTCGACGCGCACGGGCCGCAGAGCGTCGGCATGCTGGGCTCGGCGCGGGGGACGAATGAGGAGAATTACGTCGCGCAGAAATTCGCCCGCGTCGTGCTCGGCACCAACAACGTGGATTGCTGCGCGCGCGTCTGCCACGCGCCCACTGCCGCGGCGATGAGGCGGATGCTCGGCACCGGCGCGGCCACCAATTCCTTCGACGACATCGAGCACGCCTCGTCGTTTCTCATCTGCGGCTGCAACCCGACCGAGGGGCATCCGATCGTCGGTGCGCGCATCAAACAGGCGGTGCTGCGCGGGGCCAGGTTGATTGTCATCGATCCGCGCGCCACCGAGTTGACGCTTCAAGCCGACGTCCATCTCGCGCTGCGACCCGGAACTAACATTCCGCTGCTCAACGCCCTCGCGCACGTCATTCTCGACGAGTCGCTCGCCGATGAAACGGCGCTGCGCGAGCGGGTGAGCGGCGGCGAGGATTTCCGCGAATTCATCCGCGGCTGGACGCCGGAGCGGGCGGCGGAAATCTGCGGCGTGAGCGCGAACGACATCCGCGCGGCGGCGAGGATTTACGCCTCGAGCGTGCCGGCGATGGCCTTCCACGGACTCGGTATGACCGAGCAGGTGCAGGGCACGGAGGGCGTGATGGCGCTGGTGAACCTCGCGCTGCTAACGGGAAATTTCGGCAAGGCCGGCAGCGGAGTGAATCCGTTGCGCGGCCAGAACAACGTGCAAGGCTCCGCGCACATGGGCTGCGAGCCGGGGCATCTGACGGGCTATGTTCCCATCGAGCAGGGGCGCGATGTGTTCGCCGCCGCGTGGGACACGAAGCTGCCGAAGGCCCGCGGCTTGAATCTGATGGAAATGATCGACGCCGCAGGACGCCGCGAGCTCAAGGCGCTGTGGGCGATCGGCTATGACGTGGCTTTCACCAATCCCGACACGCTCCGGACGCATGACGCGCTCAGCTCCGTTCAGCTCGTCATCGTGCAGGATTTGTTTTTCAACGAACTCGCGCGCGAGTTCGGGCACGTGTTTCTGCCCGCGGCTTCGCCGTTCGAGAAGGACGGCACTTTCATGAACTCCGAGCGGCGCATCCAGCGCGTGCGGCGTGCGGTGGCGGCTCCGGGCCAGGCGCGGGCGGACTGGGAAATCGTGTGCGACGTGGCGCGGGAGATGGGTTCCGGCGCGGCGTTCGCGTTTCACTCCGCTGAGGAGATTTGGAATGAAATCCGCAGCGTCTGGAAGGCGGGCGCGGGCATCAGTTACGCGCGCCTGGAACACGGCGGGTTGCAGTGGCCGTGTCCTGACGAGTCGCATCCCGGCACGGCGATCCTGCACGTGGAATCCTTCGCTGGCAGCAGGATCGCGCCGTTGCAATGTGTCGATTTCCGGGAATCCAGCGAGGCGACGACGCCGGACTATCCGCTACTGCTCACGAGCGGCCGCACGCTCTATCAATTCAACGCCGGCACCATGACCATGCGCACGCCGAACCGCGAACTGCACCCCACCGACACGCTCGACATTTCCCCTGCCGACGCCGCGCGGCTCGGACTCGAAGAGGGCGAATGCGTGCGGGTTTTGAGTCGTCACGGCGTGGTGGAAATGCCGCTGCACGTCGATCCGCGCGTCAAGGCGGGCGAGCTCTTCGCCACATTTCACGCCAGGGAAACCGGGCTGAACCGGCTCACCGGACAGGGTCGCGACAAGCAGGTGATGACGCCGGAATACAAGGTCGTGGCGGTGCGTATCGAACGGAAGGGAGGCGACTGTGGCTGAGCTCTTCGGTTTCGAATGTTATTCTCCGCGCGAGATCGCCGAGCGGGTGGAGAACGTCGGCGTGACGAAGGCCAATCTGCCGTTGGTCCCGATGGTGGCGCTCGGCGTGCTCGCGGGTGGTTTCATCGGCCTTGGCGCGCTTTTTTCTACAATCGTGCTGAGCGATGGCGCGCTGGGTTTCGCCGTCGCCCGTGTGCTGGCCGGCCTAGTGTTTTCGCTCGGGCTGATTCTCGTCGTCATCGCGGGGGCCGAGCTTTTCACGGGAAACAATCTGCTCGTCATGGCGTGCGTCGCGCGGCGGATCAGCGTTGGAAAACTGTTTGCGAATCTAGCCGTCGTCTATGTCGCGAACTTCATCGGCGCGGCGGGCCTCGCAGCCATGGTCGCACTCTCCGGCCACGCCGGTATGAGCGATGGCGCGGTGGGTCGGACTGCGGTGGCCATCGCCACCGCGAAGGTCGCGCTGCCCTTCGGCGAGGCGTTCTTCCGCGGTGTGCTCTGCAACTTGCTCGTTTGCCTCGCCGTCTGGCTGGCGATTGCCGGGCGCAGCGTCGCCGACAAGATTCTCGCGATCATCTTCCCGATCAGCGCGTTCGTCGCCGCCGGCTTCGAGCACAGTGTGGCGAACATGTATTTCATCCCGCTCGGCATTTTCCTGCATGGCGACATCGGCACTGCGGACGTGCTGCGGAATCTCGTGCCCGTCACCCTCGGCAATCTCGTCGGCGGCGCGGGCATGGTCGGTCTCGTCTATCACACTATCTACCGCCGCGGGAAAACCTCTTCCGCTCCATCATCAACCCCCGAAAAGCCATGAAAAACAAGCCATCGAAAACAAACCCGCCGACTGTGCTCTGCGGCACCGACTTTACCACAAACTCCGCGCAAGCCGCAGACGCGGCCTGCGCGTTGGCGAAGCTCCTGCACGCGCCGCTGGAGCTCGTCCACGTCAGCGAGATTCCCGCTCATCCGCCCTTGGAACAGGAATTGGCTGCGGAGGCGGCCCGCCTTCGTGGACAAGGCGCCGAGGTCCGCGCATCCATTCTTGCGGGAATTCCCGACGAGGAGATCGTCAAGCGGGCGACGCCGAAATCCTGCCGGATGGTGGTCGTCTCGTCGCTTGGCAGGCGGGGCCCCGGCCGCTGGCTGCTAGGCGGCGTCTCGGAGCGGACGGCGGAGCGGGCACCCGTGCCCACTCTCGTGGTGCGTGATGCTGCTCCATTTGAGGCATGGGCACGGGGTGAACGCCCGTTGAAGGTCTTCGTCGCGTTCAACTTCACCGCCACGGCGGAAGCCGCGATGCACTGGGTGAAGACGTTGCTCGGCATGGGCCCCTGTGACGTGGTGGTCGGTTACGTGGATTTCCCGCTGGAGGAAAGGGCTCGCCTCGGTGGCACCGGTCCCGTTCCGTTGGTGGGAAATCTGCCAGAAGTCCAGACCGTGCTGGAGCGCGACCTGAAGGTCCGGGTGACCGAGTTGCTAGAGACGGATAAATTCCGCGTCCGCGTGGATGCAAACTGGGGCCAGCCCAACGCGCCGCTGGCGGCCATGGCCAGGCAGCTGGGCGCGGACTTGATCGTCGTCGGCTCCCATCAATACCATGGTTTCGAGCGGTTCTGGAACGGGTCCGTTTCCAGCGGCATTCTGCGCGATGCAGCCATGAGCGTGGCCGTGGTGCCGATGAAGACCGCAGGACCGAGAGTCGCGGCCATCGCGCCGCCGCTGCGGCGGGTGATGGTGACCACGGATTTCTCCGCCCTCGCCAACCGCGCGATCCCGCACGCCTACTCGCTGTTGCGCGGCGGGGGCACGCTGCACCTCGTCCATGTGGCCCACCCGCATGAAATGCCTGACGGCGAGTTTCTCCAAGGACCCACCAACAGGAGCTTCAAGGCAGCGCACGCCAAACACCTCCAATCCTGCGCTAACAAGCTGCGCCTGTTGATCCCATCCGAGGCAGTCGCCATGGGCATTTCCACCGAGGTCGAGGTGGCCGAGCACGAGAACCCCGCGACGGGCATCTACCAGGCGGCAGAGCGGTTCGGCGCGGATGCGATCTGCTGCGCCACGCACGGACTATCAGGACTGTCGAAGGCGTTGATGGGCTCGGTCGCGCAGAAGGTGCTCGCGGAAAGCTCGCGGCCATTGCTGCTCGTCCACCCGCGCATGGAGACGTGAACGCCCGCCCGCCAGGCACCGTGAGAATACCCAACCCATGGAAGAACTATCCGACAGAGTCTGGCATCAGTTGCCGGTCGAGGAAGCTGTCCAGTTTCTTGACGTGAATCTAGCCACGGGCCTGTCCGCCGAGGAGGCCCGGCGACGGCAGGGAGAGTTCGGCCTGAACCGCGTCACCGCCCGCCGCGGCACCCCGGGATGGATGAAATTTCTCCAACAGTTCAACCAGCCGCTCGTTTACATCCTCCTGCTTGCCGTGGGCGTCACCGCGGTGCTGGGCGAGTGGGTGGATTCCTCGGTCATCTTCGGCGTCGTGTTCATCAATGCGGTCGTCGGATTTCTCCAGGAGACCAAGGCCGAGAAATCCATCGAGGCACTCAGCCGGATGGTGACCACGGAAGCCACCGTCCGGCGCGACGGTCGCAAGCTGCGAATCCACTCCGAGGACCTCGTCCCGGGCGATGTCGTGCTGCTCCAATCCGGCGACCGCGTGCCCGCCGACCTGCGGCTTTTCCTCGTTCGGAACCTGCACGTGGACGAGTCCGCGCTCACCGGTGAGTCGCTGCCCGTCCCCAAACATCCCAATCCGCTCGCGCTGGACACCATTCTAGCAGAGCGAAAAAACATCGCCTACGCCGGCACCTTGATCACCAGCGGCCAGGCGGAAAGCGTCGTCTGGGGCATCGGCGATCAAACGGAGACCGGCCGCATCGCCCACCTCATTTCCAGCGCGGTCGAGTTGTCCACGCCGCTGACGAAGAAGATCGCACAGTTCAGTAAGCTGATGCTCCGGGTCATTCTCGCGCTGGCGGCCGCCACCTTTGTCCTCGGCATCGCGCGCGGAGAAAAGGCGGAGGACATGTTCATGGCGGCGGTGGCGCTCGCGGTCGGCGCGATTCCCGAGGGGCTGCCCGCCGCCGTCACCATCGTGCTTGCCATCGGCGTGGCGCGGATGGCGAAGCGCCGGGCGATCATCCGCAAGCTTCCCGCAGTCGAGACGCTCGGCAGCACCACCATGATTTGCTCTGACAAGACCGGCACCCTCACGGAGAACCAGATGACCGTGACGGAAATCCTCGTGGGCGGAAAAACCTATCAAGTCACCGGCACGGGCTATGAACCCGCGGGAGAACTCCGGCTCGGCGGCGAGGCCGTGAATCTCCCTGATCATCCCGCGCTCACCGAATGTCTGCGCGCCGGTGTGCTTTGCAATGATTCACAACTCACCCGCGAGGACGGCCAGCGCAAGGTGCAGGGGGATCCTACCGAGGCCGCACTGCTGGTCGCGGCGGAGAAGGGTGGCTTGATCCACGCCAATACGCATCGGGACTCGCCCGTGCTGGACAGCATCCCCTTCGAGTCCGAGCACATGTTCCGCGCCACGCTTCACGATACGCGCACGGGCCGCGTCATCTACAAGGTGGGCGCGCTCGAACGCCTGCTAGAACGATGTGCCGACGCGCTTGGTGAGGAGAATTCCCTGGTCCCGCTCGACAAGGCCGCTGTCCACCGTGCGGCGGAGGAAATGGCCGCCCGCGGGCTGCGCGTCCTCGCGCTTGCCCGCCGGCACA
>CANHPN010000006.1 GCA_947462535.1 Akkermansiaceae bacterium | reverse complement strand
CTCGATCTTGATCGTCTGCCGGACCGGTTTGAAACCGAGCCGCCGGGTGATGCAGTCGTTGAGCATTTCCAGGTGCGAGTCTTCGAATTCCACCACGCGGCCGCAGTCGATGCAGAGAAGGTGGTTGTGCGAGGGTTTGTCGAGGAAGTTGGGGTCGTAGGTGGTTTGGTTTTCCCCGAGATCAATCTCGCGCAGCAGGTCCGCCTCCACCAACAGGCCCAGCGTCCGGTAAACCGTGGCCCGCGAGGTCTCGGAGTCGAGTTTCCGGACGCGGTCGAAAAGCTCGTCGGCGGTGAAATGCTCGTCTTTCGAGAACGCCGCCTTGACGATGATGTCGCGCTGACTGGTCCGGCGCAGGCCTTTGCGCCGGATGAAATCATTGAGTCGTTCCTGGATACCAAGGTCCACGGGGAATTCCTAGCGGCCCGAATCCCGCCCGCAAAGCCGAAACACCGAAACCTGCTTGAAAGTCGGACGTCGCCACCGCCCTCGCCATCGGCATGCCGACGATCATTCCCGGCACCTGCCCGGTGCGTTTCGAGGGCGAGGAATGCTGGGTCGAGACCGCCGCTTTCGGCAAGATCGCCGCCAGCAATCCTGCGTTGTTAGCCGGCATGCCCGCCGGGGAAATTTCCGGAACCAACCCCATCAAGCACGTCCGCGACTTCCTCGACTTCCTCGACTGCGTCAAATCCCGCGGCGCGCCGGCGGCCAATGAAGTGGTCACGCGCAACGGCCACATCGCCTGCCACATCGCCTGCCACAACGCCTGCCACGCCGCCGCCATCGGCTGGCAGCTTGGCCGCAAAGTCCGCTTCGACCCCGCCACCGAGAAATTCATCGACGACGACGAGGCTAATAAAATGTGCAGCAATCCGCGCCGCGCGCCGTGGCACGCGTGACGCGAGAGCGCTTTGAATCCGCTGAAAATTTCTTGCAGGAAGCGCGGCGGGAGAATGGTATTCAGGGATATGACGAAATTGAACATGCTGTTGGGCTTGGCGTTGGCGCTGGCGCTGGTGATGCCGGTGTCGGGGCAGGAGGTTCCGAAGGTGTTGGCGATCGGTGCGGCGGCTCCGGCGTTCTCCCTGCCGGGGACGGACGGGAAGACCTACGCGCTGACGGATTTCAAGGCGTCCAAGGCCTTGTGCGTGGTTTTCACCTGCAACCATTGCCCGGATTCGGTCGCGGCGGCCTCGCGGATGGAGCGGGTCTATCAGGACTTCAGGAGCAGGGGCGTGGCGATGGTGGCGGTGAATGGGAACAACCCGGCCAGCCTGACGCCGGACGAGCTCGGCTACTCGCCCTTCGGCGATTCGCAGGAAGAGATGGTGCCCTTCGCCAAGGACTTCGGTTGGACTTTTCCCTATCTCTATGACGGCGCGAAGCAGGAATTCACCGCCGCCTGTGGCGCGCAATCCACGCCGCACGTGTTCGTTTTCGATGCGGAGCGCAAGCTGCGCTACACCGGCCGGATGGACGACGGCGGGCGGAATTCCGGTCCCGTGGAAAAGAGCCAACTGCGGGACGCACTCGACGCCGTGCTCGCCGGAACCGAGGTGAAAGAGCCGGTGACTCGCTCATTCGGCTGCTCGACGAAGTGGCTTTTCAAAGCCGGCAAGGTCGTGGCCGACCAGGCGGCTTGGGAAAAAAGGCCCGTCACCGTGGCGGACCTGAACGAGGAGATTTCCAGGAAGCTCCGCGCCAATGGCTCGAAGAACCTGCGTCTCATCAATTTCTGGTCCACCACTTGCGGGCCTTGCGTGCAGGAGTTTCCTGATCTGGTAGATACTGGCCGGCGTTTTCAAAACCGGCCGGTCGAGTTCATTTCCATCAGCCTCGATCCGGTCGAGTCGCGGCCCGCCGTCGCCAAGTTCCTAGAATCCCGGCACGCCGCAGCACCCGGCTCGACCGCGAAATCCCTGAACGAGCAGGGCCTCGCGTCCAACAACTACCACTGGACCGGCGGCAACCCGGACGCCATGGCCCAGGCGATCGATCCCGAGTGGACCGGCGCACTGCCGCACACGGTGCTCATCGCGCCCGGCGGCAAGATTCTTTGGCGCCACAGCGGCGAGATCGACATCGTTGAAGTGCGCCGCCAGATCCTCAATGGGTTGAAGTAAGCCCGGGCGAATGGGCTGCGCGCTTGTCAGTGATCCGGAATTTTCCGGACGGGCGGCGCGAGCTCGGCGGCGCTGACCGGCGGCTTGCCGACCTCGCTGCGGAGGGCGGCGACGGCGGCGGGACTAACCGGCGGGGCGGAGTTGCCGAAGGAATTCCGGACGTAGGTGAGCACGGCGGCGATCTGTTCGTCATTTTGATAGGTGAGGGCGGCCATGCCGGCCGGGAAGTTGTATTCCTTGCCCTTCACCGTGATCGGTCCCCGCAGGCCGCGGAGCTGGATGCGGATGAGGTTCTCCTCGGGGCCGTTGACCCACTCGGAGCCGGCGAGCGGCGGACCGGCGGCGGTGCCTTCACCGCTCTGGCCGTGGCAGGCTCCGCAAACCATGAACTGTTGTTGGCCGGCTTTCAGGAAGGCTGGGTCGATGCCTCCAACAGACGTGGCGGCTTTTTTCGGGATGTCGAGGGTGGCGGGATCAAGCAACTTCGGTTGGGCGGCGGGCTTGGGCAGTTCCCCGCCCTCGTCGAGGCTGGCGAGCCAGGCGATGATGTCGCGGAGTTCGCCGGGAGTGAGCAGGCTGCCCATCGGCGGCATGGAGGAGACGGGCGGGGTGAAGGAGGCGATGTCGCTGCGTTTGACGCGCAGGGATTTGTCGGCGGCGTCGATGTCGAGGTGCTCGGGAGTCTCGGCGACTAGGTTGCCGGTTAGGCTCGCGCCGTTTTTGAAATCGACGAGTAAGGCGCCGAAACCGGGTGCGATGACGGTGCTGGGGCTGATCATGGATTCGAGGAAATAGCGGCGGTCCGTGTGGCGGTTGGCGATGCCCGCCAAGTTCGGGGCGGTTTCGCCACCGGCGGCGTGGCCGTTCTCGGCCTGGTGGCAGCGCATGCACTCGCTGGCGGGGTGGGACGCGAAGAGGGCGGCTCCTTTTTTGGGATTTCCGCCTTGGAGGGCGCTGTTCCACTTGGCGAGCGGATCCTTGCTTGCGGCGAGAGTCTTTTCGAGGGCGGCGAGGGCCGCGGTGACGGCGGTGCCGCTGCGTTTCGCGGCGGCGGTGGTGAGCTCGATGGCGGCGGGGGAAATGCCGTCGGCGGCGCTGAGCTCGTTGAGTTTCCTGACGAAAATAGCGTCGACGGCGTCGCCGGGTTGTTCGGCGAGGAGGTCCCAGGTTTTCTGGGTGCGGGAGTCGTTGCTGGAATTCACGGCGGCTTCGAGCGCGGGCAGCGCGGCTGCGGGCGAGAGTTTGGCAATCGCGGCGAGGGCGGTGAGCGCGACCTCGTCGGCGGTGTCGCCGGAGGTTTCGGTGAGCAGGACTCCGAGAGTTTGCGGGTTGCGCTCGATGAGCAGGGTCAAGGCGGTGGCGCGGGCATGGGCGGGGAGATCGCCGTTTTTGACGATGCTCTGGAGGGCGGTGTTATCGAGGCTGTCGATTCTCATGTGGTATTGCCCGACCATCTCCAGGGCGGCGGTTAGGACGAATCCCTGTTGGCGGAGAAGCCCGGGCAGGGCGGCGGCGAGCGGGGGGCGGATGGTCTCGGGGTCGCGCTTTTCAAGCGGCCGCCAGTGTCCGGTGAGCTGATCCACGGGGAAAGGCTCGGTCCAGAGTGCTAACAGCCGGAGGGTTTCCTTGCGGACGATGTCGGGGGTCTGTGGGTCCGCGGCGACCTTGAGCAGGCGCGCGGCGTTTTCCGGCGTGCCGATGCGGTAGGCGTTGTGGACCAGGCGGCGCAGCATGAAGGGCGTCCACTGGCGGATGGAAAGCTTGTCTAGCAGGGCGGCGACGGCGGGGCGCTGGGCGAGCAGGTCCTTGTCGCAGATGGCGCGGATGGCTTCGTCCGCGACCTTGGGGTCGGGATCCGTGATGAAGCCGACGATACCGGAGTGGTTCAGGCGGCGCAGGGCGATGACGGCGGCGAGGCGCACGGCGGGGGATTCGTGGCTGGCGAGTCCGGCTGGATTCGTGGCGATGTGTTGGAGCGCGAAGACGCCAGCGTGGCGCAGATAGACGTCGCGGTTGTCATTGTCCTTGAGCATGGCGCAAACGCCGTCGAGCGAGCCGGTCATCTTGTGTTTCCCGGCGAGGATGGCGGCGAAGAAGCGGACGCGCGGCGACTCGTCGGCGAGCAAGCGTGTTAGGAGGAGGGCGGAGGTGTCGGTTTTCGAATCGGCGAGCACCCGCAGGACTTGGGCGCGGATTTCCGGGTTTTTGTCGGCGAGCAGGGAGATCAGCGGCGTTTCCACCGGGCCGCGGCGGGCGATCATGCCGAGTCCCCAGATGCCGTGGACGCGGGCCATGAAATCGGCGGATCGGGTGGCGGCGGAAAGTTGTTTGAGGGCGTCCGGCTTGCGAGTGAGGGCTATCTGCGCGCGCAGGCGGATGCGGGCGTCGTGGTGGCCGAGCAGGCCGGACAACTCGGCGGAATCGCGCTGGGAGAAGCCGTCCTTGATGATTTTCGCCGCGCTGGCGGCTTCGGCGGCGCGCCAGGTTTTATCGCCGGCGTTGAGGGAAAGCAGGCGGCCGTCGTCGTGGGATTTCCAGCCGCCCATGAAGTCGCTGACGTAAATTTTTCCATCCCACGAGTATTCCACGTCGGTGGCGGCGACGCCCCAGAGGAACTTGCGGGAATCCGACATTTCCATGCCCGCGCCCTTGGGTTTCATCTCAAACGACCAGACGCCGGAGTTCGCTGAGCCGCCGCGGTAGTCACAGATGAGGAAGCGGCCGGCTTCGCTTTCGAGGAAGCCGACGCCGGGATGGGCGGTTAGGCCGGAGGGCCCGGCGGTGAGATGGGCGGCGGGCGGGAGCATGTAGGCGGGCTGCGCCGGGTTTTCCAATTCCCACATCTTCTCATCCATCCAGCGGCTCGGCGGATGCTCGGAGAGGCCGATCTGGCGGTGGAACGTGTGCATCGCCTGGTGCTCCATCTGCCAGCCGGAATCGCCGCCGTCCACCAGATAAACGACGCGCGCGGCGTCTCCCTGGTCGGAGTTGTTATCGACGGAGAACGCGTTGCCGAGCGCGTCGAAGGCGATTTCCTTGGGGTTGCGCAGGCCGGTGTGGAAGATTTCAAAGCCGGTCCCGTCCGGCTCGAAGCGGAACGCCGCACCCTCGTTCGGATAGTCGTAGGACACGCCCTCTTTGGTGATCAGGCTGAACCCGCGGTCGCCGATGCTGCCGTAGATCCGCCCGTCCGGCCCGAGCGTGAAGCCGTTCATGTCGTGGCCGGAAAGCGAGACGCGCACGCCGAAGCCTTCCTCCACCACCTTGCGCTCGTCGGCGGTGCCGTCGCCATTGGTGTCGCGCAGCATATAAATCTTTGGAATGCAGGCAAAGTAGAGGCTGCCCTCGTAGAAAAAGACGCCCGCGGCGGTGCCGTCGAGCGTGTCGTTGAAGCCGTCGGCGAAGACCTTGGACTCGTCGATTCTGCCGTCGCCGTCGGTGTCGGCGAGGCGGCGGATGAATTCGGATTTGCGGGTGAGTTCCTCGATGGAGCGCTGGGCCTTCCACTTTTCATGGAGCGCGCGGCGGTCGCTGGTTTTCCTGGCAGCGAGGTCGTCGAGATACCAGAAGAGGTTGTTGCGGTCGTCCTCGATGCCCTCGCGGAAACGGTGGGTCTCCGCCACGAGGACGCGGCCCTCGTCGTCGAAGGTGATGGCGGTGGGCGAGGCGATCTTCTGGTTCTGATAAGTGGCTTCGATTGTCAGGTTGCTGTCGATGGGGATACTGGCTCCGCTGACGACGCTCGAGGAGTTGGGCTCCTCGATGAAGGGCTTGCCCGCGCGGGTGGTGGCGGGGAATTTTTGCTTCGCTTTGTCGGTGAAGACGATCTGGTCCACGGCGATGACGCCCCAGGAGCCTGACTCGTCGTCCAGCAGGCGGATGCGCGCGGTCCGGCCTTTGAATTCCGTCACGTCCCAGAGCGCGGGTTCGCAGCGGAGACTGCGTTTGCCCACCGCCTCGCGCACCACCTTGCCGTCGATGACCAGCTGCGCGGCGGTTTTTCCGGCGTGGTCGCCACCGGCGATGAGGAAGGTGATGTAGGGCTCTTTGATTTCAAATTCCGGTGAAGTGAGGGCACCCGTCGCGGCATCGCCCCCGTGCGCGGAAACGGCCAGGCTGTCGTTGGCATACGAGTTGAACGGCTTGTCCATTTGATCCGTCTTTCCCGCGGCGGGAGCGAGTCCGAAGGCCGCACCCTTTTCCTGCCAGCCGTCGAACCCGTCGCCCTCGAAGGTCTGGAAAGTCCGGGTGGCGGCGGACAGGGAGGCGGCAAGCGCCAGCGTGGCGGAAATCGTGCGGAACATGAGCGAGGAAACGTTAGTCACTGGATGAGTCCGGCGGGCGGGACTATTGTTGCGGAGAACGGGGATGCCAAGTGCAATGCTGGAGCGGTTCGGGTCGCCATTGGAAGCTTGCGGGGAGCTCCCGAAAGGGTCGGTTTTCAATGTCATGGGAATTTAGCACCGTCCCTTGATTGTAACCGCGGTCGGAGCCTCGCTCGCCACCCTTGCGCGACCTGGTGGTGATGTAGGTGATCTATCGGCCCATCGCGAGCGGCAAGAAAGGGAGCGTCTAGATCGCGGCGACCCGCCAGACGGCGAGGAGCGCCGAGGCGATTAGAACGGCCATCGCTGCCGCTCCGGCGACGCGGTCGGTGATGGTGGATCGTGGCCGGTTAGGCGATGACGAGGCCGGGAAAACGATGGCGGCGTAGAGCATGCCCGCGACCAGGCCGCCGGCGTGGGCCGCGTTGTCGATGTAGCGGTAGCCGACTAGGCCGATCAGCGCAGTGAGCAACACCCCGGCTGCCAGCCGGCGTCTCGCCCGGCGCGGGACCAGCCGCGCGTGGAGCGTTTCAAATACTAGCAGGAACCCCAGCCAACCCATCAGGCCGCCGGACGCGCCGACCGACGGAGCCGCGACGAACCGCGCGGACGCCTCGCCGCCGACACAGGCCGCGAACAGGAAAACCAGCGGCAGATGCGGCCAGCGCGCGAACACCTCCACGCGCTTTCCCAGATACGCGAGGGCGGCCGCGTTCATCAGGAAGTGCACCACGTTGCCATGGAGAAACGGCGCGGTGAAAAGCCGCCACCACTCGCCGTGCAGGTAGCGCTGCTTCATCAAGCCGGCGGCGGCGGTACCTTCCCAGTTGTGAATCAGCGAGCTCCAGCCCGCAGCTTTCACTCCGCCGAGGATTTGCGCCAGCGCCACCAGCGCGACCAGGCTGAGGAAGATTTTAGTTAGGGGGGCTTGCTGCCGCTCCAGCCATGTTTCGAAGCGCAGGGTCGGAACGATCTCGGCGATGCCTTTCTCCGTCCAGCCTGCCAGCTCCTTCCGTCGCTTGCGAGCCTGATACCACGGGATGAAGGCGAAGATCACGAACATCAGCAAGGCGAGTCCGCACTGGGTGGAGTCGAGCACCGCGCGCGCGGCGAATTTCAAGCGCTGGGAAAAATCGACGGTGGTGCCAGATTGCGCCGCGAGCTTTCCTGCCAGAACCAGACCACCGTAGAACACGTAAGCGCCCAGTCCCAGCAGGATCATTCCGAACCAGTGCAGTTTGTGCGTCGCGTCGTCCAGGTCATCGCGGGACCAGCGCGCACGGGCGATTAGCAAGGCGTCACTCATGCCGCCGAGCTCTTCCGGCAGGATCATTCGGGCATGGCCGGGCACCCAGACGAGTGTCACGCTGGCGTCGCGGTCGTCGCGGATGGCGGCGGCGAGCGATTCCAGCGAATCGCAGGCATGGGGCTTTCCCTTCGCGTCGATCCAGCCCCATCCATCAAGGGCTAGAGGAAACGAATCTTCCCGCGCCCAGACCGGAACTTCGGGGTTTTCCTGATTTTTTTCCGTCACGCCGTGAGAGCGTTAGGGAGCAGCTTATTTGTCTACCGGAGCTTCTGGCGAAGCGGGCGGTACAGGCTCAACCGGCGGAGCGGTTTCTGCGGGAACTGCTGGAGCAGGGGTGGGAGTGAGCTCTGGAGCCGGGGTGGTTTCCACTGGTGCCGGAGTCTCGGCTGGAGCGGGAGTTTCAGCAGGAAGTTCCTCGCTGAGTGATTTTGGAGCAATCGCTTCAACGGGTTTCTCCGCCGGGGGCGTCTCCACCTTGGCGGCGGTTTCCGCCTTGGTGACCGTGCTGATCGTCTTGTTCTTTTGACCGATCAAGACGGCGAGCGCGAGGCTCAGGATGAAAAACAGCGAACCCAGATAGACCGTGCCGCGTTGCAGCACGTTGGTGGTGCGGGCACCGAACACCTGATCGGTCACGCCGCCGCCGAACGCCGCGCCCAGGCCTTCCTGTTTCGGGCGTTGCATCAGGATGATTAGAGTCATCAGGAAACAGACGATCACGAAGATCACCAGCAGCAGGTCGATGCTGATTGAGAGCCAGTTAATTGCAGCAAGAGTCATGGGCGGCGGAATATGGGTGGCGCTTCCGGCCTTGTAAAGCGGCGAGTTTCCGGAAATTTCGGCCTGGAAATCCCGGTAAAATCAGGCTTCCGCGCTTCGTGGTGGTCAAAATCCCGACTTCCCCGTAAGCGTAGCCGCACGTCTCCAGCCGCATGAAATTCGCCCGATTATTCGCCTGCCTGTTGTTTTTCCTGAGTTTTCCTCCAGGGCTTCACGCGCACCAAGTGGCCACCGTGGAGCTGGAGTTTCAGAAGCTCGACGCCCAGTGGCGGCTGCTCGGCGAGATGGACATCGCCTACATGCTGCCCGAGACGCGCGGCGTCCCGGGCGGTCTGCCGCTCAGCCGCGCGGCCGTGGTGAAGTCCTCGCCGGCGGAGTTCGCGCGGATCCGCAAGGAGACGGAAAACACCCTGCGAAAGCTCCTGCGTTTCAGCTTCGCCGACAAGGAGGTGGCGTGGCGGGTCGAGTTCCCGGATTTTGAAAAGGAGCCGTTCGAGCTGCCGCCGGAAGCCGGGGACATTGCCCTAATTTCCGTTAGGTTGATCATCGACGTGCCTTCCGGGGCTGGGGAATTGCGCGTCCATTGGGCGGGCGAGCAGGAGACCGAGCTCATCATCCTCACCGAGGAGGGCGATGACGCGAAGATCGTCAGCACCCTGCCTGGCGGAAACCTCATGCTTCTCAAACAGACGGATTCCGGGAAATCCGCGCCTGTCGAGAAGCCGTTCAGCGGCGGCTGGGTGCAGTCGGGATTCCACCACGTCCTGCCGCTCGGGCTCGATCACATGCTCTTCATCCTCGGGCTTTTCCTGCTGCTACCCAAGTGGAAGCCGCTGATGGGGCAGTCGCTTTTGTTCACGCTCGCGCACTCGATCACGCTGGCACTGGCGGTTTTCGAAGTCGTGCATGTCCCCGGAAAATTGGTGGAGGTCCTCATCGCCGTTAGCATTGCCTGGGTCGGGATTGAAAACCTGCTGACCCGCAAGCTCGGCAGGCAGCGGCTGATTCTCGTCTTCTGTTTCGGCCTGCTGCACGGCCTCGGCTTTGCCAGCGTGCTCGCCGAGAAACTCGGCGACATCCCCCGCAACCAGCTCGCCGGACCGTTGTTAGGATTTAACGTCGGCGTCGAGCTCGCCCAGATCACCGTGCTGTGCGCCGCGTTCCTGGTGCTCTGGCCGCTGCGGAAATGGTCGCCGCAGGTGCAAACCATCGGCTCCGCCGTCGTCGCCCTCGCCGGGATCACATGGGCTGTCGAGCGCTTGTGGTTTTCGTGAAATCCGGCGGTCAGCGAGTCGGGAACATGTCTTCAAACGCCCGTCCTGCGGCGAGGATTTCATAGTCGTCGTAATTCACCTTCTCCGCCGGCGGCCAGAAGACGCCGCTTGCGATCCGGCCCGCGACCCACTCGGCGCAGGCTTGCGCGGCTTCCAGATCGGCTGTTTCGAAATTCGGCCACTCGTGGATCGCCACGTTCGCCTCGGTGGAGCGCAGCATAAAATAACAGGGCGCGGGCATCGGCTCCCCACGCGCCACCAGGGCCGCCGCGTAGAGCGGGAGCTGCAGGTTGTGCCAGAGGAAATTTGCTGACTTGCCCTTGTCCTCGCCGGCATATACCGCCGGGCATTCCAAATCCAGGTGGCGCGGGATAGTGCTGTTAGTATTGAGCTTCTTCCGGTGCGCCTTGTCCACTCCGTCCATTTTTCCCGTCTTGTAATCGAGCACCCGCAGCCTGCCGGTTTCGCGGTGGCGGTCGATCCGGTCGATCTTGGCGACGATCATCGCCTCGCCGATTGGCAGCTCGAACTTGTGCTCCACATCGATGACCTGCCAGCCGTCCGCGCGGATGTCCGCCTGGACTCGCGACAGCCACAGCAAGCGGTTGCGCAGCGCCTCGGTCTGGATGCGGACGGCCAGCGGCGCGCGCTTGCCGAACCACTCCGCGACCACGCGGTCGAGCTCGGCGGAAAGCCAGGCGTGGATGGCTTCGGGTTTCTCGAACTCCCTCGCCTCGGTGTCGCGGCCCCAGCGCTCGAGCACCTCGTGGGCCGCATTGCCGAAGTCGCGGGCGTTCCACTCGCCGCGGCCCGCTTCCGAGCCCTGCATCTTCACGGCATGCTTCAGATAGTAGCGGAACGGACAGGTTAGATAATCCCCGATCGAGGTGGCGTTCAACCGCAACGACGGCTCGACCACGCGCGGTTTCCATTGCCAGTCCGCATGCCAGCGCAGGCCCGCTTCCGGCGGTTCGACTTCTTTGAAAAGCGTCCTCACCCGCTCCGGCAGCTCGTTCCGTTTGCTGGCTAACAACAAGCGCGATGGCAGCAGCGACTCGCCGCCGGCTCCGGATTTCCCGCAAATCACATCCACCCGCCCACCATCGCGGCGGGCTTCGAGCATCGCCTTGTATAAATAAGCGTCACGCGCCGCGCGGTCCGCGTCCTTGATCAGGCCGAGCATTTCCCGGCTCGCCTCGCTCAGCCACGGCTCGCCGCCGCAGCGCGCCGGGACCTTGCCGTCGTTCATCCCGCACAGTAAGAGGTAGCGGCCCGGCTCGTGGAAAAGCTCCAGCCAGCCCTGCACGTCGATCACCCGTCCCTCCGGCGGCAGCGGGGCGGGGGAGGGCGCTTCGGAAAGCATCAGCTCTATCCAGAATCCCGCCCCGCGCTTCACCTGGTCCATCACTGGAGCGGCTTCGGCGATCCAGTCCGCCATGGCTTGAGACGCCTCTTCCGTCACCGGGCCGGTGCGGCCGATGACTCCTAGCAGGCGCTCCGCCGCGCCCCTGAAATTTTCTCCCAGAAAACTCGCGCGCCAGCTTTCGAGCGACTCGGCGGCCTTGCAAAGTTCCTCTGCGGACTCCTTGTCCCACTCGGTGCGGAAATTTTCCGTCGCGCTCCGCCGTTGCAGTTCCTCGGTCCGCATGACCATCCAGCGGTCGCGCAGCTCGGCCAGGCGCTTCGCCTTTTGCGCGCGCTTGCCCGCCACCAGGATTCCGGTTTCAGGAAGCGATAGAAGATCCGCCAGCGTCGCCAGCGTCGGGTCCGCCAGCCACTGGCACCAGATCTTGAACCAGCGCGCAAGCCCGCTGGTCACCACCGCCGCCGCCGGATGAAACGCCGGCCAGCCCTCGCGGGTGAACGCGCGCGCCAGCTCGTCGCCGACCTCGCTATCCGCCGATCCCAGCGCGACTTCGTCTGATGGAGCTTTCATTTCCGCGACCGTCCGCAGCGCCTCCGCCGCCTGCTGCCGCGGGTCCGCCACCACCTGCACCGACCCATCCGGCCAGGGCAGCGGGCGTTGCGTCCAGCTTGGCAGCGGCCGTCCGGTTTTTGAAAATTGCTCTGCTTCGTCCTCCGGCGCGCCGATGAGAACCGTCACCGTTCCTTCCCAAGCGAGCCACGCCCGCTCGACCAGCGGCGGCATTTCCGCCACCCCGGCCAGCACGATCCGGGAAACCCCGGCGGGCATCCGCAAACCTTCTGATAGCACGCGGCTGCGGCTTTTCATCCCCCACGACTGCAGCTTCCGCTCCACCCCATTTTCCAGCCTGCCGAGCGCCTCCCAGCGCTCCGCCTCCACCGTTTCGCCGAGCTTGCGCGCTGCGGTTGATAGAAGCAGCCCGTTTTCCTGCAACGAGTGCCGCAGCCGGATCATTTCCTGCGCCAGGCCGCCCGCCCAGTTCGTACTCTCGCCCGGCGGTTCGGGAAACAGCGCCTCGTATTCCTGCCAGTCGGTCACGTTTTCCAAGACCTCCACCCACGCGACCCGCTCGACCCAGTCGGCCGCCGCGTCGGCGTCCCGCGATTGTAAGAAGGACCCCGGCGTCACGACTTTGGGCGCGAGCAGCGCGCCCGCTGCTTCGGCCAGCGCCTCGCGCAAGCGGCGGCCGCTTTGCGCCGTGGGCACCACGACAAGCATGCCCGGCAGCTCGTCGCGCCGTTCCAACAGCCACGCCACCGCCCGTGTCAAAAACGGCCGGTCCCATCCGAGAAATTCACGTTCCATCATCGCCGCGAGCATCGCGCGGCGGTTCCGCGGAGGAAATCAAAATCGTCCCGTTGGCCACGGGCGATTTCATTCAATGGCACCGGGTTCGTCCGCCACACTGGGTCACAGCAGTCGCTGATCGAGCGGTCGGCTCCTTGTTTAATCCTCTTTGAAACGACAGAAAATGGATTCTCAACCGTATCCACCGAGGCCCGAAAGAGCAAATGAGTCCAGCACCACCCAATGATGACACGATCTAGCCTTAGCATCTTTTCCGCCCTGCTCGTTTTTAGCGCGGGCTTTGCGTTCGCCGTTCCTCCTTCCGTAACCAGGACATGGACCGATCCTGACATCGCGCTTCGCGAGGATCCGGATTTCGCAATCCAGGGAGAGTACCGCGGCGGCGAAGCCGAGGCCGCGATGGGCGCTCAGGTGGTGGCTCTCGGCGACGGGCGTTTCGACGTTTACGTCCTTGATGGCGGCCTGCCCGGCGCAGGATGGGAACCGGGGAAACCGCGCGTCCTGCTGAAGGGAGAGCGCAAAGGAGGCAAGATCGATTGCGTGGATGAGGCGGGTAAAACGACCGCCACCATCGAAGACGGCCTGCTCTCCCTAACGTCATCGGATGGCGCGAAGCGCAAACTCCCGCGCATCGAGCGCCACAGCCCCGCCATGGGGGCCAAGCCGCCGCAAGGCGCGGTGGTCCTGTTCGACGGCACATCGGCGGAGCACTGGGAGAAGGGCAAGATCACGAACGGAAATCTGCTGGAACCCGGCTGCACCAGCAGGCGGCTCTTCGGCGACTACACGCTGCATCTGGAATTCCGCACGCCCTACAAGCCCGATGCACGCGGCCAGCAGCGCGGCAACAGCGGCATCTATCACAGCGGACGCTGGGAAACCCAGATCCTCGATTCGTTTGGCCTCGAAGGAGAAGACAACGAGTGCGGCGGCATCTACTCGATTTCCAAACCCCGGTTGAACATGTGCCTGCCGCCGCTCGCGTGGCAGACTTACGATGTGGAATTCACCGCCGCAAAATTCGACGCCGCAGGCAAACGCAACGCCTGGCCCCGGATCACGGTGAGGCTCAATGGAGTGCTTGTGCACGAGAACCTGGAACTCGCCAAGGATTTCACGACATCCGCCCCGTTGAGCAAGCCCTTGGAGGGTCCCGAAGGACCGGTCTTCCTCCAGGAGCACGGCAACCCTGTGGTCTTCCGCAATATTTGGATCGTGCCGGGCCGGTGAGTCGGGTTTGATTATTGGCATCATGTTTACAGCCCTATGAGAACGATCATTCTTTTCTCCATTGCTCTCTGCGCCGCCTGTGCGGCCCAGGACCGCCCCAACATCCTGCTGCTTTTTGCGGACGACCTCGGCCGCTACGCGTCGGCCTACGCGGATCCGAAAGACCCGTCGCCCAACGACATCATCAAGACACCTGCGTTCGACCGGGTGGCCAAAGAGGGCGCCTTGTTTCAGAACGCGTTCGTCTCGTCACCCTCGTGCACGCCGTCCCGCGCCGCGCTCAACACGGGCAGGCATTTCTTCCGCAACGGCTCGCACGCGCAACTCCACCACCCATGGCAGGAGGGTGTGGCCGATCCGTTCGACAAGATCAAGGGGATGTCGCTCGTGCTCCGAGACGGCGGCTATCACATCGGCCTGACCTACAAACTGCACATGCGTGAAAGCATCGTCGGCGGGAAACAGAACATCTACGACAAGGCGGGCACCGACCTCAACCAGTTCTCGCATTTTCTAACCAAGGCGGAGGATAAGCCGGCGGCGAAGCAAAAAATCCTCGACCAAGTGCGTGGCAACTTCCGCGACTTCCTCGCTAAGCGGAAAGACGGCCAGCCGTTCTTCTACTCGTTCAACCCGAGCAACACCCATCGCAAGTGGGCGCTCGGCTCGGGCAAGGCGCTGTGGGGGCTCAACCCGGACGACCTCAAGGGCAAAATGCCGCCGGTGCTGCCCGACGTGCCGCTGATCCGCGAGGACATGGCCGACTACCTCGGCGAGGCGATGGCCTTCGACGCCGCCTGCGGGGAACTCATCAAGATGGTCGAGGACATGGGCGAGCTGGACAACACCATCGTCGTGATCTCCGGCGATCACGGCGTCCCCGGTTTTCCACGTGGAAAGACTAACGTGCATGACTTCGGATCCGGCGTCCTGCTTGCCATCCGTTGGCCGGGAAAAATCGCCACCCGTCGCGACGTGAAAGCGCCCGTCTCCCTGATCGATCTCGCCCCGACCTTTCTCGCCGCCGCCGGTCTCGAATCTCCGGACAGCCCTAACGGCCAAAGCCTGCTGCCCGCGCTGGCTCCGGGCGGCGACGATTCGAAACTCCGCGGCTGGGCGCTGATCGGACGGGAGGTGCATGCCGGGCGTGCCCGCCAAGGCAACCTTCCCTACCCGGTGCGCGCGCTGCGCACGCCGGACTTCCTTTACGTGAAGAACTTCAAGCCCGACCGCTGGCCGGCGGGCGATCCCTGCGGAGTCACGGATGATTCGGCGCCATCCTACGACCAGCTTGCGAACAGCACTTACTGCGCCTTTCCCGACATCGACATGTCACCGACCAAGGCGTGGCTGGTCGAGCACCGCAAGGATGCGGGTATGGAATCCTTCATCGAGTTTGCCTGGGGCAAGCGCCCGGCCGAAGAGCTCTACGACCTGGCAAAGGATCCCTATCAAACGAAAAACGTCGCAACCGAACCCGCCTACGCCGCGAAGCTGGCGAAGCTCCGCGATCAGTTGATGAACGAACTCAAGGTCAATGACGACCCGCGGTTGGCCGAGGACGCGTTCGACCGGGTGCCACGACTGACAGATGGTAAAAGATAGGCGATGACATGCTATGAGGAAGGCGCGCCAAAACGCGTCTGCACGAGGTGCAGGCGGCGTTTCATCTCATCGCTGCCAAAGCCAAGGTTTTGGATGAGTTCCAGGCGCTGCCGGGCCGAGGGTCCGGTGTAGAATGACGAAAAGGCGCAGAGGCGTTCCAGTTCCTCGATGGCGGCGGCGAGCACCCAGTTGCCAACCTACATGACGGCGGGAGGAATCAAATCGAAGCGTTCGCAGGCTGCGAGAAACGGTTCATCCGGGTCCACCCGGTTTTGTTGAAGAGCGGTGTTGGCAAGCTGATTGATTGTGTTCACGGCAACGGCCCGTGCGCCGTAATCCCGCGCGACCCGCGCAAGGCTTGCCAGGCGCAGGTGGGAAGCTTGGCGTTCGTATGGGATTTTCAGCCGGTGGAATGCGGCATCCAGCGCGCCGAATCGCTCGGCGGGTGAGGGAAGTGCATGGCCGAGCAACCGCGGATCACAGGGTGCCCCGATCGGCGCACTCTACGTTCCCCACAGTCCGGTAATAGCCGCTGGTCATCTGGTAAATCGAGGACTCCGTCTTCGCGCGGAACCAATCTTTGCTCCCGGTTTCCACGACGCGCTTGAAGGCGAGCTCGATGTCGCGGGCCGCCTTGTGGGAGAGTTCGGGGTCGGCCTTGATGATGAAATCCGGGCACAAAAAAACGGATGCCGTTTGGCACCCGTCTTTGACCCTGGTTTGCGGAGCCTGAGAAAATTACTCGGCGGAGTCGGCAGGAGCGGCCGCCGGTGCGTTCGAGAAACGCCAGCGGATCTTGTTGCGCTTGGAAGCGGAACGCAGCTTGCGTTGCTTGCGCTCGGTGGGGGTCTCAAACGCGCGGCGGCGGCGCATTTCCTCGAGGATGCCCTCGGAATCCAGCTTCGTCTTGAGGCGCTTGAGAGCCCGGTCAACGGGCTCGCCTTTTTTCATAGTCACTCCACGCATGCGATGATTTTTGGTTGGTTTGGTTGGTTCCGCAGTTTCTTCGGGGCGCGTTTGATGCGGGATCGACCAGGTCTTGTCAAGACACATCCCGCCGGAAATCTGAAAAAAAGGGGGGCTTGCATGCCCGGGCAAAGTCGGCTACTCACCCTCGTCCTTTGGCTATCGGCGCGCAGTTGTGCCGACCGTCCGGTTAAACATCCGGCTGCCCGAGGGTTTTAGAACACAAATTATGTACCGCATTCCGTTCAACCGGGTGGACTGGATCACCAGTTCCTTCCTCATCGGCACCGCCCTCACCGCCCTCATTGGGGTTCCCATCTACCTGGTTAAAGTCGGCCTCGACTGGTTCCAGTTCGCCATGTTCTTCTTTTTCGTGACTGCCACGATGATGAGCATCACAGTCGGCTACCACCGCCTTTTCTCGCACTTGTCCTTCAAGGCGAAGAGGCCCGTCAAGTTCTTCACCCTCGTTTTCGGCGCCTGCGCGTTTGAAAACTCCTGCCTCAACTGGGCGTCCGACCACCGCCTCCACCACAAGCACGTGGACCACGACGAGGACCCTTATGACATCTCCAAGGGCTTCTTCTGGGCCCACATCGGCTGGCTCATTTTCAAACTCAATCCCGAGCAGCCGATGGACAATGTCGCCGATCTGCGGAAGGACAAGCTCGTCATGTGGCAGCACAAGTATGTCCACTGGATCGGCTTCTTTGTCGGCCTCGTGATCCCGACCGTGCTCGGCTACGTCTGGAATCTCAAGATGGGTCTGGACCCCTGGCTCGGCGCGCTCGGTGGTTTCCTCATCCCCGGCATCGCCCGCATCGTCGTCGCCCAGCACTGCACGTTCTTCATCAACTCGTTCTGCCACATGCTCGGCCGCCAGCCGTATTCCACCAGCCACACCGCCCGCGACAGCGCGATTATGGCCTTCTTCACCTTCGGCGAGGGCTATCACAACTATCACCACGAGTTCCAGCACGACTACCGCAACGGCGTGAAGCCATGGCAGTGGGATCCTAGCAAGTGGACCATCTGGACGCTCTCCAAGCTTGGCCTCGTCGATGGACTCCGCCGCGTGCCGGACGGCCGCATCCTGCTCGCGGAAATGGGCGAGGCCCGCCGCAAGGCGCAGACGCATCTCGCCGAAATGCGCGAGCATCCCGCCGCCGCCGCCCGCTCCGCCGCCGACTCGCTTCACGAAATCGTTGAGAAACTCTCCGCCAACTATCACGAGCTTGAAAAGGCCGTGGCCGACCGCGTCCAGCTTTCCCGCAAAGCCATGAAGGGCTGGCAGGACGAGACCCGCAGCCTGATGCGCGAACTCCGCCGGACCACCGCCGCTGTCTGACGGTTCCTTCAACTCCCGAACCCAACGCGCCCCGCGACCGCACGGTCCCGGGGCGTTTTCGCAGGGTGGCGGCGGTATCCGACCCCGGGTGCATGGAAAGCCGATTTCTGTCAAATTATCTCATCTCATCGTCACCTCATGCACTCGGGTGAACGGATCCCGTCTTCCGCTGATCCCACCAAGCCCACCGCCATGCTACCGGGCGCCCCTGCCTCGCGGGCGAAAACCGGGCGCTCAACAGCGCTTGCACTCCGCCGGGGATTCCCGTAGAACCCCGCCGATGAAACGCCTACTCGCCCTTATTTCCCTCGTTCTGCTTACAATGCTTCCCTCTTGCCAACCTGCCAAGGAAGCGGAGAAACCCGCCGCAGCACCCGCCACCGCCAAGGTCGCGAAAGTCCGCTTGAAAACCAGCAAGGGCGACATCGTCCTCGAACTGAACGCGGAAAAAGCCCCCGTCACGGTTGCTAATTTCCTCGGCTACGTGAACAAGAAGCACTACGACGGCACGGTCTTCCACCGCGTCATCGACGGCTTCATGATCCAGGGCGGTGGCTTCAAACTGGACGGCGAAAACCTCGTCGAAAAGGAAACTGGCAAGGGCATCGTCAACGAAGGCCAGAACGGACTCAAGAACGAACGCGGCACCATCTCCATGGCGCGCACCAGCGATCCCAACAGCGCCACCGCCCAGTTCTTCATCAACGTGGTGGACAACGCCATGCTCAACTACCCGGGCAACGGTGGTTACGCTGTGTTCGGCAAAGTCGTCGAAGGCATGGACGTGGTGGACAATATCAAGGCCGTCAAAACCCGTGCCGACGCGCGCCTCGGCGGTGATGTGCCTGTGGAACCCGTGACCATCACCTCCGCCACCTCCGAGTGACGCGCCCCTAACCACCGCTGCATGCAACTCTGGCTCTGCCCGCTCACCGCCTTCCTGCTAGGCTCGATCCCCTTCGGCCTGATCATTTCCAGGATCAAGGGGGTCAACATCCGCGAACACGGCTCGGGCAACATCGGCGCGACCAACGTGCTGCGGATCATCGGCAAGAAATACGGCCTCACCTGCCTGCTGCTGGACGCGCTCAAGGGATTTATTCCCGTGGTGATCGCGGTCAATTTGATCCAGATCGAAGCTAAAAAAGTCGGATTGTTCCACATCGGCGGGCTGGATCAGCTCGCGCTGGTCCTCCCCGCCGCCGGGCAGTTCAAGGGCCAGCTCGTCCATGTCATCACCGCGCTGGCGGCGGTACTCGGCCACAACTACTCGCCATGGGTCGGATTCAAGGGCGGCAAGGGCATCGCCACTTCCGCCGGAGTTTTGTTAGCACTGATGCCGGCCGGAGTGGTCTTGCTGATCGCCGTCTGGGTCGCCGTGTTCGCGGTCAGCCGCTACGTCTCGCTGGCGAGCATCGTCGCTGCGGCATCGCTGCCGCTCATCACCCATTACGGAGCCCGCTTCCACCACATCAACAACGACGAATCCCTGCCGACCTTGTGGCAGGCGGGCACCTGGAACAAACCATTGTTCTTCTTCAGTCTAGTCCTCGCGATCCTCGCCATTTGGAAACACCGGACCAACATCCGGCGCCTTCTCGCAGGCACCGAGCATCGCTTCACCCGCAAGCCCAAATCCGGCGATGTCTGAAGCCCAATTCAACTCCGCAGCCGTCCTGGGTTCCGGTTCGTTCGGCACCGCCATCGCCAAGCTGCTCTCGCCCCGGCTCGACCGCATCAACCTGAT
The DNA here is from genome assembly GCA_947462535.1 of Akkermansiaceae bacterium. Lineage (GTDB taxonomy): Bacteria > Verrucomicrobiota > Verrucomicrobiia > Verrucomicrobiales > Akkermansiaceae > Luteolibacter. The sequence goes on along the minus strand of CANHPN010000006.1, from coordinate 64,180 downwards.
AGGCCGCGATTGCAAGACCGCAGAAACCATCAACCGCGAGCATCGCAATCCGCACTACCTGAGCGACGTCCTACTCGACGGAAACGTCCATGCCTCCTGTGAACTGACGGACGCGCTGGCCCACCCGCTGGTCATTTTCGCCGTCCCCACCTCCGCCACCCGCGAGACCGCCCGCAAGCTGGCCGACACCGGACTGCCGGAGCAAACCATCCTCCTCTCCTGCGCCAAGGGCATCGAGAAACACACCGGTGACCGCATGAGCCAGATCCTGCGCGAGGTCTTCCCGGTCAATCCGATCGCCGCCCTGTCAGGCCCTAACCACGCGGAGGAAATCGCCACCGGCATGGCCACCTGCGCGGTCATCGGCTCGGAGGACCACGCCCTCGCCGTCCGGCTGCAGGACCTTTTCACGCTGCCCCATTTCCGCTCCTACACCAGCGACGACCTCGCAGGAATCGAGTTCGGCGGTGCAGTGAAGAACGTTTACGCCATCGCCGCCGGCATGGCCCACGGCCTCGGCCTGGGCGACAACGCGGTGGCCGCCCTCGTCACCCGCGCGCTGGCGGAAATGACCCGCCTCGGCACCGCGCTCGGCGGCCGGCTGGAGACCTTCGCCGGGCTCTCCGGCGTCGGCGACCTCATCGTCACCTGTTTCTCCGAGCACTCGCGCAACCACCGCGTCGGCCTCGCCCTCGGCAGCGGCAAGACGCTGGAGGAAGCCGTCGCCGCCCTCGGCATGGTCGCGGAAGGCGTTCCTAACACTCTATCAATCCACGAAGCCGCGCGCCGCGTCGGCGTCCGCACGCCGATCATCGACTCCGTTTACAGCATCCTCTACGAAGGCAAGTCCGCCCCGCTTGCGATGCAGGACCTTCTCACCCGCGACCGCCGCCCCGAACACAGCTGACCCATGACTGAAATCCTCGACCTCTTTTTACATCTTCCCGACCATCTCGCAGAATTCATCCGTGACCACGGCACGTTGATTTACGGGCTCCTTTTCCTGATTGTTTTCTGTGAGACAGGCCTCGTCGTGACGCCCTTCCTGCCCGGCGACTCGCTGCTTTTCGCCATCGGCGCGCTGGCCGCAGACCCCTTGTCGGGTCTCAATATCTGGATCTCCGCGGCGATCCTGCTAGTCGCCGCGATCCTCGGCGACACGGTCAACTACTGGATCGGCCGGAAAGCCGGTGGCTGGATGATGCGGAAATTCCCAAGAATCGTGAAGCCCGCCCACATCGCGAAAACCAACGAGTTCTTCACCCGTTATGGCGGAAAAACCATCATCATCGCGCGCTTCGTCCCCATTGTCCGGACCTTCGCGCCCTTCGTCGCCGGCACGGGAGAAATGGATTACCGCCGCTTCATGTTCTTCAACGTGACCGGCGCGCTGCTGTGGGTCGGCCTCATTTTACCGGCTGGCTGGTTCTTTGGAAACATCCCGGTGGTGAAGCAGAACTTCGAGCTGGTGATCCTGGGAATCATCGTGATTTCCGTGCTGCCGATGATCTACGAAATCGCCCGCTCCAGGCTGAAAAAGCAGCCCCAAATCGAACCCGCCGAGTGAGCCATCACTTGCAAAACGAATACGTTTGAAAGCCTCGGTCCCCGTGTGACAGGTTTTTTAGCCGGTATTTCCTCTGGACAAAATTTTTCCAAAAGATTCCTTCATGGAGAATTGGAAAGGGAAGAAAACTGATGCTGCCTGCCACGCCCGGAGAAGTTAGAAAACAAACATCACACCCATGAACACCCGCACCCTCGCAGCTCTCGGCTCAGCTCTCTTTTCACCACCGCCGAATTTGCCGCGGACGATGACGGACTAACACCCGGCCCATCCGGGCAGGCCGCTCCAGCTAAAGCCATTCCCGACCGCTGCATCGTCGAGCTGTGTGGCGGCCTGAACCCGCGCGCGGTCGCAACGGCGCACGGAGTCGTGCCGAAGTTCGTCTATCAAAAACCCCTCCAACCGCTGGGCATTGGATCTTACTCCGCGTTTATCGGCACTGCGCAAGACGACAACGGCCACGGCACGCACGTCGCCGGAACCATCGCCGTCATCGTCGCCGCAGGTAACGAAGCGACGCTGGAAGTCTCGCAGAAAGTCCCCGCCGCCTATCCGGAGGTCATCGCCATCGCGAGTACGACCGCGAAGGCGGGCACTAACGCTAACCGCAATTTCGGCGGCGTCATCGGCGCGGACACGGCACCCCATTTCACCTCGGATGGAGCGTTCAATTCCACCACCGGCATCGGCGTCGGTATTTCCGCCCCGGGAGCGACTCAGGAAAATATCACCAAGTCGGGCTTTGTGGAGTCCGTCGGAATCTTGTCCACCAAACTTGGTGGCGGCACGACCAGCATGTCAGGCACCAGCATGGCGTGCCCGCACACCGCCGGCGTGGCGGCCTTGGTCTGGCAGAAAGCGCTGGTTCTTGGACAAACCGCGAGTCCGCGTGCGGCCTGTTGCCACTTTGCCGTCGCAGCCTGCTGCGAGCGGGCTTGCAGGGTGGCAGCACGTTGGATGACTGCTATTTCCACTTCCGGCCAGCAGACTGGCAGTTGAAAGCGGCAGCAGGCTGCCTCCAGTCCAAGGATTTGGGCTTCTCAAGTCCGCCGGGGTTTCACAAGACTCCCGCATGCCAGAATCTGAAGCGCCCACGTTTGTCATCCTGCTCTCATCCTGCGCCGGGCTGCTCGTCCTGGTGTTGTTCATGACTTTCAGGCTCTCGCGACGTTTGTCGCGGATCGAAAGTCTGCTTGGCCAAAGCGCCAGCCACCCGGAATCGTCGGGGTCGGTGCCGTCCGAGGCGGAAACCTCGTCCGGCGGGGCGTTCGAGGTATTTCTCAGCGAGGATCCCGCCAGACGCGAGTTGAGGAAGGGCGAGCAGTTCAGCGCTTACCGCCGCTGGAGGCAGGAAAAAGGCCTGAATTGGTCGAATTCTTGAGGCTGATAGCGAAACCGCAGGTTTCCCCGGTGACGGTTACAAACGCCCTCAATCAATCAGTTCCTTCGGTCTGGCCCGCCCAATGCCACAGGCCGGGATCGAGTTCGTGGCGGGCGGATTTGGCGAGGGTTTCCGCATCAGCTCCGTCGTGAAGAACGGCGAAAACCGTAGAGCCGGAGCCGCTCATCAGCGCGGCGGCGGTTTCCCTGCGTGCCAAGAGCCACTGCTTGAGCTCGGCGAGGAAGCGGTGTTTTTCAAAAACGGGACGTTCGAGATCGTTGGAAAGCGAAACGCCGCCGATTTCCTGCCGGGTATAACTCACTCCCGAGATTTGAAACGATTGTTTCCACCGGTCGTAAGCATCTGGCGTTGAGACATTGAAGGATGGCTTGAGGAGTAGCACCGCCATCGCAGGTGGGGAGGGGGCGGGTTCGATTTTTTCCCCGCGCCCAGTGCAGCGGGAGGCTCCGGTGGTGAGGAAAAACGGGATGTCCGAGCCGAGCGACGCCGCGAGTTCGTAAATGGAAGCGACGCTGAGCCGGAAATCGTGGTGCCGGTTGAGTCCGAGCAAGGTCATGGCGGCGTCGCTGCTGCCGCCCCCAAGTCCGGCGCCGTGGGGGATAGCTTTCTTGAGCGAAATCGAGCAGCGGCAGAAAATGCCGGCGGCGGACTCGTAGGCTCGCACGGCCTTCACGACAAGGTTTCCTTCATCGCCGGGCACGCTAGGGTCGTCGCATTTGAACGAGAATTCTTCGGCTTGGCTGAACTCGATTTCGTCGGCCAAGCCGGGTAGTTTCACCATCAGCGTGTCGATTTCATGAAACCCGTCGTCGCGCTTGCCTAGCAAGCGCAATGAGAGATTCAGCTTGGCGGGGGCTTGAAGAGTGAAGGTGCTCATGGGAGAAAATCGCGGACAATGAGCGCCATCATGCGACCGGTTTTGCCGAGTTCCCGGCGGTAGCTGTAGAAATGTTCCAGATCGGCGGCGGTATTCAGCCCGCAGTCGGAAAAGTCGCCGACACCGGCACGGGCCGCCTGATAGCCGATTTCAGCGGCGAAATCCACGTCATAGTCAGGCTTGCGGATGCATGGGCTGAGCACCGCGGTGACGTCCTCGGCGCGGGTGCCGAATTGCGCGGCCATCACGCCGAGTGCGGCTTCGAAAATATTTCCTTCGGTGCCTTTTTTTCCCGAGTGCAGCAGCCCGATCGCGCCGGTTTCACGGTCCGCGAGCCAGATCGCGCCGCAGTCCGCCGCGTAAATCGCGAGCACGATTCCTGGCTTGCAAGTGACCAAGCCATCGACGCCCGGAACGACCGGAAGTCCGTCGGGTGCGATGATTTGCGGAATTCCGGGGACGATCGCCACCGAAACGCCGTGAACTTGCTCCGCGCGCCACCATTCCGCGGATACTCCGGCGAAATCGGCCACCGCGGCGGCGTGATGCGGGCGCAACAAATTCATCGCCTCATCCCGGTCGCCGGTGATGGGTAAATCCGCCACGCGCCCGGACCACCCGGCGCGGACGCCGGGGATCGAGTTCAAGGACTCCAGAAAGGGGAACGCCTCCGTCACCCGGGGACGGTAACGGAGGTAGTAATGATTCGCCAAGCTGCTTTATTCAGAGAAGAAAACTATTGGTTACGCGATCGCACGGCCTTGAATGGCGCGCTTGGTGTGCTCGACGGTTTCCGCCTGGTCTTCATCCATACCGGCCAGAATACCCACCAGATCGTTGGCAATTTCTGTGCGCATCTTCGAAACGAGTTCGATTCCTTTAGCGGTGATGCGGACCATGATTTTACGGCGATCTTCTGCGGCGTGGACTCGCTCAACGTAGGACAGTTTCTCCAACCGATCGACTAGGCCGGTGGCAGCGGCGGTCGAGTGGCCCATCTTTTTCGCAATGTCGGACATCGTGAGATATTCTTCGCTGGATAGGTAAGTTAGAAGAAAGAACTGCGGGAAAGAGACGTTTCCTTTGCTGAGTTCTGTTGACAGGTTTAGGATGCAGCTCCGCTGTGTAAGCAGGACGAAGTCAGCAAGACGGTCCGCGTCGGCTTTCACCGAAGCGCCCAAGGCGTTCATTGTTTTCATTATGGCTGGTTGTAGGGTTCATGTTTCGGGACATCTAAGGAGACACAGCTATAGTAATAGAAAAGCTACCCGGTTTCCCGGATAGTAATCAACTCTAAAACTTAATATTTATAGCTGCGCTCAGTATTCAAGCGGGACTTTTTAAAAATACATGGAGCTAAGAGGTTTTGGAAGCAAATAATTCACAAAAAGTTAATTATTTTTTTGAATATTTTCCGAAAGCGTTTTGTTTTGAGGTTGAAGCGTTTCGGGAGTTGTTGACACTTCCGCAGGCTTGGCGACGTGCTGGGAATAGACCGCGTCGCCCACTTCAACGCTGCCGGATTTGAGGTCGGCCGCCGCGAATTCGCCGAGGTTTTCACCGGTGGTCCGGAGGTTGGCGGTGCGGTCATCCGGACCGCGAGTGGTGAGAATTTGGCCGGACTCGATATTCCATTTGCCGTAGCTTTGAATCAAGACGAAGCGACTGTCCGCAGGGATGGATGCGACACGGCCCACCAGTTTGGGGCTTTCCTCCACGGTTTTTGTGGACTCTGGCTTCTCCGTCTTAGTGGAGGCGCAGGATGCAATGAAAAGGCAGGAGAAGGTTGCAAACAGGACGGCAGGATTCAATTTCATGAAGGGAGCTTGGCGTTGCTTTGTTCGAAAAGAAACTTGGGATTTCATGGCGGCAGCAATCGCACCTCGTCGGCTTGGATCAGGCGCTCGAGTCCGTGCTCGCTGCGGAGCAGGAGTTCGCCGCCCGCCGCGATTCCCTCTACGATGCCGGTTCTCTTTCCGCTCGCGGTGGTCAGGCTCACTCGTTTTCCGGTCAAAACGCAGCGCAGACGCACGGCGGACAGCAATTCCTCGAAATCATGGCTGATTTGGTGACGGCGTCGGGCGAATTTCCGGATGATCGCCCCCAAGACCTCCGCGCGGGAAAAAGCCTGTGATGTCTCGATCTGGAGGGAGGTCGCGATTTCCGAAACTTCGGGCGGAAAGCCGGTGGTGTTGACGTTGAGCCCGATCCCGACGACCGCGAAATCCGCGCCGGCTTCGACGAGGATTCCGGCCGTTTTCCGGTGTCCGATCCAGACGTCGTTCGGCCATTTGATGCCGGCTTGCGGACCGAAGGTTTCCGCCGCCTCCGCCACCGCGAGTCCTGCGGCGAGCGCGAGCCGCGGCCACAGGGATTTCGGCTCCTGCGGGCGGATGAGGATTGAAAACGCGAGTGATTCCCCGGCCGCAGAAAACCATGCCGCTCCACGCCGTCCGCGGCCGGCGGTCTGGCGCTCGGCGAGGACGATGAGCCCGTCCGCAGCTCCCGCCTGCGCGAGCATGCGGACCTCGTCGTTGGTGGACTCCGCCGATTCGCGGACGAGCAAGCGGAACGGTTCGGGGAAATCCGCGGCGGCCGCAGGGAAATCTTCGGGAGTCATCGGCTAAAGTGTTTCGAAATCCAAGCCGACGTCGAGCGCCGGAGCCGAGTGGGTGAGGGCACCTACGGAAATGAAATCCACCCCGGTTTCAGCGATCTCACGCAGCGTTTCCAAACTAACGCCACCGCTTGCTTCGAGCAGCGGTTTGCCGCGGTCCCCGCGCATTTCCACGGCCGCGCGCAGTTCCTCCAAGCTCATGTTATCGAGCAAAATGAAATCAACGCCCTCCATCGCGAGGAAGGCCCGGACTTGTTCAAGGCTGTCAGCTTCCAGCTCGACCTCGACTTCGGGCTTGTCCGACTTGAGTTGGTCGATCGCCGCTTGGATCGCTTCGGTTCCGCCCTCAGCGACGAGATGGTTGTCCTTCACCATCGCGCGGTCGTAGAGCCCCAGACGGTGATTGGTGCCGCCGCCATCGAGCACGGCATTTTTCTCTAGCAATCGGTAACCGGGCGTCGTCTTCCGCGTGTCGAGAATCCGGGCGCGGGTGCCTTTCACTTGCTCCACGTATCGGGCGGTCAGCGTGGCCACTCCGCTGAGGTGTTGGAGGAAATTCAGCGCTGTCCTCTCGGCTGTGAGGATCGACCGGGCGGAGCCCTCCACGCGTATCAACAAGGCCCCTGCGGCCACGCGGCTGCCGTCGGAAATCAGGATTTCCACAGCCAGCGAAGGATCGACCGTGCTGAAAACCCGGGCCGCCAACTCGACGCCGGACACCACGCCGTCCTTGCGCACCGCCACGAACGCGCAGGCCCGGCGCTCTTCCGGGATGAAGTAACGGGCAGTGACGTCACCGCTGCCGATGTCTTCGGCGAGCGCGAGTTCGATCAGAATAGCTGAATGGTCGTTCATCTCCGCCATTGAATGACAGCCCGCCCGCTCATGGCAACAAGGCTTTCAGCCAGATCCACTCGCTCCCCCAGGTGATGATCCATGGCAGCGTGAGCAAGCTCAGCACCGTCGTCGCGATCACGATCTGCACCGCCACCGCAGGCCGCCCGCCATACATCCGCGCCAGCAGAATCGCCGACATCCCCGCCGGCATCGCCGCCTGCACCACTAACACCTGACGCAACTCCACTGGCAGCGGGAAAAATTTCGCAGCTGCCAGAATCGCCATTGGCGCGAGGATCAGCCGCACCAGCGCGCCTCCCGCGAGCACCCGCCAGCTTGGTTTTTCCGCGCCTGCCAGATCCATCATCGAGCAGCCCGTGATCAGGATCGCCAGTGGAAACGCTCCCACACCGATCAATGAAATCGCCTTTCTAACCGGCCCCGTCACCTGGTCGTCCAGTCCCGCCGCCACCAGCGTCAGACCGATCGCCACCGCGATGATCGGGCCGTTGAGAAGCCGCCGCCACGGGATTCCGGGCTCGCCGCTCATGATCATGATGCCCACCGACCAGATCGCGGTTTCCACCCCGATGTTGTGCACGAAAAGCAAGGCCAGCGCCCCCGTGCCCCATAGAATTTCAAGCACCGGAGCCGCCGTGAAACCGAAATTCTGACAGCCCGCGCTCAGCGCAAAAGTCCGCATTCCCGTCCCGCGCTCCAGCCCGATCAAGCGGCCCACTAAGAGCCCGATCACGATCCCCGCCATGATCAGCCCGAACCCGAGCCCGATCGACCACAACACCACCGATCCGCTCCGCAGCACCGAGCTTCCTAGGATTTTATCCAGAATGAAACACGGCAGCATCACCGTGTAAATCACCCGCATCACCCCGGAGTCATGCTCCGTGTGGAGCACGCCCGTCCGGCGCAAAACCGCCCCTGCGACAATTAGCAAATACACCGGCAGGACCGATGCGATCACGGCACCCGGCGAAATCACGCTGCCAAACTCCCGGCCATGCCCCGCCCGTGCAAGCCCATAATCGAGCGCTTTTTGGATTCGGACTGGATTCGGACTTGCGCCCGGAAAAGCGCTTCTATTGACTCCGCCATGGCAGAGATTTCTCTCGGACTTTCATTTGACGACGTGCTTCTGGTGCCGGCTTTGAGCTCGGTTTTGCCCGGGGAGGCGGACCTTTCCACGCACGTCACGGCGGGTATTCCGTTGTTTCTCCCCGTCGTTTCGGCGGCCATGGACACGGTTTCCGAACACGATCTGGCGATCGCCCTGGCTCGCGAGGGCGGCATGGGCGTCATCCACCGGGCCTGCCCGATCGACGAGCAGGCGGCGATGGTTTACCGCGTGAAACGCTCGGAAAACGCCGTCATTCAGAAACCCCACACCGTCAGCAAGGAGGACACTGTCGATCACGTCCGCGCGATCATGGCGAAGAACGGCTTCTCCGGATTTCCCGTCATCGATGCCGACGGCCACCTCGAAGGCATGGTCACCGGTCGCGATGTCCGCTACCTCGACCGCCTCGACGCGATCGTGGCCGACGTAATGACGCCCCGCGAGAAATTGATCACCGCGCCCGGCAACACCAGCCTCGAAGAAGCCCGCCGCATTCTCTATCAAAACCGGATTGAGAAACTGCCGCTCATTGATTCGGACGGCCGTCTCGTCGGACTCATCACCGGCTCTGACATCGAAAAACGCATCACCTTCACCAACGCCGCCAAGGATGCTAACGGCCAGCTCCGCTGCGGTGCCGCCGTGGGCGTGGGACCGGATTGCATCGACCGCGGCCGCGTGCTGATCGATGCCGGCGCGGACGCCCTTTTCATCGACGCCGCCACCGGCCATACGCGCCACGTGATGGAAGTCATCGGAAAACTCCGCGCGCTTTCCAACGTGCCGGTCGTCGCCGGAAACGTCGTCACCGAGCAAGGCGCGCGCGATCTCGTATCGGCCGGAGCCAGCGCCGTGAAAGTCGGCGTCGGTCCCGGATCGATCTGCACCACCCGCGTCATTTCCGGCGTCGGTATGCCGCAATTCACCGCCATTCAAAACGTCGCCGGCGTCTGCCGCGAGCACGGCGTGAAAGTCATCGCCGACGGCGGCATCCGCTACTCGGGTGACATCGTCAAGGCGCTCGCCGCCGGTGCCGACCTCGTCATGTTAGGCTCGCTTCTGGCAGGCACCCGCGAAAGCCCCGGCCAGACGGTGCAATCGCAAGGCCGCCGTTTCAAAACCTATCGTGGCATGGGTTCCATCGGAGCCATGCAAAAAGGCGCGGGCGACCGCTACGGCCAGAACAGCTCCGGCAAGCTCGTCGCGGAAGGCGTCGAAGGCCGCGTCCCCTACAAAGGCCCGCTGTCCGACGTGATTTTCCAACTCATGGGCGGCCTCAAGTCCGGCATGGGTTACGTCGGCGCTTCCACCATCAGCGAGCTCCGCGAGCGCGCCAACTTCGTCCGCGTCACCGCCGGCGGCCTCCGCGAAAGCCACGTCCATGACATCGTCATGACCGAGGAGCCGACGAACTATCAGCCGCTAAGCTAAGATGAATTTTCACCGCAGAGGCGCAAAGGTCGCAAAGGAACGCAGAGAAGATTTTGAGTTGGATAGAATCATCTACACCTCTGCGTCCCCTTGCGACCTCCGCGTCTTTTCGGTAAACTCTTTCCCTATTTAAAAAATGCACGATACCAACCACGTCGCCGTCCTCGATTTCGGCTCGCAATACACCCAGCTCATCGTCCGCCGAGTCCGCGAGCTCGGCTATTTCGCCAAGCTCTACGCCATCGAGGATTTTCCTGACATCGGCAAACCCGGAGCCATCATTCTATCCGGCGGTCCGAAGAGCACCAGCGAGGCGGACGCTCCGGACCTGGATTTCGAAGCGCTCAAAGCCTTCGGCGTGCCGGTCCTTGGCGTCTGTTACGGGATGCAGTTGTTGAACATCAAATTCGGCGGCAGCGTGGAAGCCAGCAACCGCCGCGAATACGGCCCGGCCAATTTGTTCCCCGCCGAGTGCGCGGGCCTTTACGAAGGCGTCTCCGCTTCATCGCAAGTCTGGATGAGCCACTCGGACACGGTGAAAATCCTGCCGGAAGGCGCGAAGATCATCGCCAAGAATCAGCACGGCACGCCGGTCTCGCTGCAATGGAACGACAAATTCTTCGGAATCCAGTTCCACCCGGAAGTCACGCACAGCCACGAGGGCCTGCGCATCCTCCACAATTTCCTGCTCAACGCCAGCCACCTGCTTCCGTTCCGGATCGACGACTTCAAGCGCGAGATCATCGACGGCATCCGCGAGAAAATCGGCAACAAGCAAATCGTCTGCGGGGTCTCCGGCGGCGTGGACAGCACCGTGCTCGCCGTCCTGCTTCACGAAGCCGGCGCGAATGTCAGGGCGATCTTCGTCGATCACGGACTGATGCGCAAAAACGAGGGAGAGGAAGTCCGCAACAATTTCCACCGCATGGGCGTGCCAATCGAAACGGTCGATTGCGCGGAGCGGTTCCTCAAGGCGCTCGAGGGCGTGGACGACCCCGAGAAAAAGCGTGTGATCATCGGCAATCTTTTCATCGATGTCTTCTGGGATTCCGTCGGCGATGCCGAGATGCTCGCGCAGGGCACACTCTATCCGGACGTCATCGAAAGCGCGTCCAACGCGAAATCGAAAGCCTCGAAGATCAAAACTCACCACAACCGCGTGGACCGCATCCTCGAGCTTCAGGCCCAAGGCAAGGTCCTCGAACCCCTGGCCGAGCTCTTCAAGGACGAAGTCCGCGAACTCGGCGCTTCGTTAGGCATCGCCCATGACATCCTCCAGCGCCACCCGTTCCCCGGCCCTGGCCTAGCGGTCCGCTGCCCCGGTGTGGTCACCGAGGACCGGCTCCACATCATCCGCGAGTGCGACGCCATCTTCATCGGAAAACTCAAAGAGCACGGCTGGTATGACAAGGTCTGGCAGGCCTACGCCGGGCTCATCCCGGTGAAAACCGTCGGTGTCAAAGGCGACGAGCGCAGCTACGAGTGGGCGATCACCCTCCGCGCCGTTGTTTCCGAGGACGCGATGACCGCCGACTGGGTCGAGCTCCCGCCGATCATCCTCCGCGAGACCAGCCACCGCATTCTCAACGAGGTGAAGGGCATCAACCGCGTGCTCTACGACGTCTCCACCAAGCCGCCGGCCAGCATTGAGTGGGAATAAGCAAGATTCCCTCGCGAGCCTGACCGCTGTGAAGCGTCGCTGCAATCCCGCCTTGAAATGCTGGAAACGGCGTGCATCCTCGCCGCCCGCCCATGGCAGGACCTACTTTCCAAGCACTTCCAGGATTCCGCGACTTCACTCCCCGTGAATGCGCGGTCCGCAACTATTTGTTCGAAACCTGGCGCGGCGTGGCCCGCCGCTGCGGCTATGTCGAATACGAAACCCCCGTTCTGGAGGACACAGGCCTCTATCTGAAAAAGTCCGGCGGCGAGCTTTCCTCGCAGCTTTTCCGCTTCGAGGACCAGGGCGGCCGCGATGTCACGCTGCGCCCGGAAGTCACCGCCTCGCTGGCGCGGATCGTCGCCCAGCACCAGCGGGATTTCCCGAAGCCGCTCAAGTGGTTCGAAATCGGCCAGTGTTTCCGCTACGAAAAACCGCAGAAGGGCAGGGGACGCGAGTTCTATCAGTTCAACGTGGACATACTCGGCGAAGGCGGACCCGCCGCCGATGCGGAACTCATTTCCCTGGCGATCGAGACGATGCTCTCCTTCGGCTTCGTCGCCGGTGACTTCGTCGTCCGCGTCTCCGACCGGATGGCGTGGATCGACTTTGCCGCCGCTAACGGAATCCCGGAGGGAAACATCCCGGATTTCCTCGGCATCATCGACAAGATCGAGCGCGAGAAGCCCGAAGTGCTCGAGCAAAAGCTCGCTGCGTTCTCCCTGACGCCCGACGGCGTCCGCGCCTTCATCGCCGATCCCGCAAACGCCTCCGCCGCCTACCTCGCGATCCGCGAGGACCTCGCCGCCCGCGGCTTCGCCGGTTTCATCGAGCTGGATCTCTCCATCGTCCGTGGCCTCGCTTATTATACCGGCGTGGTTTTCGAAGTGTTCGACGCCAAGAAATCGATGCGCGCCGTCGCTGGCGGCGGCCGCTACGACACGCTCATTTCCACCATCTCCGACGGTGCCGTGGACATGCCCGCCACTGGATTCGCGATGGGCGACTATGTCATCCGCAACCTCATCGAGGAGACGACCCACACCGCGATGCAGATGGAGGTCTGGCTCCAGCGCAACGCCGCCGCCTGCGACATCTACGTCGTCGTCGCGGACGAAACGAAGCGTGCTGAGTCGCTCCAGCTCGTCACCAGCCTCCGTCGCGTCGGCATCTCCGCAGATCTGCCGATGGGAAATCCCAAGGTCGCCAAGCAGTTCCAGAGCGCGGAGAAATGCGGCGCGCGCTTCGCCCTCGTCGTCGGCACCGAGTATCCCGCGCTCAAGCTCAAGATCCTCGCCAGCCGCACCGAGGAATCCGGCACCGCCGAGACCGCCATCGACTGGCTAACCGACCGCCTCCTCCAACCCGACGGGCCGTTGCTGGCTTGAACTTCCAATCTTAAAATTTTCTCCCATGCGCACTCATCATTGTAACGAACTCCGCGACTCCCACATCGATCAAACCGTCACGCTCATCGGCTGGGTGAATTCCGCCCGCGACCACGGCGGAGTCATTTTCATCGACCTCCGTGACCGCGAGGGCCTTACGCAGTGCGTCTTCCATCCCGATGAAAATCCTGAGGTCTCGGCTCTATCACACACGCTGCGTGAAGAGGATGTCGTCCAGGTGACAGGCCGCGTTTCCAAACGTCTTGAAGGCTCGGAAAACGCCAAGATCGGCACCGGTGCGATTGAAATCGTCGCCACCGGACTGACCATCGTCAACAAGGCGGACGTGCTGCCTTTCCAGCTCGACAAGGAGCTCTCCAACGAAGACCTGCGGATGAAATACCGCTATCTGGACCTGCGCCGCCCGCGCATGAACAAGAACATCCGCCAGCGCAGCGTGATCACTTCAGCCGCCCGCCGCTACCTCGACGACTCCGGTTTCTACGAAATCGAAACGCCGATTCTATCCAACCCGACGCCGGAGGGAGCCCGCGATTTCCTAGTGCCGTCGCGCCTCAACCCCGGCCGTTTCTATGCCCTGCCGCAAGCTCCGCAGCAATACAAACAGCTGCTGATGGTGGCCGGCATGGAGAAGTATTTCCAGATCGCCCGCTGCTTCCGCGACGAGGATCTGCGCGCCGACCGGCAGCCGGAATTCACCCAGATCGACATCGAGGCCAGCTTCGTCAACCAGGATGACATCATCGGGCTGGTCGAGGGTCTGCTAGGCTCGATGTTCAAGGCCGGCCTCGGCATCGAAGTGCCCGCGAGTTTCCCGCGAATGACTTACGCCGACGCGATGGACATCTACGGCTCCGACAAACCTGACACCCGCTTCGACATGAAAATCACCGACCTCGGAGATGTCTTCGCGGCCACCGAGTTCAAGATCTTCCGCAGCATCCTCGACGGCGGCGGCGTGGTTCGCGCCATCAACTCCAAGGGCTTCGCCACCATCACCACCGGTCAAATGAACCGCCTCAACGAGATCGCGGTGCAAGCAGGACTCCCGGTGAAAAACCTCGCCTTCATCAAACTCGAAAACGGCGAATACAAGAGCCCGCTCTGGAAGATCTTCACCGAGACCGAGAAGGGGGCCGTCGTCGCCAAGCTCGATCTCGCGGAAGGCGACATCGTCTTCTTCGCCGCTGGCTCTCGCGACAGCGTCAGCACCATCCTCGGCCGCGTCCGCTCGGAATGCGCCGTGATGATGGAACTCAACAAGGATTCTACCAAATTCAACTTCCTCTGGGTCGTTGATTTCCCGCTGCTCGCCCACGACGAGGAAACCGGCCACTGGGCCGCCGTTCACCACCCGTTCACCCGTCCGCATCCCGACGACATCGCCAAGCTGGATGCCGGCGACTACGCCAACGTCCGCGCCGTTGCCTATGACGTCGTGCTCAACGGTTATGAACTCGGCGGCGGCTCGATCCGGATTCACGAAAAGGATCTCCAGGCGCAAATGTTCAGCGTGTTAGGCGTCGGTCCGGAAGAGCAGCAGATCAAGTTCGGCCATCTTCTCGACGCCTTCCGTTTCGGCGCACCGCCACACGGCGGACTCGCGCTCGGCCTTGACCGCATCGCCATGCTGGTTGCCGGTGAGGACAGCATCCGCGAGGTCATCGCCTTCCCGAAAAATAACAAGGGAGCCGACCTCATGGCCCACAGCCCCTGCCAGATCGAGCACAAGCTGCTGCGCGAAGTTTACGTTCAGTCCACCTACAAGGATCCGAAACTCAGCGCCGAAAAGGCCATTCAATAGGGAGTCGCGACATTTCTGTCGCGAGCCAATGAGTAGCGAAGTATCGCGCCGATAGCGCACTCTCTCTCGATTCACATTGGCCGTGCGGACGAGGCGCTCGAAATAACCGAGCGGCGTGGGGAAGGCCTCGTATTGGCCGCCGGAGTTCGACCGTTTCGAGATGAAGGTGTCGATCTGCGCCGGGGAGGGTTCCCGCATGGCCGGAGAATGGCGCGGCGGCGCGCGTGGCGTCGATGCGGCTGCATCATTTCAGCCAGACGGATTTCAGATAGGGCTCGTCGGTGAAATCCTCTGGCATGGGCGAGTGGCGTGCGCTCAGCGGGCGGTGGGTGGCGTTGCGGAGTTGTTTCTGGAATTCGTTGAGGCCGAGGTTGCGGCAGTTGGTCGAGCAGAGCAGCCAGCCGCCGGGTGTTAGGATGTCGGCAGCGAGAGCGGCGAGCTCGCCGAAATTTTCCTCGACGCGGAAAACCTTGCCTTTTTCGTCGCGCGAGAAGGTCGGCGGGTCAAGCACGATGCCGTCGAAGGTACGGCCTTGTTTGGCGAAGCGGCGGAGCCAGTGGAAGGTGTCGCCCTTGCAGAAGTGGTGGGCGGCGGGGTCGAGTTGGTTGTGTGAGAGATTACGCTTCGCCCAGTCGAGGTAGGGTTGTGATAGGTCGAGCGTGGTGGTCTCTGCGCCGGCCATGGCGGCGGTTACGGAGAAGGCACCGGTGTAGGCGAAGGTGTTGAGCAGGCGCAGGCCGGGTGCCATCAGGCGGCGGACTTCGGCGCGGTTGTGGCGCTGGTCGAGGAAGATGCCCTGCGAGTAGCCGGACTGGAACGAGATCTCGGAGGCGACGCCGTTTTCGAGGATGAGAAACGGCTCGGTGACTTCCGGGCCGACGAGGTGCGACGGCGACTCTTTCTGGTGCTGGTCGAGCCGCTTCCAATAACAGGAAACGCCCTGGTCGCGGATCCATTCGCGGATTTGCGGCGCGAGGCGGGCACCGGTGGTGGAGACCAGCCAGCGGCCGGCGTAGGTTTCCAGGATCAGTCCGGGCAAGCCATCGCCGCCGCCATCGATGAGGCGGACGGCGTTGGTTTCCGGGGTGAGGATTCGGGCGCGCTTGGCGACGGCTTTTTGAAGGAGATCGGTCATGAAGGCGGGCGAAACTAAGCGCGGATTTTGCGGCCGACGAGGCTGATGTTGCGCGTTCCATTTCTGTCTTGCGGATACTCTGGTACGAGTCCATACTGTAGGTGCAAATTAACCCTCTATTGTTATGGAAAAGCTCATCGTCATCGCCAATCTCGGACGGGTCAGGCCCGTGAAGTTCAAACCGGCGGGCGATGATCCGCTAGAGGAGGCGCACCTGCTCGAGGAGCCCGGGAGCACGTTGGAAATGAGGCCGCAGTCGATCCACCAGGCGGTCACGGACAGCGCCGGCCGGTTTCCCCAAGGCGGGGCTGTCGATCGTCTTGCGGGGATGTCGTATGGCGAGGAGCACCACTTGGAAGCTGAGCTTGAAACCCAGGCGCTGGAGCGCGTGGCCGCGAAGATCGGCGAGATCGTGGCCTGCGCGGGCTACCCGACGTGGCGGTTGGTCATCCCGCAGGAAATCATGCCGGCTTTGCTGAAAGCCTTGCCGACCGCGGCGCACGATGCTTTGGGCGGGGTGGTGGCGGGCGACCTGACGAAAATCCCCCTCGTGGACTTGGAGAAACGCTTTCTTCACGAAAGCGTGGCCTAACGAAAAATCGCCATGGAAACGGAGCAACATCTCAACGACCCGTGGCTCATCGCCGCTTGGCCCGGAATGGGCGCGGTGGCGATCAGCGCGGGATATTACATGATGGCGAAGCTAGGCATGCACTTGCTGGCGGAGTTTCCCGCGCGCGAGTTTTTCGATCTGGAGCGCGTCGAAGTGAGGGGCGGGTTGATCCACACCGGACGCCTGCCGCGCAGCCGGTTGTTTCTTTGGAACGACCCGAACAAGAAGCACGACCTCATTGTCTTCATCGGCGAGGCACAGCCGCCGTCGAAGGGCGGGGCGTTTTGTTCGCAGCTCATCGGGCACGCGCGCCAGCTCGGGGTGGAGCGGGTTTTCACCTTCGCGGCGATTGCCACGCAGATGCGTCCCGAGCACGAGTCACACGTTTTCGGGGCCGCCATCGATTCGCGGACTCTGGCGGATTTCAAGCGGCTCGACATGAAAGTGATGGAGGAGGGGCAAATCAGCGGGCTGAACGGAGTGCTGTTAGGAATCGCCGCCGACAACGGGATGCGCGGCGGCTGTTTGCTCGGTGAGATGCCGAGCGTTTTCTCGCAATTTCCATTTCCCAAGGCCTCGCTCGCGGTGCTGAAAGCCTTCAGCGCGATGTCGGAAATCTCCATCGACTTCAAGGAGCTGCAGGTGCAGTCCCGTCAGGTGGAGAAGGGGCTTGAGGAATTTCTCCATCGCCTAGAAAGTTCTGTCGGAGCCCCGGAAGCACCGGCCGAGGAGGCTGATGAAGCGGAGCCGGAGAAGGCCGCGCCGCATCTGAGCGGTCGTGACAAGCAACATGTCGCCGAGCTGTTTGAGGCAGCCCGCGAAGATCGTTCCCGGGCTTATGAACTGAAGCAAGAGCTCGACCGGCTCAATGTTTTCCATGAATACGAGGACCGCTTCCTCGACTTGTTCAAGGAGCCTGGCTGATAGGTCCGCCCGCGTTTCCGGCCTGGAGCGCATGATAGACGCGGATCGCCGCGTAGGCGTCGTTGGCGGCGTAGAGGAGCTGGCGCTCGGTCAGCTCGCGGGCCGCCCAGTTCGAGGTAGTGACGGATTTGGACTTCGAGAGCTTACGGTTGAAAAGCATGGCGACTGCGGACTTTGCGCCGACAGAGTTCCGGTAGCCAAGCAGTTTGAACGAGCGGTCGAGGTCCACGATGGCGCCGGGACGGAGGCCGAAGCGGTTTGAAATCTGGTCGAGGTCGCCGCCGAGGCCGAAGCCGATCTTGGTGAGCTTGGTCGATTTCAGCAACTCGATGATCGCCGGGTGGCTCTCGGTGAAATGGGATTGGAAGATGAAGGCTTTCTCGGTGGTGGCGAATTGCAGGACGTGCGGGCCTTCGGATTTTTGGCCTTTGAGGAAAGTCGGCTTCGACTCGGTGTCGAAGCCGACGGTCCGTGCCTGCATGAGTTCCTCCAGGGCGAGTCCGGCCTGGCGCTCGCTGGTGACCACGAAGACGTGCATCATCTCGAGTCCGGCGAAGGGTTCGAGTTCGGCGATGTCGTCCTTGTGCGGGGTGGTCTTGGGAGAATTCATGGGAGGTTGCGTCAGCGGTAGCCGCGAGGTGGGATGATTCCCGCGATGGGAGCGGGAATCAAGCACTTGGTGGGAGCGACGGATTCCTTGCGGAATTTGGCTTTTCCCTGCAAGCGAAACCCTTCATGTTCCGGAGCGATGACGGAGAAACCGAAGCTTGTTCAAGACGATCCGTGGCTCGAACCCCACCAAGGTGCCATCGAGCGGCGGATGAAACAGTTCGCGGAGGCGCTTGCGGAAATCGAGCAGGGCTCGAAGACGCTCGCCGCCTACGCCACCGGTCACAAATACGTCGGTATCCATTTCCACCCGTCGACTAACCAATGGAAGGTCCACGAGTGGGCACCGGCTGCGCAGGCGGTTTCTCTGCTGGGCGATTTCAACCACTGGGACCGCGAGTCCCATCCGCTCGCTTCCTCGGACAGCGGCGTCTGGTCGCTCGACCTGCCGGCGGACGCGCTCGCCCACGGGCAGAAGGTGAAGCTCCACATCGTCGGTGCCGACGGCTCGCGGCGCGACCGGATCCCGGCGTGCATCCGCCGCGCGGTGCAGGATCCGACGACCCATGATTACTGCGGGCAAATCTGGAACACGCCGCAGCCATACGTCTGGAAACACGAGTTCGATCCGGCGTCTATCAAAGCGCCGCTGATTTATGAATCCCATGTCGGCATGGCCGGCGAGGAGCTGCGCGTCCACACCTACCGCGAGTTCGCGGATTCGATTTTGCCACGCGTCGCCAAGGCCGGTTATAACACGGTGCAGCTGATGGCGGTGCAGGAGCATCCTTATTACGGCTCGTTCGGCTATCACGTCTCCTCGTTCTTCGCGCCGTGCTCGCGCTTCGGCACGCCGGAGGATTTGAAATACCTCATCGACACCGCCCACGGCCTCGGACTGGCCGTTTTGCTCGATGTCGTCCACTCGCACGCGGTGAAAAACATCGCCGAGGGACTCAACAACTTCGATGGCTCCGGCCACCAGTATTTCCACGACGGCCCGCTCGGCGACCATCCCGGCTGGGACTCGAAATGCTTCGACTACGGCCGCCCGGAAGTGCGGCAGTTCCTTCTATCAAACGTCCGCTACTGGCTGGAAGAGTTCCGCTTCGACGGCTTCCGCTTCGATGGTGTGACGTCGATGCTCTATCATTCCCGCGGGAACAAGTCCTTCGGAAATTACGACGACTACTTCGGCGGCGACGCCGATGACATGGCGATCCTTTATCTGAAACTCGCCTCCAAACTCATCCAGGACATCAAGCCCGGAGCCATTGCCATTGCCGAGGACATGTCCGGCATGCCCGGCCTCTGCCGGCCGATCGCGGACGGCGGGCTCGGGTTTTCCTACCGCCTCGCCATGGGCATCCCGGACTACTGGATCAAGCTCCTCAAGCACAGCCGCGACGAGGACTGGGACATCGGCGAGCTGTGGGGGATTCTGGCGAACCGCCGTTATGGCGAGGCCACCATCGCCTACGCGGAGAGCCACGACCAGGCGCTCGTCGGCGACAAGACGCTCGCGTTCTGGCTGATGGACAAGGAGATGTATTGGCACATGGGCAAGGACGATCCGCATCCGGTGATCGAGCGCGGGATCGCGCTGCACAAGCTCATCCGCCTCGTCACGCTGGTGTTAGGCGGCGAGGGTTGGCTCAATTTCATGGGCAACGAGTTCGGCCATCCCGAGTGGCTGGATTTCCCGCGCGAGGGAAACGGCTGGTCCTATCACTATTGCCGCCGCCAATGGTCGCTTGTTGATAATCCGGATTTGAAATACGGCTGGCTCGCGGAGTTCGACCGGCAGCTGATGGATTTCTCGAAAAACTCCGGGCTGCTCGCCACGCCGCCCGCGCAGTTGCTGTATCTCGATCAAGGACAGAAGATCCTCGTCGCCGAGCGGGCGAATTTGATTTTCGTTTTCAATTTTTCAGTCGGAAACTCGCTGTTCGGTTACCCGGTCCACGCGCCGGGTTTCGAAACCCGCGAGCTGGTGCTGGATACCGACCGGATCGGAACCGGCGGCCACGGCCGGGTGGATCACGCGTTCGACTATCCTGTGGAGGAAGACGGCGTGATGAAAATATACAGCCCTTCGCGCACCGGATTGGTTTTTGCGAGAAAAAGTTAGCTCGGCGGGCATGGACAGCAGGGCTGTGGTTCGCCGGAGTCGCTCATTCCGCCTACTTCGCGCCGGACGAGCATGGCATGCATCCGTGGCTCCACGTTTGGAATTAGCGGCGGGCGAAATTGCGGATGCTCGCGATTAAACCCTAGCCGGATAAGCGGCGGGTGGGTATGGATTGAGAAAATCATGACTGCGAATGCCGCCCAAAAGCATCTCTTCTACTCGGAAATGGCGAAACTGCTGGAGGCGGGTTTCGACATCCGGAAGGCGGCGGCGGTGTTGTTGGACACGCAGCTTCCCGCGTCGCAAGCAAGTTTCCTCAAGACTTTGGACAAGGGACTGGAGGCGGGTGAATCGATAGCCACGGCGTTTGGAAAATCCATCAGTGACATCGAGCGCGCAATCATCGGCGCAGGCGAGCGCGGCGGGAAACTGGCCCCCGCGTTCCAGCATCTCGCCGACTATTTCGGAATGCTGGCGTCCGCTCGCCGGGAGGTGGTGAAGGGCATGATTTATCCGATCATCGTCCTTCATCTGGGGATTTTCATCGGCATCGTGCCAGCCTTCTTGATGAAGGGCGTGGCGATGGCCGAAATATCGGGAAGCCTGGTGGTGACGCTGCTCATCGTTTACGCGGCGGCTTTTTGCATCTTCATGGCAATCCGCGCGTTGCTGAATCGGGCTCCGGTAAATCCGGGAATCGACCGACTGATCAACCGCGTTCCATGGATCGGCAAGGCGCGCCATAATCTGGCGATGGCGAGATTTTGCAAAGTCTATCACTCGTGCGTGCTCGCCGGGATCTCGATGAGTGAAACCGCGCAACTGGCGTCTGAAGCGTCGCAAAGCGGCGTGATCCGTGAAGCGGGCGTCAAGCTGGTCAACGCCGTCAAAGCGGGAAGCGCGCTCGGCCCGCAGTTCATGGCGGACGCCGCGTTTCCCAAGGCGTTCGCCCGATCCTACTCGACCGGCGAGGAGGCCGGCACCTTGGACAAGGATCTCGCCCGCTGGTCCAAGCTGTTTCAGGACGACGCTGAATCCGGCGCGAGACAGGTGGCCGTGATGGTTCCCAAGCTGCTGTATTTCCTCATTCTGGGATTCGTCGCGTGGAAAATCACCGGCTTTTACGGCGACTACTACAGCACGCTCGAACAAATCGGCGAGTGAGCCGCCCGCCCGCAAAAAAAACGCCCGATTCCCAGTGAAGAGGATCGGGCGCTTTTGAAATTATGATGCGAGAAACTCCGGATTACCAGCGACCACCGCCGCCGCCGCCGCCACGGCGATCACCGCCGCCGCCGCCGCCTTTGTAGCCACCGCCGCCGCCGCCGCCACCGCCGCCACGACGATCGCCGCCGCCGTATCCGCCGCCGCCGCCACCACCGTAACCGCCGCCACCACCGCCGCTTGGACGGGATTCTTTCGGTTCCGATGCGTTCACGCGGAGAGCACGACCGTTATAGTCGTAGTCGTTGAGAGCCTCGATGGCTGCGTTCAACTGGGATTGATCACCGAGGGTCACGAAAGCAAATCCCTTGGATTGCCCGGTTTCACGGTCGGTGATGATTTTGACCCGTTCAACAGGTCCAAAAGCGGCGAAGAGGCCAGAAACGTCTCCTTCAGTAGCGGTGTAGGGCAAATTGCCCACGTAGATATCCATTTGATTCAATTCTAATGACGCCATGCTGATTCAACACTTCCTCTGACCATGGCGTCACGGATCAAACAAAGAGCGAGCAGACAAACTTTTGTCATCCGATCGACGTGTCAATAGGCCGGGCCGTAACGGAATGGCAAGAATTCATTTTTTAAAAAACCTCGGCGGTCGGCGGCTTTTCGCACGGGCTGATGGGCGGAGGTGTTGACGCGCCAGGGCGGGGGATGCAACTTGCGCCGATGAACGCGACGGTGAATTACAAGATCGGCAATGAAAAGCTGGTGAAAGTGCTCGAAGGCGCGTCGTCGCATTTGCGCGGCCTGCTCGACCGCCAAGGCCGGCCGGACGGCGCGCTGCGGATCGCGGTGGTCGGCGGCGGTTGCTCGGGATTGCAATACAAGATGGACCTTGTGGACGGCCCGCGCGACCGCGACATCCTGGTGCCGAGCAACGGTGTGAACGTGGTGATCGATCCGAAAAGCGCGTTGTTCGTCAGTGGCAGCGAGCTGGATTTCTCCGACGACTTGCAGCAGGGCGGCTTCAAGGTGAGCAACCCGAACGCGGTCGTCACCTGCTCGTGCGGCGAGAGCTTTGCGGCTTGAGCACGAAGAGGGTTGATTTATTCGCCAAATCCGGGACGTTTCCGGTCAGATGAAATTTCAGAGTGTCGCGATGGTCGGAGGTCTTGCCGGATGGATGGCGATCGCGGCGGCCTCTCCAGACACAACCGCGCAATCCGCCCTGAAGGTTCCCGGGAAATCCCTCGCCGCGCTGATCCAGGATTTGTCGGACGAGAAATTCCGGGTCCGCGAAAACGCGTCTCGTGAGATCTGGTCAATCGGAGAGCCCGCGCTTCCCGCCTTGCAGGAGACCGCGGCCGGTAAGGACCCGGAGCAGGCCTACCGGGCACGCGAGTTGATCCGGAAAATCCAGCTCCACATCACGCCGGACACGGACCCCGCAGTGCTGTCGCTGGTGGAGCGCTACGCGAAAGCCTCGCCTAACGAGAAGCTGACCCTGTTCGATCAGATGCATAAAAAGCGGGCGTGGCGGCAGCTTCTCAAGCTTTACGCGAGCGAGACCAACCCCGAGCTCCAGTCCCGACTCCAACGCTCGGTGGAAGGAGTGGCGGTGGTCGCCGCGCGCGAATGCCTGCTGGACGGCGATGCGGACGGTGCCCGCGAATTCCTCGAAATGGCACCTGCCGATGCGCCCGGCTTGCTCGCGCTCGCGGATTTCCACCGCAGCCAGGGCACTTTGGAGGCGGAGTTGAAGCGCGCCAAAACTCTCAAGGGCGTGCAGTCGGACGCCTGGCAGCTTGCGCTTTACCGCGCGGCGGGAAATCTCGCGGCGGCCCGGGAAGCCGCCTCCGCCGCCGGAGAAACCCGTATTTCCGCCACGCTGTCGGCGCTGCTAGGCGATCCGCTGCCGTGGCTGTGGCACCATCAGACCGATGAGGCGACTTCGAAATCCTACACGGAAATCGCGATCAAGCGCTGGCAGGGGAAGGCGATCCGTCCGGCGGATCTGGTGCCGCTCGCGCACGCGGCCAATTCGCGCAACCGCGACCAGCGCGCGAACGCGGCGAGCGCGTTATTTCTGCTAGGCGAGTTCCGCCTGGCCGAGAAGGCCTACGCCGCGAATTGGCCGCTCGCGGCGTTTTCCTACTTCGAGTCGCTCGAGCGGATTCCCGAAGCCTTGAAGATGCTGGGCCTGGATCCGGAAAATCCGGATTATGCCGGTTGGGTGGAAAAGCGCGTCGGCCGCCTTTCAAAAAGGGATGCCGGGGATCAAGGCGGGGGCTCCTCGGATACCAGGGATCTGGTGATACTGGCGAATTTTATGGAGCGGCGGGGTCTGCACCGGCAATCTGCGGAGGCGTTTCTGAAGCCCCTGGCCGCGATGGCGGAAAAGGACCCCGACCTTCTAACGAACTTTCTGGGCCAGCTTTTTGGCGGGACCGAGGCGTTGGGGGGCGAGTCTCTCGGCGCGCCGCAAGTCGCCAAACAGGCGGCGCTCGCGTGGGCCGGAGACGATGCGGAGCGGTGGAGGGAGATCATCGAGGTCGCCTTCGGCGGGCAGGACGAGATGGTCGCCTTGTGGGACTGGCTGGCGGAATTGCAGCCCGCAGCCAGCCGCGCCGAGCGTCTCGACGGGATGTTAGCATTGTGCGGCCTGGGCCGCGATCCGCTGCGGCTCCGCGAAAAATGGCTGGTCTTGGCGCGGGCCGTGGTCCAACAGGCAGCGCCGGAAAAACGGAGGCTCGTGATCGATAAGATGGTTTTTATGGCAGGTCAGAGCCCGGATGTCCGCACCAGCCTGGAGCTCTGGGATCAGCTCGATGAAAGCGGCCGGGAAGGAATTTCCTGGCGCGCGCGCATCCTGGATCTATCGGCGGCGGAACGATGGGATGAGGCCGCCGGGTTTTTCCTGAAACAAATCGACCGGATTTCCAAGACCAAGTCCGCCCCCCAACCGTCCTTGTATGCGTGTGCTGCGGCCTGCCTGCGCAAGGCGGGCCGGACCGACGAGGCCGCCGCGCAGGACTCACTGGTCGAGAAGCTCGCCCTCGGCAATGACGCGCTCGAAATCGCCAACGGTTATGCCTATGGCTGTGATTACAAGCGGGCTGCGGATTGGCGTGCGCGGTCGGTCCGGCAGAGCGATCCTGCTGCGGACAACTTCGCGGACGGGCTGCAATTGCACACCGAAATGCTGGTGGAGCAGGGGAAATGGCAGGAAGTGGCCGCCATCAGCGAGGTGCGTGCGCAGATGATGGCCTCGCTCGGTTCGGAGTCGGTCCTCGTGCCGCCGCTGCTGTCTTTGAGGTTGAGATTGCAGTCGGATTTGGGCCGGGCGCTGGTCAGGCTCAAGGCCGACCGCGCGGGCTCGGTCGCGATGCTTGGGAACTGCTATCGGATGTTTCCCTGCGACGGCTCGCTGGCGGACGATTTTTTTCCAGCCATCCGCAAGGCGGGACTCATCAAAGAGCATGACGAGTGGTTCGAGGAATCCTGGGAGCGGATGACCAACGTCATCCGGCAATTTCCGTACTCGGACAACACCTGCAACACCGCGGCCTGGATCGCCTCGCGCGCCCGCCGGAATCTCGACCAAGCCGAGCGGTTTCTTGAAAAAGCCCTCGCCGCCAATCCCGACCAGTCGGCCTATCTGGATACCATGGCCGAGATCCAGTTCGCTAGGGGCAACCGCGAGAAGGCGCTTGAATGGTCGCAGCGGGCGGTCAATTTCATGCCGCTGGATGTGATGTTGCGCCGCCAGCACGAACGTTTCCGCACCGGTCCGCTGCCGCGATAAACTTGACACCGGTCCCGGTCTAAGGCGGGATTCGCGCCCCATGGCCAAACTTTCGATTCGTGACCTTGATGTATCCTCCAAAGAAGTCCTCATGCGTGTGGACTTCAACGTCCCGCTCAAGGACGGCGTCATCACCGACGCCACGCGCATCCAAGGTGCGGTTCCATCAATCCGTCAGTTGATCTCCGGCGGAGCCAAGCTCGTCCTTTGCTCGCATCTCGGTCGTCCGAAAGGCGGATTTGAAGCGAAATTCTCGCTCGCCCCCGTCGCCGCTGCCTTGTCCGAAATCCTCGGCCAGCCGGTGAAACTCGCGCCGGAGTGCATCGGTGCCGAAGTTGCCGCCCTCCGCGCCACGCTCCAACCGGGCGAGGTGCTCATTCTCGAAAATACCCGCTTCTATCCGGAAGAAGAGGCAAACGATTCCGCTTTCGCCAAACAACTCGCCGGCTCCGCCGAAATTTACGTCAACGACGCGTTCGGCACCGCCCACCGCGCCCACGCCTCCACCGAGGGCGTTACCCATTTCGTGAAACAAAGCGCCATGGGCCTGCTGATGGAGCGCGAGCTCGAATACCTCGACGGCAAGCTGCAAAATCCCGAGAAGCCCTTCCTCGTCATCATGGGTGGTGCCAAGGTTTCCGACAAAATCCAAGTCATCACCGCTCTCATGGAAAAGGCCGACGCCTTCCTCATCGGCGGCGCGATGGCTAACACCTTCCGCAAGGCCCAAGGCTACAAGACCGGTAACAGCCGTGTCGAGGCCGACAAGCTCGACCTCGCGCTCGACATCCTCGCCAAGGCCGAGGCCAAGGGCGTGCGTTTCCTGCTTCCCGCCGACACCCGCATCACCCAGGAATTCAAGGAAGGTGCCGAGACGAAGGTCACCGCGCCCTACGAACAAGGCGGTGAAACTCCGGACGGCTGGGAAGGCATCGACATCGGGGATGTCGCCATCGACGAGTTCTGCAAGGAAGTCGCGAAAGCCAAGACAATCATCTGGAACGGCCCGATGGGCGTTTTCGAAATCGAAAGTTTTGCCAAAGGCACCCGCGCCATCGCGGAGGCGATGGCCAAGAGCCAGGCCGTCACCATCGTCGGCGGCGGCGACTCGGTCACTGCAGTCAACCAGTTCGGCCTCGATGATCAAATGACCTTCATTTCCACCGGCGGCGGGGCTTCACTCGAACTCCTCGAAGGCAAAGTCCTGCCCGGCGTGGCCGCTCTCACCGAAGCCTGATTCTCACCCGCTAACACCCACCCCCGCAACACATGAACCGCAAGCCAATCTTCGCCGCCAACTGGAAAATGAACAAGGGCGCTTCCGAGACGGAAGACTTCATCAAGAGCTTCCTATCGAAACTCCAAGGGCAGGATTACCCCTGTGAGATCGTCATCGCTCCGCCGTTCGTTTCGCTGCCGAAACTCGCCGACCTGCTCCACACCGCGACCGCCGTTCAGAACGCGCACGCCATCCAGATCGCCGCGCAGAACTGCTCGCAGTTCGATTCCGGCGCTTACACCGGTGAAATCAGCGTGGTCATGCTGCGCGAGTTTTTCGTCCACTACGTCATCCTCGGCCACAGCGAGCGCCGCGCGATTTTCGGCGAAACCGATGCGGTCATCAACGCGAAGATCAAGAAAGCCCGCGAGGCCAATTTAAAGCCTATTTTCTGCATCGGCGAGACCCTCGCCGAGCGCGAGGCAGGCAACCTTGAAAGTGTCCTCCGCACCCAGATCACCGGCGGCCTCCAAGGCGTTTCCGAAAAGGATCTCGGAGAAACCGTCATCGCCTACGAACCCGTCTGGGCCATCGGTACCGGCGTCACCGCCACTTCTCAGCAAGCCCAAGACGCACACGCCTTCGTCCGCTCTGTCATCGCCGAACTCTACGGCGCGGACGCGGCCGCCAAGATCCGCATCCAATACGGCGGCAGTGTGAAGCCCAACAACGCCGCAGAGTTGATGGCCTGCCCGGACATCGACGGCGCCCTCATCGGCGGTGCGGCACTCGAACCCCAGAGTTTCCACGAAATCATCCGCAACGGCTCCGCCGCCTGAGGAGCAGGGACATTCTGGTCCCTCGCATTCATTCATCCCATGTCAGCCCGCGCCCGAATCATCGCCATCGCGTTTCTTCTGCTTAGCGCCTGGAGCTATGCCGATCACGTCATCGTCGCCGGCGGGCCTGCGTTGCGGCAATGGGAAAACCTGCGCGTCAAACAAGATCAGCACGACCGCTGGTGGGCGAATTTCATCCGGGCCTCGACTCTCCGTATGGCGGAAATCCGCAAGGCATACGGATCGGACGCGCCGATCGTGTGGATGGTCTATCAACCGGGCTATCAGACGCGCGGCCGCGAGGACGGCAAGCCGTATACCTCGTGGATCGCCGAGCTGGCGGCAAAGCGCAGGGTCACATTGATCTGGTTCAATGGTTCAGGAAATTTCATTCAGGCTCTCAACTCGCGTCCCCGCAGTTCGATCCAGACCTTCGATTTCTTCGGTCATTCTAACCGCTACGCATTTATGTTCGACTACGGCAATGACATCATGGCCGCTTCCACCGCCTGGCTTCATGAGCGCGATTTGCCGCGCATCAAGGCATCCATCTTCGACCGCCGCGCCTATTGCAAAAGCTGGGGCTGCCACACCGGCGAGAGCATGAGCGCTGTCTGGAAAAGTGCCACCGGCGTCCCGCTCGAAGGCGCGAAAGGCCCCACCGATTATACCGTGATCAGCACCGGTCGCCTGCCCGTCGTCAAAGGCAGCTGGGCGCGCTGACAAATCTCAAATTTGAGATTTCAAATTTCAAATCCTATGAAACTCGCCGAACTCCAAGAACTCCACTCCCTGCCGTTTTTCGATCTCCTCAAGCGCTCGCACGAGGTGCATGAGAAAAATTTCCCGGACGGGAAAATCCAGCTTTGCACGCTGCTCTCCATCAAGACCGGCGGTTGTTCCGAGGACTGCGCGTATTGTGCTCAATCCGCGCATTACAAGACCGACTTGGAATCCCAGGTGCTGCTCGAAAAGGAGGAGGTGATGAAGCACGCTCGCGACGCCAAAAACTCGGGCTCCACCCGTTTTTGCATGGGCGCGGCATGGAAAGGCGTGCGTGGAGGTACTCCCAAGTTTGAACAAGTGCTCGATATCGTTCGCGAGGTTGCCACGCTCGACATGGAAGTCTGCGTCACGCTCGGCGAACTCGGCCCGGAGGAAGCGCGGCAACTGCGCGATGCCGGAGTGAATGCCTACAACCACAATCTCGACACTTCGCCCGAGCACTATCCGAACATCGTCACCAGCCACACCTACGCCGACCGCCTGCAAACCATCCGCAACGTGCAGGACGCCGGCATTTCCGTCTGCTGCGGCGGGATTCTCGGCCTCAGCGAGACTATCACCGACCGGCTCCGCCTGCTTGAGGTGATTTCCAACTTCAACCCGCATCCCGAGAGCGTGCCGATCAACTCGTTGATGCCGATGCCCGGCACCCCAATGGCTCACAACCCGCAGGTGGATCCGTTCGATCTCGTGCGCATGATCGCTTGCGCCCGCATTGCGGTGCCCACCGCCAAGGTCCGCCTTTCCGCAGGTCGTGACCGGCTCTCGGATGAAATTCAGGCTTTGTGTTTCTATGCCGGAGCTAACTCAATCTTCTACGGCGAAAAACTTCTCACCGGAGAAAACCCGACCGCTGAGGCGGATCGCAAACTCCTCGCGAAGCTCGGCCTCGAAACTCTCGAACCGAAACCCTCGATGGAAGCCCCGCACACCGACCACTCGCTTCCCGCCAGCCCGTCCTGCGCGGCGGCGGATTGCTGCTAGAGAGTGATTTCAAGGAGCGCGGACATCTCGCCCGCGAGCCCACACTGGAACGCCCGCTCTCAATGACCTCCAAAATGATTCGCCCGGGCGTTACTGGGATTTAGATCTGGATTCCGGCAACGATTGGGTGGATGCTGGCAGATATGAACGGACAAAGCATCGTGGGAATTATTATGATCGTCGCCGGAGCCGCCTTGCTGGCCTACGGCGGATTTACCACCACCGAGCGTGAGAACATCATCGATGTCGGGCCGCTCAAGGTTCAGGCCGACGTTAAGGAGCGCCATCGGGTGCCGCCGGCGCTTTCATGGGCCTTGTTGGGCGGCGGCGTTGTCGTCCTGGTGCTGGGCATGAAGAAGTAGGAAGTTTTCGCGAGCGAACCTGAGACGCTCGAAGAGTTAGCAATGTCCGGATTGCGTGAATCTTTAGCCGGCTCGCATGGCGGCCGAGGTGTGAAACCAGGCCGATTTCCCCCCAGAAAACCCGTTCTGGACAGGGGCGCATCCCTTGCCTAGCTTTCCCGCTCTTCCACCAATAAACTATGATCCGTAAATTCATCCCTAGCGCACTGGCCCTCGGTCTCATCGCCTCCACTTCCGCCGCCGCAGACAAAAAGCCAGCAGCCGACGCAGCACCTGCCAAGTCGGAAGCCGTCACGCCCGCTATCGAAGCCCCGGCCAAACCCAAGCTCGATCCAGCCGTGATCAAGTCGGACTCCTCCTACGCCCTCGGCTTCCGCACCGGTGGTGGTTTCGCCCAGCAGTTCGGCAAGTTCGGCGTCGGTGCCGATGACCTCGATCCAGAAATCTTCCTCAAGGGATTCATGGCAGCTATCAAGGGTGGTAAGCCGGAACTCGAAGAAGTGAAGCTCCAGGCCGCCATGGAAGCTCTCGGCGAGATGCTCCAAGGCCGCGAAAAGGAAAAAGCCGCCGCCAACCTTGAAGCCGGCAAGAAGTTCCTTGAAACTAACGGCAAACGCAAAGCCGTCACCACCACCAAAAGCGGTCTTCAGTATGAAGTCATCACCAAGGGCGGTAGCGAGAAATACGTCGCTCCCAAGGAAGGTGCCAAAGACAACAAGCAGTTCCTAGTGAACTACAAGGGCACGCTCATCGACGGCAAGGAATTCGACGCGTCGCCTCCAGGCGAGCCTGTCCCGATGACCCTCCAAGTCGTTCCCGGCTTCAAGGAAGCCCTCACCACGATGCCCGTCGGAGCCAAGTGGAAACTCTTCCTGCCAAGCGAACTCGCTTATGGCGAAGAGCGCCGCAGTGCGGAAATCGCGCCTAACAGCGTGCTGATTTTTGAGCTGGAGCTCGTGAAGATCCAGGACGCTCCGGCAGCCCCTGAAGGCGGCATGCCGTTCCCAATGCCACAGGGCGGACCACAGCCTGGCGAATAAGCATCCGATCCATCTGAAATTGAAAAGGCTGCCGGGAGTTTCCCGGCAGTTTTTTTTGAGAGTGTAGCCTCCGGCGGGGCTCAGACTTTCATCAGGTCCGCTTCCTTCGCCACGGCGAGTTCGTCGATACGTTTGGTAAACTTGTTAGTCAAGTCCTGGACTTCCTTTTCAAAGGTCTTCTGGCCGTCTTCGGTGAGGAAATTGTCCGCCTTCATCTTCTTGGCGGTGTCCATGCCGTCCTTGCGGGCGGCGCGGAGGCGGACTTTCGCTTCTTCGGCCAACTGCTTGATCATCTTCACCATGTCCCGGCGGCGTTCTTCTGACAACTCGGGGATCGGCACGCGGATCGAGCGGTCAGCGGCGGCGGGGTTGAGGCCTAATTTACACTCTCGGATGGCGCGCTCGATGTCGCGGGTGGTCGCCGGATCGAAGGGTTGCACCATCAGCATCCGCGGCTCGGGCGAGCTGATGACGGCGATGCTCTTGAGTTTGGAAACGGCGCCGTAGGCCTGGACGTGCACGTCGAGGTTTTCGATCAAGGCCGGGCTGGCCTTGCCGGTGCGCACGCCGGCGAACTCGTGGATGAGGTAGTCGACGCACTTGGTCATCGCGTCCTCGACTTCGAAAATTGCTTCTTCAGGGTCCATGATAGATTGGGATTTGAAATTTCAGATTCATTCGCCGTGCACGAGCGTGCCGATCGGCAGGCCGCGGAGGGCGTGGGAAAGATTTCCGTGGGGAGCGAGATCAAATACAATGATCGGCACGTCGTTGTCCATACAAAGACTGAAGGCGGTGGCATCCATCACGTTGAGGCGCTGGGAAAGGCAGTTTTGGAAGGTCACCGTTTCGTAGCGCACGGCGTCCGGATTGTGGCGCGGATCGGAGTCGTAAACGCCGTCCACCTGCGTCGCTTTGAGAATCACGTCGGCACCCATCTCGCTGGCGCGCAGCGCGGCGGTGGTGTCGGTGGAGAAGAACGGATTGCCGGTGCCGGCGGCGAAAATGACCACCTTGCCCTCGTCGAGCTGTTTCTCGGCCTTGCGGCGGATGAAGGTTTCCGCGACGTTTTTCATCTCGATGGCGGACTGCACCACGCAGGTGACGCCGTGGTGTTCGAGCGCGCCTTCGAGGGCGAGCGCGTTCATGACGGTGGCGAGCATGCCGACGTAATCGGCGGTGGCGCGGTCCATCCCACGGGCGGAGGCACTCGCACCGCGCCAGAAATTTCCACCGCCGACGACGATGCCGAGCTGGAGCCCGCCTTTCACCGCCTCGCGGATTTCCCGGGCGATGCGATCCACAATTTCGGGTGAGATGTTGTCCCGGGACCCCGGTCCTCGGAGGGCTTCACCGCTGAGTTTGAGAATGGCGCGTTTGAAAGGACGTGGATCGGTTGGGGCGTTGCTCATGCGTGGTTGGGGCTGACGGATGAAAGCGGAATCCCACCCCTGTTGGAAAGGGAAAACACGGAATCAATTCGTCGCCGCCTCCGCGCCGATCACGAACTTGGTGCCGAGATCGCGCAGGCTGGCCTTGGCGTCGCCGGTGCCGTCGATGATTACGCTCACCTGCAAGGGCTGGGTTTGCGGGCGCTGGTATTCGTCCAGGGTTTTCCGCAGCGCGATGATCGCCAGGTTGAGGATCTGCCTGGTTGTTAGATCGACGTCCGCCGGGATGGCGAGCTGGGCGACATCGAACCTCACGGTCAGGACGCCTTCGATCATTTCCCCGCTGATGCCGACGTTGCAGAGCACCAGAAGATTGGTTTCCTGGACCTTGTAGTTCGGGTTGTTCGTCGGGATCAGGTGCGGGCTGCGGATGGCGTCCACCAGAACTTCGGGAAACGCGCCGGTGAGCGCCATCGGGCGTGGCATCACCGAGGCTTGCAGCGCCGCGCCTATTTCGGAAATCGCCTCGTCGCCATCGGTGCCGTGAAGGCTGAGGGGCTCGAAAATAGGAACCACCATGATGGTTGTGGCGAAGGTGGGTAGGCCTGTAAAGCCGGCGAGAAACAAGAGGGCGAGCAGGGATTTCATGAGTAAATCCTGCCTGTGGTCGGGGCGAATGGCGAGGGGAAAGGATGGAGATCGTGCTTGGTTACTTAGGGCGGTGTGGCGGCGGTTTCCAACCGCCAAGCCCAATATCAGCTCCAAGCGCATGAAGTCCGGACTGGCGGAGAAAGATGGGCATGGCGGTTGGAAACCGCCGCCACGCTTGCCAAGCGAGCGGTTCTCGGCTTGTGATGGGCCATGGACTACTTGGCGCGTGCCCGCTGCGTGATTGAAACCGAAATCGACGGCCTGCGCCGGATGTCGCTCCGCTTGGACCAAGGATTGATAGACGCCGTCAAAATCCTCCAGCACACGCTCGAACACCGGGGAAAGATCGTCGTCATCGGCGTTGGGAAATCGGGAAACATCGGGCATAAGATCGCGGCGACGCTCAACTCCACTGGGGCCACCGCAGTGGTGCTGGATTCCCAGAACGCTCTCCACGGCGACCTCGGGCTACTCTCCGATGGCGATGCCGTCCTCGCGCTTTCCTACTCGGGCGAAACCCGCGAGTTGATGGATTTGCTGCCCTTCATCAGGCGCTTCGACGTCAAGCTAGTCGCGCTCACCGGCAATCCCGAATCCACGCTCTCGCGCTTCAGCGAGGTGACGTTAGACACCTCGGTCGAGCGCGAGGCCTGCCCGCTCAATCTCGCGCCGACCTCGTCTTCCACCGCGATGCTGGTGATGGGCGACGCGCTTGCCATGGTGTTGCTGGAATCCCGTGGCTTCACCGAGGAGGATTTTGCTAGATTTCATCCCGGCGGGTCGCTTGGGAAGGCCTTGCTCACGAGGGTTTCGGACATCATGCGCGCGGATGCGGAGCTGCCGACCGTGGCGGAAGACTGCAACGTTTTCGCCGCTCTGGACTCGATGAACCGCGCTCGCGCCGGTGCCTGCCTGATCCTCGATGCGGACGGGGGGCTTGCCGGGATTTTCACCCACGGCGACTTCGCCCGCAGTTTTCGCAATGATCCGCTGCTGGGAGAAAAAGCTGTGGCGGGGCTCATGACGCGTCGTCCGATCACGGTGCGGGCGGAGGCGCTGGCGGTGGAGGTTCTAAAGATGATGGGGGAGAACCGGATCGATGACATCGTCGTGTTGGATGGCGACGGGAAGCCGGTGGGTTTGATAGATACGCAGGATTTGGCGCGGCTGAAGATTGTTTGAAAGGTAGTCCAAGACTTCAGTCCAATGCCTTTAAGGATTGGGGATCACGATAGATTTTTTGAGCTGTTCTGCGCCGCACTCTGGCGGGGGATTTCCGCCCTGTTTGAAAATTTATCAGGCAGGTCCGCGGTCCACGTCCATGCGGAACGGGCGGCCGCGGAGGCGGGCGTTGCGGGTGCGGTCGATGACCTGGCCGACGAATTGCTCCGGCACATCGACGAGCGAGTGTTTCGGGAACAAGGTGATGCGGCCGAGGCAGCCATCCGGCAATCCAGCTTCGCGGTAAAGCATGCCGACGATTTCCTTGGCCATCACGCCGTGGGTTTTGCCGAGCGAGAGAAATAGGCGGGTCATCCCGGCCTCATGAGGAATGAGGTCGCGCGGGCCGTCGTGGCGGGGTCCGCGTTCGTCGCGCTGCGGGCGTTCGTCGCGTTGCGGGCCGCGGTCGTCGCGGCGGGGAGCCTCACGGCGTTCGCGGCGTTCCGGTTCGCGGTCTTCCTCGATGGTGGAACCTTCCCGGCCGCTTGCTTCGCGGATCATCGTGACGAGCGCGCCGGCGATGTCGGTAGGCGTGTGGCCTTGTTCGAGCAGGCGGTCGATGTTGTCCTGATAGGTATCGAATTTCCCGGTTTCCAGACGCTCCTTGAGGTCGTCGAAAATGAGGTCGGCGCGGCGGCCTTCGACTTGCTCGACGGAAGGGATGCGCTCGCGCTTGATGACCGAGCGGGTGTAGCGCTCGATCGATTGGAGTCGATAGATTTCACGGCCGTAAACGAAGCTCACGGCGCGGCCCGAGCGGCCGGCGCGGCCGGTCCGGCCGATGCGATGGACGTAGTCTTCCGGGTCGGTCGGTAGGTCGTAGTTGAAGACGATGTCGATTTCCTCGATGTCGAGGCCGCGGGCGGCGACGTCGGTGGCGACGAGGATTTCCACCGCACCGTCGCGGAAGCGCTTGAGGACGCGCTCGCGCATTTGCTGGGTGATGTCGCCGTGGAGGCGGTCGGCGGCGTAGCCCCGGTTGACGAGGTCCTCGGTGCATTCGTCGACCGAGCGCTTGGTGTTGCAAAAAATGATTCCGAGGCGCGGTGGGTTCATGTCGAGAATGCGGGAAAGCACTTCGACTTTGGAGCGTTGGCGGACTTCGAAATAGGATTGCTCGACCGTGGAAACGGTGCGGGCTTTTTGCTCGATCTGGATGACTTCCGGGCTGTTGCCGAATTTTTGGATCAGGCGGGACACGCCCGGATTCATCGTCGCGGAGAAAAACAGCGTCTGGCGGTCGGCGGGGAGCGCAGCGAGCAGCTCGTCCATTTCATCCTTGAAGCCCATGTCGAGCATGCGGTCGGCCTCGTCGAGGATCGCCATCTTGATGCGGGAGGGGTCGAAACTGCCGCGGCGAAGGTGGTCGAGCAAGCGGCCTGGAGTGCCGACGACGAGTTGTGCGCCGGAGCGCAGCGCACGGAGCTGGCGGTCGATCGGAGCACCGCCGTAGACGGGAGTCGCGTGGAGACCGTTCATTTTCGCGCCGAGGCGGTGGACTTCCTCGCAGACCTGCACCGCGAGTTCGCGGGTCGGGCAGAGGATCAGGACTTGCGGGTGGCCTTGTTTGACGTCGAGTTTCGCGAGTGCGGGAAGTGTGAAAGCGGCGGTTTTCCCGGAGCCGGTGGCTGAAAGGCCGACCAGGTCCTTGCCCAGCAGGGCAGGGGGGATGCTCATCGCCTGGATGGGAGAAGGGCGCTCGTAACCGAGAGTTTCAATGGCGGCGAGCAGGGTATCGGGCAACCCGAGTTCGGAAAAAGGAGGCGTATCCATGAGCAAATATTAAGTCGAAATCCCGCCGCGTCCGATTTTTTGAAGCAGCGGGGGGCACCCTTTCGCTGATTTTTGGCGGAAAACAAGCACGGATGTGAAAGATTAGAGGGATTCCTCGGGATTGCCATGCCCCAGGAGCCGTGCAAACTCGTCACGTGGCAAGTTACGAAGATCAAAAACGGATGATGAACCTCTCGCTCGCGGCGGCAGCGGTGCTGCTCGGGGCGAAGGTGACCGCCGCCGTGGTGACCGGATCATCCGCCATCTACTCGGACGCCGCAGAGTCGGTGGTGCATTTCCTCGCAGTGTGTTTCGCCGTCTGGGCGCTGCGGCTTGCCCACAAGCCGGCGGATGAGACGCACCACTTCGGGCATGACAAGGTGTCGTTTCTCTCAGCGGGCTTCGAGGGCGCGATGATTTCCGCAGCGGCGCTGCTGATTTTTTACGAAGCGGTGCGGCAGATGATTTTCGGCGTGCGGATCGAAAACCTCGGATTCGGAGTGGCGGTCACCGCAGCGGCGGCGGGTGTCAATCTGGTGCTCGGG
The DNA here is from genome assembly GCA_947462535.1 of Akkermansiaceae bacterium. Taxonomy (GTDB): domain Bacteria; phylum Verrucomicrobiota; class Verrucomicrobiia; order Verrucomicrobiales; family Akkermansiaceae; genus Luteolibacter. The sequence continues at coordinate 28,246 of CANHPN010000006.1, read as the reverse complement.
CTTTCCTTGGTGGCTTTGGGGAAGCGCAGTGGTTCGCCGCTGCTCCGCGCCAACGGGATGCATGTGCTCACCGACGTCTGGTCGAGTGTGGCGGTGCTGGTCGCGCTGGGGCTTTACAAATCCACCGGCTGGGTCTGGTGGGATCCGATCGCGGCGATGCTCGCGGCGCTCAACATCCTGCGCGTCGGTTACAAGTTGATCCGCGAGAGCCTCGGCGGTCTGCTCGATGAAAGCGATCCCGCGATGGAAAAGCGCATCCGCGATCTGCTCGATATCGAGGTCGCCAAGCGCGGGCTTTCCTACCACAACCTGCGCCACCGCCACTCGGGAAGAACCCACTGGATCGAGTTCCACCTGGTTTTCGATGATAATCTCACGGTGGGCGAGGCGCATGATTCCGCCACGGAAATCGAGGCCAGCGTCGCGGAGCTGCTGCATCCCCACGGCCGGGTGATTTCCCATCTCGAACCCAAATCCGCCGAACATCACGAGGAGCGTTGGGAAGAGCGGTGAGCCGGTGGCGCGCCGGATAAAAACGCCTGTTTTCCTGCTTGGCCCGCCGCGGTTCACGCGGTGGAATGCTCCCGCTATGGCTTACCTCGACGAAAACTTCATGCTCTATTCCCATACCGCGCGCCGGCTTTTCCATGAAGTCGCCAAGGACCAGCCGATCATTGATTACCACTGCCATCTCTCGCCCCGCGAAATTGCCACCAACCGCCGCTGGGAAAACATTTCCGACATCTGGCTCGGCGGTGACCATTACAAGTGGCGCTTGATGCGGGCCAACGGCATCCCTGAAGGCATGATCACCGGCGACTCATCACCGCGCGAGAAATTCCAAGCCTGGGCGGAAACCGTCCCCTATACCCTGCGCAACCCGATCCACCACTGGACTCACATTGAGCTGCGGCGCTATTTCGGCATCGACCTCCTGCTCACCCCCGACACCGCAGACGAGATCTGGGAGCGGACCAACGCCAGGCTCGCCGAGCCGGACTTCTCTGTCCACGGGCTTTTGAAAAAATTCGACGTGCGCGTCGTCGGCACCACCGATGATCCCGCCGATCCGCTCGAGGACCATCACCGCATCGCCGCCTCGGATCTGGTGACGAGGGTCCTGCCGACCTTCCGTCCGGACAAGGCGCTGCTGGTGGACCGCCCCGACCTGCTCGCTCTGTGGTTGGAAAAACTCGAAGCCGTCTCGGACATGGCCATCGTGCATTTCGCGGATCTACTGGCCGCCTTGCAAAAACGCCACGAGGACTTCCACGCCGCGGGTGCCCGCTTGTCCGACCACGGGCTCGATCGTCTTCCCGCGCTGCGCTGCACCGACCAGGACGCCGCGATGATCTTCGACCGTGCGCGCGCCGGCAAAGCTGCCACCCCGGAGGAGAAGGAAAAATTCTCGTTTTACCTGATGGTCTTCTTCGGCCAGCTCGACGCGGCCAAGGGCTGGACCAAGCAGCTCCACCTCGGCGCGTTCCGCAACGTCAACTCGCAGATGGCCGGCAAGCTCGGGCCGGACACCGGTTACGACACCATCGGCGACACCGCGCAGGGCGCGGCGCTCGTGATGTATCTCGACGCGCTGACCAGCGCCTTGGCGATGCCCAAGATGGTCCTCTACAACCTCAACCCGCGGGACAACTATCTATTTGCCTGCCTCACTGGAGCGTTCCAGGACGGCACGGTGGCCGGCAAGATCCAATTCGGCTCGGGCTGGTGGTTCCTCGACCAGAAGAACGGCATGGAGCTCCAGCTCGACGCCCTGTCCGCCACCGGCCTGCTCTCTCGCTTCGTTGGCATGCTCACCGATTCGCGGTCGTTCCTGTCGTTTCCGCGGCACGAGTATTTCCGCCGTATTCTCTGCAACCTCATCGGTGGCGAGGCCGACCGCGGCGAGTTGCCGGATGATTTCGAAGCGCTCTCCGGCCTCATCCGCGCGGTGTGCTTCGGCAACGCCAAGCACCACTTCGGCTTCGATGTCTGAAATGGCGGCGGCGGGCAGTTAGTAGGGGTTGCCCAGCCTCGACTTGGTGGTCTTCTTCTTTTGAGTGGGCTTAGAGCGTTCAAGGTGATCACCAATCACTTTGCGGGTGATGACAAACGTCGAGGAACTCCAACAAGCCCTCGATTTCCCGTGGGAGAAGTGGACGGTGTTCCTGCATCCCGAACAACGGCAGTGGGTAGATCGAGATTACAACGGACCCGCCCGCATCTCCGGATCGGCCGGCACGGGCAAGACCATCGTGGCGCTGCATCGTGCGACACACCCGGCCTCGACCCATCCCGACGCACGGGTCGCCAAAGGCCTGGAGTTCCGCGGCGTGGTGGTCATGGCCTGCGACGACGAAGTCATCCCGTCACAGGAGCGCATTGAGACAGTGGGGGACGCCGCCGATCTGCAAGAGGTCTACGATACTGAGCGCCAGCTCCTCTAAGTCGGCTGCACCCGCGCCTGAGATCAGCTCCTCATCACGAGCGCCGGCCGGGCATCGGAGTTTCTGGATGATCTAGTGAATAGCTGATGCCAGGGTTGCCAGCCGGGAAGCGAGAAGATCGATTGTTTCCGTTGAATGAGCGGCCGACAGGCTGATGCGCAGGCGGGCAGTGCCGCGGGGAACGGTGGGGTAGCGGATGGCGGGGACGAGGAAGCTGGCTTGTTCGAGCGCCGAGGCGGCGGCGAGGGCGGCTTCGTTGCCGCCTAGCAGCTTGGGGACGACGGGCGTGCTGCCGGGGGAAATGCGCGCGATGTTCTGCTGGAGCTTCGCCCGGAGTGCGTTGCCTTCGGCGGAGCGGATGAGCGCGAGCGAGCAGATGGCCGCGTGCGCCAGCGCGGGCGGCGGCGCGGTGGAGTAAATGAACGAGCGGGCCCGGTTGGTGAGGAGGTCGATCCAGTCGCGGGATGCGGCGAGGTAGCCGCCTGACAGGCCGGCGGCCTTGCTGAGCGTGCCCATTTGGAAGGTGACGCGGTGCTGGAGGTTTTCTAACTCGGCGAGGCCCATGCCGTGCTCGCCGAGGACGCCGAAGCCGTGCGCTTCATCGAGAAGGAGCAGGGCGGTGTATTTTTCTGTTAGTTCGAGGATTTCGCGGAGCGGGCAGAGGTCGCCGTCCATGCTGAAGACGGATTCGGTGGCGACGAGGATACGGGCGGCGGGGGCTTTCTGGCGGGTGGAAATCAGCAGGCGTTTTAACTTGCCGAGATCGTTGTGGGGGAAGACGCGGATGGTGGCACCGGAGAGGCGCGCGGCATCGACAAGGCAGGCGTGGGAGAGCTTGTCGAGGATGACGAAGTCGGATTTCCCGACGACCGCGGGGATCACGCCGAGCGCGGTGGTGAAGCCGGAGGAGAAGGTGAGCGCGGCTTCTGATTGTTTCGCCTCGGCGAGGGCTTCTTCTAGCAGTCGGTGCGGCGGCAGGGTTCCGCAGACGAGTCGGGATGCGGCGGCACCGGCACCGAAGCGCTGCACGCCCTCGATCAGCGCCGCTTCGATTTCCGGGTGGCGGGCGAGGCCGAGATAGTCGTTGGATGCGAAGTTCCAGAGCGTGCGGCCGTCACGGACAACTTGTACTCCGGTGGGCGAATCGAGCGGGCGCTGGCCACGCAGCAAGCCCGCGGCCGCAAGCTGGCGGAGGGACTCGGCGGGGCTGGGCATGCGGCGCGGGGGATGCCGGTTAGGAGCCGGAAGCGGGACGTTCGAGCGCCCAGGCGAGCAGTTTGCTTGAGTCTTTCCAGACGTTAGGCGTGGTGGATTTCAGGACGACGACGATGACGGAGCGGCCGTTGAGCGAACCGCTGCAGACGAGGCAACGGCCGGCGGCGTTGGTGGTTCCGGTTTTCAAGCCGTCGCAGTAGGGGACGGTCTTAAGGAGGCGATTGGTGTTCTCAATGAAGCGGGTGCGGCCGTCGTTGAAGCGGAAAGTGAAGGATTTGGTGGCGGTGAAGGAGCGGATCAGCGGGCTGCGGTAAGCGGCGCGGGCGGCGATGGCCATGTCGCGCGCGGTCGAATACTGTCCGGCGTTGGGAAGACCGTTAGGGTTGATGAAGTTCGAGTTCCGCATGCCGAGCGAGGCGGCCTTCTGGTTCATGAGGGCGGCGAAGGATTCCTGACTGCCGCCGACATCGCGGGCGAGGGCGCGGGCGACGTCGTTGGCGCTTTTGACCATGAGCACCTTGGTCAACTCGCGGCGGGGATAGACGTCGCCGGGCTTGAGATTGAGATTGGTCGGTTCACAGGCTCCGTCGATGGTTTGGATAGTGACGGGCTTGTCGATATTGCCGGCATCGAGGACGCAGAGTGCGGTGACGATTTTCTGGGTGCTGGCGACGGCGCGGGGGACATCGGCGTTTTTCGCGTAGAGGACGCGGCCACTGACGACGTCGATGACGATGGCGCTCTGAGCGACGACCGGAGGCGGCGGATTCGGAGGAATGGCGGCGACCCGGACTGGTTGACCGCCTGTGGCGGCCGGGATGGCTTTGGGCGGGCGAGGCTGTAGGGGAGGCGGGGGATTTCCACCACAGGAGGTGATCAGCGCACCCGTGAATGCGAGTGCGAAAAGGCGGGCGCAAAGAAACCGTGACATGCGGGGGATCATTCTCATCAGCGCGCGAGCTTCAAGCCGGGAATGAGGGGTTCGCACGAATCCTCAGATCACGGGGTTTTCGGCGGTAAAAGGCTGCCGTCCGTCTCGCTACCGGGCAGCGGCAAACTGGGTTCGGCGAAGTCCACTGGACCGTTGAAGAACCAGAAGCCGCGCTTGCGTGTGTTTTCAAACGCGAGCGCCTTTTCGTGGCCGCTGGGTATTTCTTTCAGATCCTTTTCCCTGACCTCGACGACTTTCACTCCGGGTGGGTTGATCTTGTTAGCGGCCATTTCTGAAAGCCGGGAAAGCTTGCCGGTGGAGGCGGAGGTCGTTTTCTGGACGAAGGCCATCGACCCTTGGCTGAGCTTGCCGACTGTCGCGCAGGAGGCCAGCCCGAGGGCGGCGGCAACTGAAGAGAAATGGATCACCGGGTTCATGATTTCTTCTGATGATTTGTGCTCATATATATCACTCGGCATCAGGCTGTCCATCATTCGTTTGCGGCGAGATCGTCACTTGGCGACGAGAACGAGGAAATTCCGGACCGGGCGATTCCATGGCGCGCGCCGGAGGAGGGGACCACCGGAGACGCTTTCGGAAATCCAGAGATCGGCCGATCTTCCGCCATCGAGATTGAGCGCGTGGCGGACCGGCCAGCCGACGGGTGTGCCGCTGGCGAGTGCTTGTGCCAGCGCGGCCAGCGTGCAGGGCGAGCCGCGGCCGATCCACCAGCGCGTGCCGCCGTCCCACAAGATGACGATGCGGACACTCGGCTTGGTGGCTTCGAGGCCACTGACGGCGCGGTGGTTTTCGACAAGCAGCGGGCCGGCCTGGATGAGTTCGCGCATGGCGGATGCCTCGGCGCGCTTGAGAGCGCCGCGGCGGGCGATGGCGCTTTGGCCCGAGCGGTTTTCATACCAGGCACCGCTGCCGAGGGATGACGCGGTGTTCCATGAACCGGAAATTTTCCCTGCCGCGACGACGAGCCCGAGCGGATCTCCTTCCGGCGTGAAAAATCCCGCGTTCACGGCGGCGATTCCACCGACGGCTCTGGCAGCAGCGGTGGAATCGGCAAAACTGGAGGCCGGGCCGTTCGCTTGGTCGGCGACGACGAGTCGGTGGCTGCGCGAATCGAAGGTGACGCCCTCGAAGGTGATTCCGGAAATTTCGCGAACCGTCAGCTGTGGCGGCACGGGGGTGGGGGATGCGGCCGGGGGGATTTCCCGAATCACCGCAGCTTGGACTAACGGGGCTTTTTCCTGCAAGGGCCTCGCTGGAAAACAGCTGGTGAAGGGCAGCGCGAGCAGCCCGCAAATCAGATAGCGCATGAGCTTGAATCGCATGTGTTAGGCAGATCAGGCAGGGCGGATGCCGATGCCGAGGAGTGTCTGGAATTTCGGGGCCTCGCTTTCGCGGTCGGCGACCACGGTTTCGATCTGCACGAAGCCGGATTTCTCCATCATCGTGGCGAGGTCGCTTTCGGAAAACCCGAGCCAGCGGTCGGCATACATTTGGCGGGCTTCCTCGAAAGTGTGCAGCAAGAGATCAAGGACGATCAGGCGGCCGCCGGGTTTGAGAATGCGGAATGCGGCGTCTAGCGCGCGCTGCGGATGCTCGGCGTGGTGAAGCGCCTGGCTCAAAATCGCGAGGTCGAGGCTGTCGTTTTCGATGGGAGGTGCCTCGATGTCGCCGATGCGGTATTCCAAATTGGAGAGGCCGTTTTGAACGGCGAGGTTTTGGCCGAACTCGACCATTTTCGGGGATAAATCCACCGCGATGACCTTCTCGGCGCGTTGGGCGAGCAGCTGGGCAAGCGTTCCTTCACCGGCTCCGAGATCGGCGACGACCTTGTAGTTGAGCACCTTGATCAGCGCCTCGGCCAGCGCTTTCCACGAGCGGCCGGGGACGTAATCTTTGCCGAAACGGCCGGCGAGTTCGTCGAAATACGCCCGCGAGCTGTCCTTCCTCTTCCGCAGCAAATGCCGGAGCGCGGTTTCATCGGCCGCGACTGCGGGCACTTCAGCGGCGGCCAGGCGGGCCACTTCCATCAGGTCGGAATCGGCGGCGCAGGTGTAAATATTGTTCTTCCCGCTGCGTTCGTCGCTCACGAGACCTTCGGTTTTGAGCAGGGAAAGCTGGGTTGAGATCCGACTTTGGCCCATCCCGAGAATTTCCTGCAGCTCAGCCACGAAAAGAGCTTCATGCTCCACCAACATCAAAATCCGCAGGCGGGTGGGATCGGAAAGAAGCTTGAGAGATTTCAGCATTGACGGCATGTGCGGGTTCATACATCAACGCATCGCGATTTGACGATACGAAAATAAAAAAGCACATGAGCACCTACATTTTTTCCTCAGAATCCGTTGGCGAAGGCCATCCAGACAAAGTGGCCGACACGATTTCGGACGCAATCCTTGACGCCTGCCTCGCTATCGACCCGAAAAGCCGGGTGGCCTGCGAGACCTTCGTGAAGAGCAACGTGGTTGTCGTGGGCGGCGAAATCACGATCCCGAAAATCGGCAACAAGCCGATCGGTTCGGTGATCAACATCGAAAGCGTGATTCGCGAAGCGGTCCGCGGAATCGGCTACACCAACGGAGACGACGTTTTCCACGCCGACCAACTTTTCATCAACAACTACCTCACCACGCAATCTCCGGACATCGCCCAAGGCGTCGATGCGAAGAAAGCGAAGGGTAAAAAGCACTCCGAGCAAGGTGCCGGCGACCAAGGCATCATGTTCGGTTACGCCTGCGACGAGACACCCGAGCTGATGCCCGCGCCGATCATGTATGCCCACCGCCTCGGCCGCGAGCTCACCAAGATCCGCAAGGCTGGCAAACTCGCCAAGTGGCTCCGCCCGGACGCGAAGTCGCAGGTCTCCGTCGAATACGTCAATGGCAAGCCGACCCGCATCGTCAACGTCGTCATTTCCACCCAGCACGCGGCGGATGTGGAGCACGCCGTGATTGAAAAATTCTGCATCGAGCAAGTGATCAAAAAAGTCCTGCCGAAGGAAATGCTCACCAAGGACACCGAGTATCTCATCAACCCGACTGGCAATTTCGTCGTTGGCGGACCTCAAGGTGACTCCGGTCTAACCGGCCGCAAAATCATCGTTGATACCTATGGCGGCACCGGCCGTCATGGTGGTGGCGCTTTCTCCGGCAAGGACCCATCCAAGGTGGACCGCTCGGCCGCCTACATGGGCCGCTGGGTCGCGAAAAACGTCGTCGCCGCGAAACTCGCCACCAGGTGCGAGGTTCAGTTCGCCTACGCCATCGGCCACCCGCTTCCAGTTAGCGTTCACGTCGATACCTTCGGCACGGGCACCAAACCGGATGAGAAGATTCTCGCCGCCATCCTGAAGGTCTTTTCCTTCAAGCCAGCCGACATTGTCAAACAGCTCAAGCTGCTCCGCCCGATTTACTCGAAGTCCACCAACTACGGCCACTTCGGCAAGACCGATCCCGACCTCACCTGGGAAGCCACCGACAAGGCGGCCGCTCTCATCAAGGCGATCGGCTGATTTCACCATCTATCAAATAACATTATGAGCTTCACAGACTACAAAGTAAGAGACATCGGCCTCGCCGATTTCGGCCGCAAGGAAATTGAAATCGCCGAGCACGAAATGCCCGGCCTGATGGCCACCCGCGAGAAATACGGCAAGGAAAAGCCGCTGCAAGGCGTGCGCATCATGGGCTCGCTGCACATGACGATCCAGACGGCGGTGCTCATCGAGACGCTGGTTGATCTCGGTGCCGAAGTGCGCTGGGTTTCCTGCACTATTTTCTCCACCCAGGACCACGCCGCCGCCGCCATCGCTGCTGTTGGTATTCCTGTCTTCGCCTGGAAAGGCGAGACGCTGGAGGAATATTGGTGGTGCACTTGGAAGGCGCTGGTCAATCCAGCAGGCCTCGGACCCGAACTCATCGTCGATGACGGTGGCGACGCGACCCTGCTCATCCACAAAGGCTACGAACTCGAAAACGGTTCCGACTGGGTCAACACCCCGTCTGGCAACCACGAGGAACAAGTCATCAAGGACCTTCTCAAGGACGTGCATGCGAAACAACCCGGCATCTTCGCGAAGATCGTGAAGGATTGGAAGGGCGTTTCCGAGGAAACCACCACCGGTGTCCATCGTCTCTATCAAATGGCCAAGGCCGGCACGCTGCTTGTTCCCGCGATCAACGTGAACGACTCGGTTACCAAGTCGAAGTTCGACAACCTCTACGGCTGCCGCGAGTCGCTCGTTGACGGTATCAAGCGCGCCACCGACGTGATGATCTCCGGCAAGGTCGGCGTGGTCTGCGGCTATGGCGATGTTGGCAAAGGCTGCGCCCAAGCCCTTCGCGGCCAAGGTGCCCAAGTGGTTGTTACCGAAGTTGACCCGATCTGCGCGCTGCAAGCTGCGATGGAAGGCTTCCGCGTACTCACCCTCGAAGACACCCTCGGCTGGGGCGACATCTATGTCACTACCACCGGCAACTTCGACATCATCCGCCTCGAGCACATGGAGAAGATGAAGGACCAAGCCATCGTTTGTAACATCGGCCACTTCGACAACGAGATCCAGATCGACAAACTCAACGAGGCTCCCGGCGTCATCCGCACGAACATCAAGCCACAAGTCGATAAGTATACCTTCCCGACCGGCAACAGCATCTACATGCTCGCCGAAGGACGCTTGGTGAACCTCGGCTGTGCCACCGGCCACCCGAGCTTCGTGATGTCCAACAGCTTCACCAACCAGACGCTCGCGCAAATCGACCTCTGGAAAAACCGGGACACCAACAAGCCGGGTCAGGTCACCGTGTTGCCGAAGCACCTCGACGAGGAAGTCGCCCGTCTCCACCTCGCCAAAGTCGGAGCCAAGCTCACGACCCTGACGCAGGCACAAGCGGACTACATCAACGTCCCTGTTGAAGGTCCGTTCAAAGGCGAGCAATACCGTTATTGATTCGTTTCCGGATCAACTCCCTCCAGCCAGCCGTGCAAACGGCTGGCTGTTTTTTTTGAGAAAAATGCTTGAAATGCTTCACAAGATGCATTTTAATGCTTCACATGGATAAGAAATCGGTCAGCTACTGGGATCACATTCCGCCTGAATCTTCCGTTCTCAGGGAGCCGGAAGCCGCCTACATGATCGAGAAAGTCCGCGACGGTCTTCCTTTCGCTGAGTTTCACGCCATGCAGGAAATGCTCGGCGTGACGGAGGAGCGCTTGGGCGCATGGCTTGGAATGCCCCGGGCCACGCTCCATCGGCGGAAGAAGGCGGGCACGCTGGATAGTGCCGCCTCGGATCGTCTCGTGCGCTATGCCCGGCTCATGGCGCACGCTGCCTCCGCCCTCGGCGGGATTGAGGGCGCGCGCTCCTGGTTGACCGCCCCGGCCATCGCCTTTCACGGGGAGTGCCCGTTGGATTACGCGGACACGGAGATCGGTGCTCGCGAGGTGGATGCTTTGTTGGGGCGTTTGGAGCACGGCGTATTTTCCTGATCATGCCGCTGTTCTACCGGATCGTGCAGGAGGAATGGTCTGCCACGGCGCTGGATGGCGAGGGCGCCCGCCGCTACGGCGGACGCTGGAACCCGGCGGGCTTGGCGGCCGTCTATCTGGCCGAGTCGCGGGCGCTCGCAGCGCTGGAAATTCTGGTGCACGCCCCGCGCGAGGCGCTGCGGTTGAATTGGATCGTGATCGGACTGGAGATTCCCGATTCACAGATTGAGCGGATTCCGGCTTCATCACTGCCTGAAAACTGGCAGGCCCAGCCATCGTCACGGGGAGCGCAGGTCTTCGGCGCAAGTTGGCTGCGGTCTGGCAGAAATCTCGCGCTGCAGATTCCGAGCGTGGTGATTCCCGAGGAAAAATCAATTTTACTCAATCCCTTCCACCCGCTGATGCGCGAGGTGGTCCCGGGGAACCCGGTGCCCTTCAGCTTTGATTCCCGGCTGGCGGGATGACCCGGTATTCATCCAGCAAGCGTCGTGGCCCCAATACGTGAGAGCTTTGCGGGTCGATCAGGAAATAGCCGGAAAGCGCGCGCCGGCCGAGCAGCATCGGGCACCGCATCTCGGAGCGGTCCGCCAGACTTAGCAGGATGCTCCAGCGAAAACCGCCCGGCAGAACGGCGGCGGTCTCGATGAAAATCCGGTTTCTGGCAGCACCGGTGGAGCAGCGGACCCGCGCGAGCCGCGCCACGGGAGCTTCGCAGGAAATCAATTCGGCGTAGTGGTTAGTGGTCGTGAAGCGGACCGTTTTTTCGTCCGCCGACAGCACGACGTCTTCCGCGTGGATGCTGGAACTGCGCGCGCCGCTGTCGGTTTTCGCGTTCATCGGGGAAATTCCGAGATCGGTCAGGGCGATCCATTCGCGGCGGCCGATCAACAGTCGCGGCATGCCGGTCCCGCGCCACGGCAAGCCGAGCGAGGCGGCGAGATCCCGAGACGTGGACTCGACGGGCAGCGGGACGGCTTTGAAGATCGGTTTCACGGATTGAGGAGCGAGGCCGCCATGGCGCGCGCTTGTTCGCCGCCGCCGCCTAACATGCGGACGAGTTCCTGGACGCGGGTTTCTCCCAGCACCGGATAGAGCCGCGAGCGGGTGCGGCCTCCCGACACTTCTTTTTCCACCACGAAATGGTGAGTGGCGATGGCGGCGACCTGCGGGAAATGGGTGATGGCCACGACCTGGTGGCGGGTGCCGAGTGCCGCCATTTTCCTGCCCACCGCGCGGGCGACCTCGCCGCCGACGTTGGCGTCGATCTCGTCGAAAACCATCAGCGGCGTGGCGTCCTGATCGGCGAGTGCGGACTTCACCGCGAGCATGACGCGGCTGATTTCGCCGGAGGATGCGATCTGGCGGAGCGGAAGAAGCGGCTCGCCGGGGTTGGGGCCGAATTGGAATTCGATGGATTCGAGGCCCTGCGGACCGGGCTCCAGCAGCGTTTTGAGCGGGGCTTCGAACGAGGATTGTTTGAAGCCGAGATCCTTAAGCTGGCCGGAAATTTCCTTCGCGAGCTTCGGCGCGGCCTTGCGGCGGAGTGTGCCGAGGGATTTCCCACCCGCGTCTAATTTCGTGCGGCAGGCGGCGAGCTCGCGTTCCAGGGTTTCTAGTTTCTCGCCGCGGTTTTCGATGGTGTCGAGGCGAGCGGCCGCGGAGTCGCGGCGGGCAAGCACGTCGGTGAGCGACGGGCCGTATTTGCGCTTGAGCGATTCGAGCAAATTGACGCGCTCTTCGAGTGTGGCGGCCTCGGCGGGGTTGATGTCGAGCTCGTCGGCGTAGTCGGCGAGGTTGCCTTCGAGGTCCTGGAGTTCGAGGCAGGCGGTTTCAAGCGAGGCGGTGCGCTCGCGGATCGAGGGGTCGAGTTTTTCGAGATCGCGGACGAGACGCTGGACTTCGGTGAGGCGTTCGAGAATTCCGTCATCGCCGTTGAGCGCGGCGGTCGCGGCGGCGGCGGCTTCGACCAGCCGGCTCGCGTTCGAGGCGCGACGCCAGCGGTCTTCGAGATCCTGCTCGTCCTCGGGCTTGAGATTCGCCCCGTCGATTTCCTGGAGCTGATAGCGGAGGAGGTCGAGTTCCTGCTCGCTGGCGTTTTCAGCGTGGCGGATTTCCTCGAGCTCGGCGGCTTTGGTGCGCCAGGAGCGGTAGGATTCGCGGTAGCTGGAAACGGCGGAATCCGCGCCGGCGTAAGCATCGAGCATCGCTAACTGGCGCTCGGTGGAGAGCAGCGACTGGTGGTCGTGCGGGCCGTGGAGATCGACGAGGTGCTCGCCGAGTCGCTTCAGCAGCGCGAGCGTGACTGGGGAGTCGTTGATGAACTGGCGGTTAGCCGTCTGGCCGATGACGCGGCGGATGATCAGCTGCGTGTCGTCGCAGCGAGCGAGTCCGCCATCTTCGAGGATGGCGTTGATTTCCAGCGGGTCGTTCAATTCGAAAACCGCCTCGACCGAGCAGCTTTCCTCGCCGGTGCGGATGAGCGATTTTTCGGCGCGCTCGCCGAGGACCAGCTTGAGGGCGCCGACGATGACGGATTTGCCCGCGCCGGTTTCTCCGGTGACGCTGATGAGACCTGCGCCGAGTTCCCATGCGAGTTCATCGACGAGGGCGAGATTGCGGATTTTAAGAAGAGTGAGCATTCGTTTTGCGGAACGCGGGGCATTATGCAAGGGTCGCCGCAGGAAGCAATGGCGGCGGAATTTTCCTTAACATTTCTTGGCACGGGGACCTCGGTGGGGGTGCCGGTGATTGGTTGCGATTGCCCGGTTTGCACGTCGGATGACCCGAAAAACAAGCGGTTCCGGTCGTCGGTGGTGGTGCGGGCGGGGGATCAAACCGTGCTGGTAGACTCGGGGCCGGATTTGCGGATGCAGGCCTTGCGCGAGGGGCTGCGGGCGATCGACGCGGTGATTTACACCCACGCCCATGTGGATCACGTGGCGGGATTTGACGAGCTGAGGGCGTTTTGCTGGCGGAAAAAGGGACCGCTGCCGATGCATGCGAAGGAGAGGTGCATGGACACGCTGAAAACCATGTTCGGCTGGGCGTTTTCGCCTGAAAACGTGATCGATGGCTATGTCAGGCCGGATGTGCGGATCATCGACGGGCCGTTTTTTCACGGCGACCTGAAGGTGACGCCGTTGCCCGTCGAGCACGCCGCGGTGGAGACGATCGGTTATCTGTTTGAATATCCTGGATCGGGAAAAATGGCGTATCTGCCGGATGTGAAACGGATCCCGGACGAGACGATGCGGATGCTGCGAGGGGTCGATATTCTAATCGTTGATGCGCTGCGGACGACGGAGCATCCGACGCATTTCACGCTGGCCGAGGCCTTGGAGGCGGCGGCGGAGGTGGGGGCGAAGGAAACTTGGTTGACCCATTTGAGCCATGAATACGACATCGGATCGATTTCCAAAGAGCTTCCCGCTGGTGTGCGGATGGCGTGGGATGGGCTGCGGATTTCGCTATGAGCTGCACTGGGTCTTGCATGATCCGGGTATCAGGGCATGCTTCCCGCGATGAGAATTTTCGCACTGGTTTTGCTGCTGCTGGCGGGAGGTCCGATGGTTTCGAGCGCGGCGATTTCGCCTGAATCCGTGGCGGTGCTTTATAACCACGCGGTGCCGGAATCCCGGCAGCTGGCGGAAATGTATCGCGACGCGCGGGGAATCCCGGCGGAAAACCTGATCGGCTTGGACATGCCGGCCGCAGCCGATATTTCCCGCGAGGATTTCGAGAAATGGATTTTGAAACCGCTGCGTTGGGAATTCGAGGACCGGCGTTGGTGGAAGCGCCAGAAGGATGCCGGGGGAGTGACCTTGCCCACCGTTAACCGCATCCGCGTCCTGGTCACGATGCGTGGCGTGCCACTGCGGATCCAGCCGGTGCCGAAGCCCGGAGCGCCGCCGGTTCCTCCCAATCCGCAAAATCCGGTGGGCGGGCACGACGAGGCATCAGTGGATTCGGAGCTGGCGATGTTCGGGGTGGAGAGCGTGCCGGTGGACGGGGTTTTGCAGAACAAGTTTTACCAAAGCGAGAAGTCGATTTCCGCCGCGAACCTGCCGTTTCTGGTGCTGACGGCGCGAATCGACGCGCCGAGCTACGCGACCTGTGAGAGGATGATCCGCGACGTGATCGAGGTGGAGAAAACCGGGCTGTGGGGGCGGGCCTACGTGGACATCGCCAACAAATTTCCTCAGGGAGACCAGTGGCTGGAAGCGGTCGTCAAGACCGGTGCCAAGGCTGGAATTCCCACGGTGGTGGACCGCTTCAATGACACGCTGCCGAAGAATTATCCGATGACGGACGCGGCGCTCTATTACGGCTGGTATGATTGGAACGTGAGCGGGCCGTTTTTGAACAACCGCTTTCAGTTCCGGAAGGGGGCGGTGGCGATGCACTTGCATTCGTTCAGCGCGGAGCAGCTATCAAACGGGACGAAAAACTGGAGCGGCGCGCTGTTGGAAAAAGGCGCCGCCGTGACTATCGGAAACGTCTATGAGCCATATCTCCACCTGACCCACGATTTCAGCATCCTCCACCAAAGGCTGCTTGCGGGATACTCGTTTGGGGAAGCCTGTTGGATGGCGATGCCGGTGACATCATGGCAAGGCGTGGTGCTAGGTGATCCGTTATACAGGCCGTTCCGGCATTTCGATGGCGGCGGGGTGAAGCAGGATGATGACATTGGATACCGCGCGCTGAGGGCCGCGGCGATCGAGTGGAAGACGGATCCGGGGGAGCGGGGAAAGCAGCTGGAGAAGGCTGCGGAGCGGATGAAAAGCGGGATCCTGGCAGAAACCATCGGGCTTGATCTACTCCAACAGGGAGACCCCGGAGGAGCCAGCCAGTGGTTCCGCACGGCGAAGGCCAGTTACACGAAAACCGAGGACAAGCTCCGTGCTGATTTCCATCTGATTTCTATGGATCGTACGGCGAACCGCAAGGATCTGGCGGTGCGCGGCCTGCGGGACGCGCAAATATTCTACGGGCCCATCCCTGAGTCGGACGCCTTGAAGGGCTGGCTGGATATTCTCGATCCGCCACCACCGCCGCCGGCAGACCCGACCAAGGTGCCCGCCGCAAAAAAGCCAGAAGCCATTGGAAATTTGAAATGACTTACGGATTCCTGCTAGAATCGATATGGCACCCGCCGCTGGCGTTTGCGGAGACCGCCGTGAGCGTGCTGCCTCCCGAGCTGGAGTTGCAGGCTTTGTGGTTTGCGGGTGCTTTGGGCAGGGACTTCCGCACGACCACCGGACGGAAGGTTAGAATCGTGCAGTTCGGCGAATGGAACCGTGGTGCGGGACCGGATTTCATCCAGGCGGCGTTGGAGATTGACGGTGAATTGCGAACCGGTCCCTTGGAGTTGGATCCGGTGGCCGGCGACTGGGAGGCGCACGGACATGCCACCAACCCCGCGTTCGGCGAAGTGGTCTTGCACGTGGTTTTCCAATCGGACGCGCGGCGGATCTTCACCCGGACTTTGGACCATCGCGAGGTCCCGCAGGTGGTCATCAGCGAGCTACAGCTTTCCGATGCATTGAATCGTCCGCAGCGTGAGGTGGCCATCGCCCATCCCGGTCGCTGCGTCGCTCCCTTGAAAGGGATGCCGGTCGGAGCGGTCGATAGCTTGCTCGAACAGGCTGCGGTCTATCGTGCCGGGATGAAGGCCGCCCGCTGGCTGCGGACAGCGGACGCGCACGGGCGCGACGCCGCCTTGTTCCAATCGACCGCCGAGACCCTCGGATACCGTGGCAACTCGCTCGCCATGCGCTTGCTGGCCCAGCGCTCGCCACTCGGACTTCTTAAGGCGGAGGGCGAGGCTGCCGAGGCGATCCTGTTCGGAACAGCCGGCTTTCTATCCGCGGATTTACACGAGCAGGCCCCGGCCGACACCCGGGATTATCTTCGCGGATTGTGGGACACCTGGTGGAAAAACCGGGCCCGCTGCGAGGCGACCGGCGAGCGGGCGATTCCATGGAAAACCCACGGCCAGCGTCCGGCCAATCATCCCCACCGCCGCGTGGGAGCATTAGCCGCGCTGGTGAAAGTCTGGCCTCAATACCGGCGCCTGGCACTCGCGCGACCTTTCGCCGCCAAGCCGCTGATCGATTTCCTGCAAACCCTCGATCATGAATTCTGGACGCACCGCCACACCCTGACCTCGGCTTCTTCGGCACAGCGGGTCGCCTTGTTCGGCCGTGCCCAAGCGCTGGAATTGATCGCCAACCATCTCGCTCCGCTGGCCATGCACGAGGATGGCTTGACCTTCCAATCCTATTACAAACTGCGGAATTCCGCGGCTAACGACAAGGTGAGGCGTTGCGGACTCAGGCTGTTCGGGTCCACCAAGGGCTCCGAGCCGTGGATGCGGCGGGTGTGCCACCACCAGGCGCTGCTCCAGGTCTATCAGGACTTTTGCCTCGAGGATTTCTCGGACTGCCAGAACTGCCCGTTTCCCGAACAGCTCGCGCAATGGAGATGATTTTTTGATCATGCAAATCCAACTCAACGGCCATCCCCACCCACTCGAAGGCGAGATGATGCTGGGCGACTTGCTCGAAAGCATCGGCTTCGGCGGTAAACCCGTCGTCGTGGAGCTCGACGAGCAAGCCGTCTTTCCCCGCGACTACCCGAGCATCCGGATCGATGACGGAGCCCGCATCGAGATCGTCACGCTGGCAGCGGGTGGCTAGCTCGCGTCGAAGGCAAATCGGCCGGGTCTCGGGGATTTTTAGAGACCTTAAGTATTTTTCCCTTGCCACAAGAGGTCCGGGAATCCCAAGGTCCGCCCGCGTCCGAAAGGATGCAAAATCCGGCGTAGCTCAGCGGCAGAGCGGGTGACTGTTAATCACTAGGTCGTTGGTTCGATCCCAACCGCCGGAGCCATTATGGCCCTGATTCCATAAAGGGTTCCAGACGACATTCTAACTAAAAAGCCGCCGATGTGAACACCGAGTGTGAACACTTTTTGTAGCGTCGAACTGTGTTCCGGGTAGTTCGAGCGGCTCCCACGGCACGAAAAAGACTATTTTTGGGTCGTAAGATCGCCTCACCCTCGCCACTCGGCGGAGGGCAGGCTCGGCGGTTTTGGTGAACCCGGTTTACCGCCATGGCTGCTCTTGGACCCCACTCACGCCACCCCGTCCGCAGTCACTTGACCCCACTTGCGCCCATCATCCTCTTTCCAACTGCGGATTCTAGGGTGAACGAAGTTTGTGGCCTCGGACACTTGGACGAGCTGATAGCTGTGCCCGGCGGTGTTGCCCATGTCGAGGATTTCGGGATGCGTATGCGATCCCAGCTCAGCAAGGAAGCCGACCTCATTTTTCCGCGATGAGTTTTCAGGAATTTTTTGAGAATTTGGTGTGATTTGTTTAAGGATTCTGAAGTGAGGGTGGGGGGGAGATCTGTCTGCAATGCGCTGGGAGCTTGTTTCAACGGGGGTGTCGCGTCGTTTCCCTGGCCTTTTGAATCGTTCGTTTGACATTGACGTTTCATTCGTTTGATTCGGCCCCAACCATGCGCGCAGTCACCGTCCCTGAATCCGGATCGAAGAGGAAATTATTGGATGCTGCCGAACAATTGTTCGCCGAAAAGGGCTTCGAGGCGGTTTCTGTCAGGGATATCACCCGGCTGGCGAAGGCGAACGTGGCGGCGGTCAATTACCACTTCGGCAGTCGGGACGGTTTGCTGTCGCTGGTGATGATGCGCTACATGCTTCCGGTCACCGAGGAGCGGCTTGCGCGGCTGGGGGCGATCGAGCGGAAGTGGTCGGGCAAGTCCGTGCCGCTGGAGGAAATCATCGACGCCCTGGTCCGGCCGCTGGTCGGGCAGGTGAGGAAGTCCGAGCTGTCCGAGCGTCTGTTTTACAAGTTGCTGGGGCGGATTTTCTCGCAGCAGGCGGATGGTTTGCCTGCGCCGGTCGAGGAGCAGCTCCGGCAGGTGCTAGAGCGCTTTATGCGGGCGTTTGGCAAGGCCCTTCCAACCGTCGGTTCGGAGGATTTGATCTGGCGGATCCACTTCATGGTGGGCGGGATGATTCATCTGCTGACCCACCAGGACATGCTTCACCGCCTCACTCACGGGGCTTCCGGAGTCCCGACCATGGAGGCCACGCTGAGTCGTTTCATCCGTTACTCCGCCGTTGGGCTGCGAGAGGGCACCGAAGCAGAGGCTCCGGTGGAAAAAGGCCCGCAGGCGACCTTTGATTTTTGACCGTGACGCAGGCGATCCTGGCGGGACGTTGCACCGGTCATCTTCCCGCATTTGGGAGTTTCCAAATCGCGCGGTCCGCCTAGTTTGCTGCCCCCATGTCCGCCAAGATTCGTTTCACCTCTGCGACAGCCACAGGGCTCGTGCTCGCCAAAGTCGGCCACCCGCAACGCAATGAGCCGCTCCAGACCTCCAAGGAGGTTTTCAAGATCGAGGAAAAGGACCAGGAGCCGCTTGCTGCCATTTTTCTCAAGCCCTTCAAGAACCTCTCCGCCCACCGTTTCAGTCACCATTCGTCGCTTGACCAGCACGAAATGAACTCCTGCGCGGCGGCCATCTTCGCCGCAGACGACGGGCTGCTGGAAAAAGGCTGCGACATCGCAAAGCGCCTTTACGCGAAGTCAAACCACCCTAACATTAAATCCGGCGACCTCTGTATTTCCCTAGTCAGGGACATCGACATCGATGGCGAGCTCATCCGGGGCCTCTGCATCCTCAAGTCCGAGAGCGTGGTGCCCTTTCTCAGCATTTCCACCCGCGACGGCGATCTGGAGCTCCACACCGAGCAGGGGATCAACCCGGAGAAAATCGACAAGGGCTGCCTGATCCTCGATCACCTCGCCAGCAAGGGCTACTACGTCCTCACCTTTGACCGAACCGGCTCGGACTCGCGCTTCTGGGTCCGCGATTTCCTCGGAGTCGTGCCCGTCACCGACAGCCCGTTTCTTACTAACAAATACGCGAACTTGGCCGTCGCCTTCATCGAGAAGGAGAAGAAAGGGAAGCCCGCCGCCGCCGACGACACGCCGCCGTGGGGCAACTCGAACGCCGCGATCACCTACTTTGAGGAGAAGGAGAATTTCAGCCTTCAGGAATTCGAGGATGAAGTGCTCAAGACGCCGGATGCCAAGGCCAGGTTCGCGGAGCACCGGTCGAAAATCGAGGAGGAGCAGGGGCACAAGTTAGATGACTCGTTCGAGATTTCCAAGAAGGACGTCAGTAATGTCAAGAAGAAGATCCGCAGCTCGATGAAGCTCGATACTGGCGTGGAAATCCGCCTCAAGCCCGCCGTCGCTGCCAAGCCGGACGCCGTCCTCGAGCACGGCTTCGACGAGGCGCGGAAAATGAAGTTCATCAAGATTTACTTCAACGAGGATCTCGCGGATTGAGCCGCTTCACCATGACCCCGCCGCAGCCTGTCGAGTGCTCTCAGCCTGCGGAGCGCAGCATTACCGCTACATAGAGCGCCTCCAGGGCGAGCAATGCAAAGCCGCACGAGCATTCCTGTGCGCCGTCGTGTCCCGGCAGGATCATCAGCGATTTCACTCTCTCCATTCCTCCTCATCTCATTTTCCATCTGCGTTCATCTGCGTTCATCTGCGGTTACAAAATTCTTAATCAAAGCCGGATTCGCGGTGCTTTCAGCTCTTTTCCACAAACCACGTTTGCCACATCGCTCGGATTAGGGAACGGTGCGCCTTTATGAAAATGCACCGTATCCTCGCCGAGGCCGCTTCCAACATCGCCAAGTCCGTCTTCCGCGAGCACAAGGTCCTCGATCACGAACTCGCCACCGCCTTCGAGGAAAACCCGAAATGGGGCAAGCGCGACCGCAGTTTCATCGCCGAGACCGTCTTCGAAGTCGCCCGCTGGCGCCGCGCCCTTTCCTTCCTCGTCGACAGCGAGGAAACCACCGCCCTCTGCGCCGCCCAGTGGGTCCGCATGGGATACGAAATCCCGGAATGGTGGGCCTACAACGGCAAATCCGCCGAGGAAATGAAAGCCCGCGAAGCCGAGTTGGCCGACCAACCCCGCGCCGTCCGCGAGTCCATCCCGGACTGGCTCGACGCCCTCGCTGCTGCGGAACTCGGCGATGCCTGGGACGCCGAACTCTCCGCCCTCAATCAGCGCGCCTCCGTCTTTCTCCGCGTCAACACCCTCCGCGCCACCCGCCCGGAAGCCATTGCCTGGCTCGCCAGTTTTCACATCACCGCCACCGAAGTCCCCGGCCTGCCGGATGCCCTCGTGCTCGCCCCCGGCAAATCCCTGCCGAAATCCCTCCGGCTCGACGGTCGCGTAGAAATCCAGGACGCCGGCTCCCAGATGATCGCCCCGCTCGTCGATCCCCAGCCCGGCGAGCGCGTCATCGACGCCTGCTCCGGGGCCGGCGGCAAATCGCTCCACCTCGCCGCCCTCATGAAAGGCGACGGCCGGGTCTTCGGCATGGACATCGATTCAAAAAAACTCGTCGAACTCGAGCGCCGCGCCAAACGCGCCAACGCCAACAAGTGCGTGAAATCCAAGGAAATCACCGCCGCCACCACCACCGATTTTGCCGAGGTCGCCGACCGCCTGCTCATCGACGCCCCGTGCTCCGGCCTCGGCACTTTGAAACGCCAGCCCGATCTCAAATGGCGGCTCAAGTTCGCCGCCATCGACCGCCTCCGCGGCATCCAGGCCGAGCTATTGGACAAATACCCCGCCATGCTCAAGCCCGGCGGCCGCTTGGTTTACGCCACCTGCTCGATTCTTCCGTCAGAAAACCGCGCCGCCATCGACAAGCTCTTGGCGAAAGGCTGCTTCACGTTGCTCGAAGAAAGCCCCGTTTCCCCAGCCGCCACCGGTTACGACGGCTTCTACGCCGCAGTGCTGGTGAAAAACCCAAATTGACCCGAGGCATGGAATACAGGAACCTTTATTCCATAAAAGCCACTCTCGATATCCCGGACGAGCTCTACCGCCGCGTCAAGGCCCGCAGCGCCATGGAAGGTCGTCCGATCCGTTCGGTCGCCGTGGAGCTCTTCCAGAAATGGCTGGAGGAAAAACCTGAGCCCGCAGTCGAGCCCGTCGCGCCGCTGAGCGACGACAACATGCCTTGGTTGGCAATTGCCCGCCGCCATGTCCGCGAGGATCAGAATCACGACATGGATGCGATGTTCTCGCCCTCCCCAACCTGAGCTCCGCGAAACCGGGGTTTGTGGATCGCTTGATCCATGGGGCGAGTCACGGCCAAGGCCACACGCTCGTCACTTTTGAAAAAGCCGCCAAAAGCTGCCCGCCACCCACGCCCTGCAAGCCTGACTCGTCACGGACCGCGAATTCCATTTCTCGTCATCGGCCAGCCTCCCGCCCTTTCTCGCCCCTTTTTGCGGCTGAAATCCTCCTCGCTCTTTTAGCCGCGCCAAAAGCTCTTCCCCCTTGCCCGCCACGCCGCTTCATGCTTGCCTCCCGCCCTCATGAAAATCGTCGTCGCTTACTCCGGTGGTCTTGACACCTCCGTCCTCCTTCTCTGGCTCAAGGCTAAATACAACGCCGACATCATCGCCTATTGCGCCGATGTCGGCCAAGGAGACGAGCTCGACGGCCTCGAAGCCAAAGCCCTCTCCACCGGCGCCTCCAAGTGCTTCATCGGCGACCTCAAGGAAGACTTCGCAGCCAACTACATTTTCCCGATGATCCAGGCCGGCGCGATTTATGAAGGCCGCTACCTGCTAGGCACTTCCATCGCCCGCCCCTGCATCACCCATGACATGATCAAGGTCGCCCTCGCCGAAGGGGCCGACGCCATCGCCCACGGTGCCACCGGCAAAGGCAACGACCAGGTCCGTTTCGAGCTTTCCGCCGCCGCCCTCGCGCCTAACGTCAAGTGCATCGCTCCGTGGCGCGATGCCGAGTTCCGCAAGGAATTTCCCGGCCGGGCCGAAATGATCGCCTACGCCGAGGCTAACAACATTCCAATCAAGGCCTCCATGAAGAAGCCTTACTCGATGGACCGCAACCTCCTCCACATTTCCTTCGAAGCCGGAGCCATGGAAGACCCGTGGTATGACGCCACCACTCCGGCGGACACCGACATGTATGTCCTATCCGTTTCCCCGGAAGACGCCCCCGACCAGGCGGAATACATCCAGATCCTGTTTGAAAAAGGCAACGCCATCGGCCTCAAGCACGACAACCTCGACGCCATCCTCTCCGAGCTCGGCGACGTGAAATCCACCGGCCAACAAGACGGCTACGCCCTTCTGACACCATACGGCGTCATGCGCGTCCTCAACCTGCTTGGCGGCCGCAACGGCATTGGCCGCGTGGACATCGTGGAAAACCGCTTCGTCGGCATGAAATCCCGCGGCATCTACGAGACCCCAGGCGGCACTATTCTGCTAGCCGGCCATCGCGACTTGGAGACCCTCGTCGTTGATCGCGAGTCCATGCACATCCGCGACAGCCTCATCCCGAAATACGCCCAGCTCGTCTATAACGGTTTCTGGTTCGCTCCCGAGCGCGTCGCCATCCAGGCCCTCGTCACCGAGACGCAGAAAACCGTCACCGGCGAAGTCCGCATGAAGCTCTACAAAGGCAACGTCATGCAAGCCGGCCGCCGCTCGCCGTTCAGCATGTATTCCGAAGCCGTCGCCACCATGGAAGGTGGCCAGGAGGAAGCCTACAATCAGGACGACGCCACCGGCTTCATCGCCCTCAACGCCCTCCGCCTCAAGGCCACCGCCCGCCAGGGCAAATAAGGGTGATCCTGTCGATTCTCGTCGTCTTTTGCGGGTTCGGATAGTTTCTCATGATGCGCCGCAGCCAACCGACGAACCGCAGACTGTGGACCGCGCAGGCAGAAACAAGCCGCTCGGGAAATGAGATGACGCCGGGTCGAGAGGCCCAAGCGGCGAATGACGACGTCAGTGCCACGCACCGCTGGAGCCAGGTGGATTTTATTGAACCGAAGACGCTTGTTTGACCCGGCGGCTACCTTTTTGTGGTCAGCAATAGTCAGGGCAGCACCATCAGTTCCAGTAAGCAAAAAGTGTCCACACTCCTTAAAAAAGCGGCCCGATCGATCATCCCGGGGAAAACCCCAAAACCCTCAGGGAGACTCAATCGGACCGCCTACTGTTGTCGCGAAGCGCGGAATCGAGCAGCGCTCCGGATTTCGGTCAACCGATTTTAGGGGCTTTTCAGGGTGCCTGCGCCGGGCGAGTTAGACGGCGGATAAACGGGTGGCGGCGATGAGCGGGGTGGCGAAGTCGCGGACGGCTTGCGCGGCGTTTTCGGGATGGAGCTCGACTTGTTTGACGATGGCGGAACCGACGATCACGCCGTCGGCGGATTTCGCAACTTCCGCGGCTTGCTCGGGGGTGGTGATGCCGAAGCCAACGCAGATCGGAGTGTCGGTGTGGGCTCGGATGGCGGCGATCTGGGCTCCGATGTTGGCGGAGGGCGCGCCGTGGGAACCGGTGACTCCGGTGCGGGAAAGCAGATAGATGAAGCCCTCAGAGGATTGGGCGAGAATTTTGACCCGTTCCGGTGGCGTGGTCGGGGCGATGAGGCGGATGTGTTTGAGCCCCGCGCCGATGGCGAGGTCCTTGTTGAGCGCGGCCTCGTCGGGCGGGAGGTCGAGCAGGAGGATGCCGTCGGCACCGGCTTCCGCGGCGTCGTGGTGGAAGGCCTCGAAGCCGTAGGTGAAAATGGGATTCAGGTAGGTGAAGAGGACGATGGGCGTCTGGTGCGTCTCGCGGAAGCGGCGGATGAGCTCGATGGCGCGGGCGGTGCTCATGCCGGACTTGAGGGCGCGCTCGGCGGCCATCTGGTTGACGATGCCGTCGGCTAACGGGTCTGAAAACGGCAGGCCGAGCTCGATGATGTCGGCTCCGGCGTCGGCGAGGGACTTGATGATTTCCAGCGAGGTTTCGAAATCAGGATCGCCAGCGGCGACGTAGGCGACGAAGGCTTTCTGTTGGGTTTCACGGAGGCGGGCGAAGGTGGAGTCGATACGGTTGGGCATGGAAAATGGGAGCGTTAGGAACCGCGGCGATGGTCAGGAACGGAATCGATGGAGTCGAGCGGGAAAACAGAGTTCGAACCGCCTGATCTTATCGGAAAATCACACCTTGGTTGGCTTTCCGGGACCGAAATACATGCAATCCGTCCGGGACAGGTGGCCGCAATGGATGTACTCAAGATGAACGACGAACTTCACCGTCGTAAACCGGCCCGCCGGCAAACCACATGAGGCGCAGGGGAGAGAGTTGATGAAGCGGTTGGTTGCAGGACATACGGGACGATCAATAGTCCGCCGGCGAGAGCGATGCCGATTATGCCCAGCCATTCCATTTTCAGAAGAGTGCCGAGCAGGAAAAACGGACCACAGATGGCAAGCGCCTTGAGACTGATGACAGATGTCGGATAGAGTGCGCGGACGGCATCCGCACAAACCACGACCGGAGTGGATGGTCCTGTTTTCAATGGCTGCTATGCCTCGCGCTTGGCGAGCGTCTCGCATGACTTGATGTCGAGCTTGCCGGAGGCGAGGACGGGGATTTCGGTGACGGGGATGATGCGCTTGGGGCACCAGAGCGAGGAGAGTCCTTCGTCTAGCAATTTATAACGAAGGTCGATGCATTCCTGTTCGAGCGCGGGTCCGGCGATGGTAGAGAGGAGCAGGATGGCTTCGCCTTTCTGCTCGTCGGGCACGCCGACGACGGCGATGCGGCGCTCGGCTTCGGAGTCGAGGCCGAGGACTTTGTTGATGGCGGCCTCGACGGTTTCATGGGGCACCATTTCACCGGCGATTTTGGAAAAGCGGGAGATGCGGCCCTCGATGTAGAGGAAGCCGTCGTCATCGACGCGGCCGACGTCGCCGGTGCGGAACCAGCCGTCGGGGGTGAGGACCTCGGCGGATTTCTTGGGGGCACCGAGGTAGCCGGAGAAGACGTTAGCGCCTTTGAACCAGATGATGCCCTGACGGTTGATAGGGATTTCCTGGTCGGTGACCGGGTCGCTGATCCTGATGGCGAGGCCCGGCAGCATCTGGCCGACTGAGCCGTTGCGGGAAGAGGGGAGGGCGATGGAATCGCGCTGCGGCAGGGGATCTGGCAGATTGACGTTGGTGGCCGGGGATGTCTCTGTCAGGCCGTAGCCTTCCTGCGGGCGGATGCCGAATTTTTCCTCGAAGGCGGTGGCGAGCGACTGGGGAAGTTTCTCCGCGCCGGTGACGACGAGCTTGAGGGAGGAGAGCTGGGCGGGGTCGATACGCTTCATGTAGCCCCGCAGGAACGTGGGGGTGGAGAGGAAGATGTTGACCTGATGGAGGGCGACGAGCTCGGCGAGTCGCTTGGTTTCAAGCGGGCTCGGATAGGTGACGAGGTTGACGCCCTCGATGACGGGGAACCAGAGCGTCACGGTGCAGCCGAACGAATGGAAAAGCGGCAGGCAGCCGAGGATGGCAGAATTTTTAGGCAGGTCGAGCCGGGTGCCGAACTGGCAGACGTTGGCTAACACGTTGCGATGGCTGAGAGGGACGCCCTTGGGCTCGCCGGAGGAGCCGGAGGTGAAGAGCAGCGTCACCTCGTCGTCGCCGCGGCGCTGGTTCAGGTTGAGGAGCAAGCCGAGGACTTTGGCGGGGAGGATTTTGGAAACGATGGCCCAGGTGACGATTTTCTTCTTGAGCGTGGGGAGGACGCGCTCGATGAAGATCAGGTCGCGGTTAGGCGGCCATGGAAATGACGAGACCTTGCGGACGAAGGGGTCGGCGGTGATGAAGCGATCGACGTCGGCCTGGCGGATGCAGGACTTGATGGCTTCGTGGCCGGCGGTGAAATTGAGGTTCACCGGGATTTTCCCGGCGAAGAGGACGGCGAGGTTGGCGATGAGTCCGCCTTTGCCGGGAGGCAGGACGATGGCGACGCGCGGCTTATCGGTTTCCTTCCTGATGAATTTGGAAAGGGCGATGGCGGCGGCGAGGATCTTGTCGAATCTAACTTCCGAGTCGTCCGAGCCATCCAGAATCCGGTGCTTTGATCCGTGTTTTTTGAGCCCTTCGAGGAGAGCCATCGCCAGCGAGCCTTTCAAGAGCGAGCGGCTGCTGTAGGCTTCCTCGCCCGCTTCCAGCAGCGCTTGTTGATAGGCGGCGACGCTCGCGCTCTCGGCGGCGACGGGCTTTCCGATGGCGACGACCGCGGATGGGAGCGATGACTTGCGTTCGATACAAAGGCCGGACTCGCGCGGGAAGTCGATGGCGACTGGCAGGATCGGCAGGCCGAACGCGCAGAGGGCGTGCAAGTGGGCTGCCGGAATGTGGCAGGCGGTGGCATTGCGGGTGGTTGCGCGGCCGGGTACGAAAATCAGGACGCCGCCGTCTGCGAGGTAGGGTTTGAGCTGGCTTCCGGCGGCTTCGGGCGCGGCGTCGTCAGCGGCGAACATCGCGCCGGAGCCGGATTTTTGCAGGTGGCTGCGGAGTGCGGGGTCGTAGTGGGCGGTTTCCTCGACGAGCCAGGTGATTTTACGCCCGGCGAAGAGTTTTTCAAAACAGAGCAGTAGCTCGAAATCAAGTCGGCCAGGAATGACCAGAATGCCCGTCGCAGGAAGGCGCTCCTTGTGAATGATCTGGATTGAAGCCGAGGACATTTGGGAAATGGGGTGAGGTGGACAGGCTCGAAGCCCGCGTCCGCGAGGATTTACGCGAATTTTTCCGGCGGTCGCACGGCAAATTTCGGAAAATCACGCGAGCCACCGCGATTGGATCGCGTCTCTAACCCAGCGCCTTGGGCACGGTGATGAGGAACTTCGTCTGGCTGCCGGGCACCGAGGTGACGCCGATCGTGCCACCGTGGGCTTCAATGGCGCGCTTGACGATGGAGAGGCCGAGGCCGGTGCCTTTGATTTCCTGCTGCGAGTGATGTTTTTCCACCCGGAAGAAGCGCCGGAAAATGTGCGGCAGATCCGCGCTCGGGATGCCGACGCCGTTGTCGGAAACCCAGATGCGGATGGCTTCGCCGGCCGGTTCGCAACCGACTTCGACGCACAGTCCGCCGTAGGGATTTTGTTTGAGCGCGTTTTCGATGAGGTTGAAAAGCACCTGCGTCCAATAAAAGCGGTCGCCGTGGATGATGAGTTCCGGGTCCGGCAAGGTGATGGTGATCGCGGCGTTTTGATTTTGAATGACGGATTCGAGTCGCTCGAGGACGTCCTTGATACAGGAGCCGAAACGGAACGGTTCGACTTTTAGCGCGTTCGCCTCGCCGGACTCGAGGCGTGAAATGACCAGCATGTCCTCCACAATGTGCGAGATGCGGTCCGCGTGTTTGCGCATGATCGTTAGAAAGCGGCGAGCCATCTCGGGTTCTTCGATCATGTCGTCGTCCAACAGGTTTTCCAGATAGCCGTTGATGATGGCCAGCGGGGTGCGGAGCTCGTGGGACGCGTTGGCGACGAAGTCCTTGCGGACTTGTTCGAGCTGGTGCTCGGCGGTCACGTCGCGGATGATGACTCGGGTGGTCGGGGAGCCACCGGGCGGGTTGGAGAGTCGGGCGGCGTCGATGATCCAGGCGTTGACGCCGCGGGTTTCGAGGTCGCCGCGCGGGGAGGTCTGCTGGGGTAGGACGACGCGGGATTGGACGGGCTCGCCGGTGGCGAGGCAGCGGAGCAGGGCTTCGGCGAGGCGGGGGTCGAGGAAGGCCTCGCTAACGGGACGGTTGAGGAGCTCCCGGGCACCGAAGAGGGAACGCGCGGCTTCGTTGGCGAAGCGGATGTTCGCATCCGGATCGACGAGCACGAAAGCGTCGCCGAGCGCGTCTAGCAGGCTGTTGCGCTCGTCGCGCGCTTGTTGGAGATCATTCTCGAGGCGGAGTTTCCAGGCCTTGACCTCCGCTTGGGATTGTCTGCTCGAACCGCGGTGGCGGAGGGCGAGGATGACCAACGCGGCGAGAGCCGCAACGGTGGCGAAGATGGAGATTTCGGTTGTCATGCGTCGGCTTTCGCAACGCAATAGCCGATGCCGCGCACGGTTTCAACCCAAGTGCCGTGAGAACCGAGTTTCTGGCGGAGCCGTTTCATGTGGGTGTCGAGCGTCCGGCTGTGGGCGGCGTCGCTGTAGCCCCAGACGCTGCGGAGGAGGTCGTTGCGGTCCTGCGCCTTGCCCGGGCGCTCG